>NZ_AP023189.1:4831428-5132857 GCF_012767755.2 Pseudomonas tohonis
CCAGGGCGCGCTCGGCGACATCGGCCTGGGCCTTGAGGGTGGTGGCGTCGAAGCGCACCAGCAGGTCGCCGGCGGCGACGCTCTGGTTGGGCTTGACGAGGAATTCGGCGATCACCCCGTCCAGCGGCGCAGCCACCACGCGGCCACCCTGGGGCACCACTTCGGCGGGTGCCAGCACCGATTGGCGCACCGGCACCAGCAGCATCAGGGCCAACGCGCCGGCCAGGGCCAGGAGCTTCTTCCTCGGCCAGCGCAGGCGCCAGGGCTTGCGCGGCTGCAGGGCCAGCCAGGCGTGCGCGTAGGTGTCGCCGAGCTGCACCAGCAGGGCCTGTTCGGCCTCGCTCCAGGGGGTGTCGCGGGCGATCCACAGGCCGCCGAAGACCTCGCCCTGGCGATCCTTCAACGGCAGCCAGAAGGCGTGGGCGGCGGACAGCGCCTGCCAGTCCTCGCGGCTGCTCTCGTCCAGGCTGCCGGGCTCGACGACGCCGGGCTCGCCCAGCTGGCCCGCAGCCAGGCGCTGGGCCGCCGCTCGCTCGACGAAGGCGACGAAGGGGGCATTGGGTTCCACCACGCTGATGCCGGTGAGCGCGCGGACCTTGCCGGTGATCAGCAGCGCGGCATGGCGGTAGCCGAACACGCCCTGCCCGTCGTTGACCATGGCGAAGGCCAGCTGCGAGGAGGTCCCGGCCTTGCGGGCCTGGGCCTGGAGGCCGAGGAAGACCGCGAAGACCCGCTCGGCGAAACCGGGCAGCGGCGCGTTCATCGGCTCTCCGGGAAGCGTGCGCTGCCGCTCATGCCGGCCAGCAGGCCGGGCGCGTCCTCGGGCAGGGCGCCGATCAGCAGCAGGGTCTGGCTGCCTTCGTCGATGCGCGCACCGAGGCGCTTGACCGTGGCCTTGAGCGCCTTGCCGGTCTCGTCGGGTACGAATTCGAAGGGTTCACCGGGCTTGAGCGCGCCGAGCCAGCGGGATGGCACCAAGAGGTGGATCTCCAGGGTGCGGTTGTCCACCACCTCCAGCAACGGTGCGCCGCTGGGCACGCTTTCGTGGGGCTGCACGCGACGCGAGACCACCTGGCCATCGAAGGGCGCCTTCACCTGGCAACGCTGCACCTGCACCTGGTAGACCTGGGCTTCCGCCTGGGATTGCGCCTGGCGCGCCTCGGCCAGGGCGACCTCGAAGCGGCCGACGGAATTGAGCGCGGCCAGCTGCTGCTTGTTCTTCAGTTCCTCGCGGGCGGCACGGGTGGCGGCGTTGGCGGCATTGAGCTGGGCCTGGTAGGCGGCGCAGTCGAAGCGCACCAGCACCTCGCCCTTCTTGAAGGCCTGGCCTTCGGCATAGGGCATCTCGGTGATGCGCCCGGCCAGCTCGCTGGCCAGCACGGCCTGGTCACGAGCGCGCAACACGCCGCGGGCGGCGCTGCCGGGGGTGGCGGACGCTGCGGGCGCATCGAGCAACGGGTCCGGCGCCGGCACGTCCTGCGCCCCGGCACTCATCACCAACCCCATCAGGCCGAACAACGTCCACAGCATGCGATTCATAACAGTCCTTCCCTGGGTCACAGACCCGCGAGTCTATTGGAGCTGTAGGACAATAGGAATCTAGGTGACGGACGCTTCTACGGATATTGGCCGGATAGGACTGCGCGGCTGCGCTGGGCCTGGTGGTTGAGCCGAGACAAGAAGCCCAACGTGCCGAAGCCGACGCCTGCGCCGTCGGGCCTTGCTGCGCTCGGCGCCAACCAACGGTGCGAGGCAGGTCAGACCATGTCCAGTCGCTGCTTGCGCGTCGGCGCCGGGTAGGCGCGGTCGATCAGGGCGAGGTCGTCGGCACTCAGGCGCAACTCGCCGGCGCGGGCGTTCTGCCGGATATGCACGGGATCGACCGCCTTGGGGATGACGATCACGCCGTCCTGGCGCAGCGCCCAGGCCAGGGCGACCTGCGCCGGGGTGGCCTCGTGGCGGCGGGCGACTTCCAGCAACGCCGCATCCCGCAGCAGGCTGCCGCCCTGCCCCACCGGGCAGTAGGCCATGAGCGGCATGCGCTGGCGTTGCTGGCTCGGCAGCAGGTCGAACTCGATACCGCGCGACTCGGGGTTGTACAGCACCTGGTTGGCGGCGCAGCCAGCGGGCAGGTCCTGCATGTCGGCCAGGTCGAAGTTGGAGACGCCCCAGCGCAGGATCTTGCCCCGCTCGCGCAGGCGCTCGAAGCCTTCCACCGTTTCCTCCAGCGGATGCTCGCCCGGCCAGTGCAGCAGGTAGAGGTCGATGCGGTCGGTGCCCAGGCGCTTGAGGCTGCGTTCGCAGGCCTGTTCGACGCCCGTGCGGCTGGCGTTCCACGGGTACACCTTGCTGACCAGGAAGACCTGCTCGCGATGCCCCGCGATGGCCTCGCCCACCACCTGCTCCGCGCCGCCCTCGGCGTACATCTCGGCGGTGTCGATCAGGCTCATGCCCAACTCCAGGCCCAGGCGCAGCCCGGCGACTTCGCGGGCGCGCTGGTCGGGGCGCTCGCCCATGTGCCAGGTGCCCTGGCCGATGGCGGGCACGGCGGCGCCGTCGGGGAAGGTGATGCTGCCCATGGTGGTCCTCCTCAGAAGTGAATCTCTTCGGCCTGCTGCAGGCGCATGGGGTTCCGTGGCTGGATGAATTCGCCCCAGACCCAGTTGTGGTGGGCGACTATCGCCTCGGCACTCTGGTGCGGCCGGTCGCGGGTGGTATGCGCATCGCTGGCCAGGATGACGTTGAAGCCCTCGCTGGCGGCGCGGCGGATGGAGGTATCGACGCAGAACTCCGTGGCGTAGCCGGTCACCACCAGGTCGGTGACGTAGAGCTTCTCCAGGGTGGACTTGAGCTCGGTCTCGAAGAAGGCGTCGCAGGCGGTCTTGCGCAGCACCCAGTCGTTGTCGCCGCGCTCCAGGCCCGGATGCAGCTGCCAGCCGATGCAGCCGGGCTCCAGCTCGCTGCCGGGCTCGCCGTCGTGCTGCACGTAGATCACCGGCACGCCGGCGCTGCGTGCACGGTCGGCCAGGCGGTTGATCCGCTCCAGCACCTGCCCGGCGCGCCAGGGCTCGGGGGTGGTGAGGAACAGCCCCGCCTGCATGTCCACGACCAGCAATGCCTTGCTCATTTCCACTCCTTGAATGCACGCATCGAAACGCGCGGATAGTGCGGCTTCCCGCCGCTTCGGTAAAGCCGTGCGTCGGAGCGGGCACGACCGTCTGTCTTGCGTGGGGAAACTCGCCCCGGGGCCGCAGTCAGAACCATCAGGACCCACCGCTCGCCCACTCCGGGCGGGACTTGCCGCGAGTAAGCCGCCATGCAGACAGGACGCGACCTGCGTATCGATTTCTTCCGAGGGCTGGCCCTGGTGTTCATCTTCTGGGACCACATCCCGCACAACCCTCTCGGCCAGGTCACGCCACGCAACTTCGGTTTCAGCGACGCGGCGGAGATCTTCGTCTTCCTCGCCGGCTACGCGGCCGTGCTCGCCTACGGCAAGCTGCTGCTGCGCGACGGCTACGCGGTGGCCTGCCTGCGCGTACTGCGCCGCGTGTGGGTGCTGTACGTCGCCCACATCTTCCTGCTCGCGGTGCTCATGGGGGTGGTGTTCTACACCAACAACCATGTGGACAGCCGCAACTTCATCAATGAAATGGGCCTGGACTACTTCCTCGCCAACCCGCAACAGGCGCTGATCGACGAGCTGCTGCTGCGCTTCAAGCCCAACCTGATGGACCCCCTGCCGTTGTACGTCGTGCTGCTGGCCGGGCTGCCGCTGATCCTGCCGCTGCTGATGCGCTGGAGCTACGCCGCCCTGGCGCTCTCGGGGGCGCTGTACCTCTGCGCGCCCTGGTGGAACCTCAGCTCCCACCCGGGTGGCGAATGGTTCTTCAACCCGCTGGCCTGGCAATTCCTCTTCGTGCTCGGCGGCGTCGCCGCGCGCCATGCCCAGGCCCGCCCGGCCGATGCGCCGCCGGCCACCTGGAAGTCGCCGCTGTTCTTCGCCGCCGCCGGCTACCTGGTGTTCAGCGCCGTGGTCGCCCTCAGCTGGAAGGTGCCGGGCCTGCATGACGCCTGGATGCCGAAGTGGCTGGGCGATGTGCTCTATCCGCTGGACAAGACCGATCTGTCGCCCCTGCGCCTGCTGCACTTCCTCGCCCTCGCCCACTGCGTGGCCGTGCTGCTGCCGCGCACGGACTGGCTGACCCGCTGGCCGGCCCGCGAGGTGTGCCGCATGGGCATGCATTCGCTGGAAGTGTTCTGCCTCAGTGTGCTGCTGGCGCCGCTGGCCGATGCCATCGCCACGCTCTATGCGCTTAACGCCGTGGGCCAGGTGGCGCTGGCCTGCGCCGGCGTGCTGCTGATGTCGGCCCTGGCGGGCTGGCTGGACCTGAGCAACCGCCTCAACCAGCGCAAGCCGCCGAAGGCCACGCCGGTGCGCCTGGCCAACCCGGGCTACGGGGCACCCCGCACCTTCTACCGCATTCAGCCCTGAGGCCGGGCGATCAACAGCAGCGACAGCGGCAGGCCGCTGCCGGGGTGGCGGGGCTCGTGCAGCGCTTCCAGCACCAGGCCGCTGCGCCCCAGCAACGCCAGCCAGGATTCCAGGGTGCGGAAATACCAGGGCATCGGCTCGGTGAAGGCGCCCTCGAAGGCGGCGAAGGTCTCCAGGCGCCAGCCATCGCGATAGCCTTGCTCGCCGGCGGCGCTCCAGGGGTGGACGGTCTGCAGCAGCAGGGCGCCGCCGGGCGCAAGGGCCCGGGTGATGGCCGCCAGCAGCGGCTGCAGGTCCTCGTCCAGCAAGGCGAAATTGCACACCACGGCATCGAAGCGGCCGAAGCGCAGGGGCTGTTCGGCGAGGCCGCGGTAGTCACAGCATTCGAAACGGCCGCCTGCTGCCCGGGCCAGCTCCACCAGCGCGGGCGACGCGTCCACGCCCAGCGCCCCGATGCCCCGCTCGCCCAGCGCGCGGCACAGCCACCCCTCGCCGCAACCCAGGTCCAGCACCCGCTGCGGGGCGCGCGCCTCGATCGCCTCGAGCATCGCCCGGTCGGTCGCCACGCGGCGGCTTTCGATGCGTCCGCCACGGACGGCGTCGCTCCAGGCAGCGGCGTTGGCGCGCCAGCTGCGCTCGATCTGCTGCCGGTTATCGTCTGACATGGCTGTTCGCCTCGTATTCCGTCGTTTCGGAGCGCTCTCCGGTTCCCAGCTACTACGCTTTGTACAAGAGCGGTAACGCGCCAGCCAGGCCATCGATCATGGGCGTCCTATGGCAAACCGACGCATCGTCCACCCAGGTACCCAAAGGTAGCCTCGAAGACGTGACCTCGCGCTCCCGTCGTCCCCGCCGCAAGAAGCACCGCCTGGCGTTCTGGAGCTTCATGCTCGTATCCGCCGCTTTCCTCGGCTACGCCACCCGCGAAGAGATGCGCAGCTCCTGGCTGCAGTCCCGGGAAATCAGCCGCTACGCCGCCACCCTCACCTACCGCCTCGACGAAGGCCCCAGCGACGCCATCCTCTACCCCCACGACGGGCCCTTCGACAAGCGCCTGGGCTACGTCTACCTGCCGCAGATGCTGCAGCGCCTCGACGCGCGCGGCTATGCCATCCGCCGGCAGGTGCGTTTCTCCCCGGCACTGATGGACTACAGCCGCCATGGCCTGTTCCCGCCGTACCGGGAGAAGGTCCAGGCGGGCATCGACATCGCCGACTGCCGGGGCGAGCCGCTGTACCGCTTCAGCTACCCGCAACAGCTGTATGCCGGTTTCTCCGCCATCCCGCCGCTGCTCACCAGCAGCCTGCTGTTCATCGAGAACCGCCAACTGCTGGCCGACCAGCCCCTGGCCAACCCGGCGGTGGACTGGCCGCGCTTCGTCAAGGCGGCGCTGACCCAGGCCGGCAAGGTGCTCGACATGCCCGGCCAGAGCGCCGGCGGCAGCACCCTGGCGACCCAGCTGGAAAAGTACCGCCACTCGCCCTCCGGCCTCACCCTCTCGGCGGGCGAGAAGATCCGCCAGATGGCCTCGGCCAGCGTGCGCGCCTACCAGGGCGGCCCCGAGACCCTGGCCGCTCGCCAGCGCGTGGTGCTCGACTACCTCAACAGCGTGCCGCTCTCCGCGGTGCCGGGCCACGGCGAGGTGCACGGCATGGCCGATGGCTTGCGGGTCTGGTACGGCGCCGACTTCGAACGCACCAACCGCCTCCTCGCCGAGGACCAGGAAGAGCCCGAGCGCCTGCAGGCGCGGGGCCAGGCGTTGCGCGAGGTGGTGTCGCTGATGATCGCCCAGCGCCGGCCCTCCTTTTACCTGTCACGCGGGCGCGAGGAGCTGGAGGCGCTGACCGACAGCCACCTGCGCCTGCTGGGCAACGCCGGTGTACTGCGCCCGGCCCTGGGCCGGGCCGCGCTGGAGGCGCGCCTGGGCTTCCGTGACCTGCAGCAGGAGCCGGCGCTGTCGCGCATCGAAGGCAACAAGGGCGTCAGCCTGGCGCGGGCGCGCCTGTCGAGCCTGCTGCAGATGCCGCTGTACGACCTCGACCGCCTCGACCTCGCCGCCAGCAGCAGCCTGCAGGGCGAGCTGCAGCAGGCCGTCACCACCTACCTGCACGATCTCGCCGAACCGGCGTTCGCCGAGCAGGCCGGGCTGTTCGGCGAGCGCCTGCTGTCGCCGGAGAAGACCCGCGAGGTGCGCTACAGCTTCACCCTCTTCGAGCGCACCCCCTCGGGCAACCAGGTGCGCGTGCAGACCGACAACACCGACCAGCCCTTCGACATCAACGAGGGCAGCAAGCTGGAGCTGGGCTCCACCGCCAAGCTGCGGGTGCTGGCCACCTACCTCGACTACATCGCCGCGCTGCACGCGCGCTACGGCGCGATGCCCGAGGCGGAGCTGCGCAAGGTGCGGGTCGACCCGCTGGACGCCCTGAGCCGCTGGGCCCTGGACTACCTGGCCGGCGCCAGCGACCGCAGCCTGGCGCCGATGCTGGCGGCGGCGCTGGACCGCACCTACTCGGCCAGCCCCTTCGAGCGCTTCTTCACCGGCGGCGGGCTGCACACCTTCAGCAACTTCCGCAAGGAGGACAACGGCCGCAACCCGAGCCTGCGCGATGCCCTGCGCGAGTCGATCAACCTGCCCTTCGTACGCCTGTTGCGCGACATCGTGCGCCACGACATCTACCGCCCCGACGGCGGCAAGGTGGCGCTGCTGTCCGACGACAAGGACCCACGCCGCCAGGGCTACCTGGACCTGTTCGTCTCCCGCGAGAGCCAGACCTACCTGCTGCGCTTCTGGAACAAGTACAAGGGCAAGGATGCCGACGAGCGCATGGCCACCTTCCTCGACGGCCTGCGCCCCTGGGCCTCGCGCCTCGCGGCCATCCACCGCTACCTGCAACCCCAGGCCGACCGCGCCACCTTCGCCGCCTTCATGCGCGAGCGCCTGCCCGACGAAGCGCTGGGCGACAAGCGCCTCGACCAGCTCTACGACCGCTACGGCCCCGGGGCCTTCAACCTCAACGACCAGGGCTACGTGGCGCGGGTGCACCCGCTGGAGCTGTGGTTGCTGGCCTACCTGCAGGGCCACCCGCAGGCGACCTACCGCGAGGCGGTGGAAGCCAGCGGCGGGCCCCGCAGCGAGGTGTATGGCTGGCTGTTCAAGTCGCAACGCAAGAACGCGCGGGACAAGCGCATCCGCATCATGCTGGAGGTGGAGGCCTTCCTCGACATCCACCAGCAGTGGCGCCAGCTGGGCTACCCGTTCGACCACCTCGTGCCGTCGCTGGCCACCGCGCTGGGCAGCTCCGGCGACCGCCCGGCGGCGCTGGCGGAACTGATGGGGATCATCGTCAACGACGGCGTGCGCCTGCCCACGGTGCGCATCGACCGCCTGCACTTCGCCGCCGACACGCCCTACGAAACCCAGCTCAGCCATGCGGCGGTGCCGGGCAAGCGGGTGATGGCCTCGGAAGTGGCGACGGCGCTGCGCGAGGCGCTCTCGCAGGTGGTCGACGCCGGCACCGCGCGGCGCCTGCAGGGCACCTTCACCCAGCCCGACGGCAAGCCGCTGGTGATGGGCGGCAAGACCGGCACCGGCGACAACCGCCTGCAGACGGTGGGGCGCGGCGGCCAGGTGATCAGCTCCAAGGCGCTGAACCGCACCGCCACCTTCGTCTTCTACCTGGGGCCCCGGCACTTCGGCACGCTGACCGCCTACGTGGCAGGCAGCCAGGCCTCGAACTTCCGCTTCACCTCGGCGCTGCCGGTGCAGGTGATGAAGGGCATGGCGCCCATCCTCCAGCCCTACCTGGAACCCGGCCGCGCCACCCTGTGCCAGATGCCGGAAGCCTCGGTGCAGGCCAGCCGGCTCTGAGGGCTCACTCCTGGCGGCGACGCACGTCGATGAACAGCGACTCGACCTTCTCCCGCGCCCAGGGCGTCTTGCGCAGGAAGGTCAGGCTCGACTTGATGCTCGGGTCGCTCTTGAAGCAGCGGATATCGATGCGCTTGGCCAGGCCGTCCCAACCGTACTTGGCGACCAGCTCTTCGAGGATCTTCGCCAGGGTCATGCCGTGCAGGGGGTCTTGGGAGCTCACGTAAAGGCCTCGATGGGGTGGGAAAGCGTGGCAGCTTAGGGCAATGGCCATGCCTTGCGAAGGGTCGATGCACAGGAAACTCCCGTAGGGGCGACTCCAGTCGCCAAGCGGCGCGCAGCGCCGCCCTTGTGGGAGCGAATTCATTCGCGATGCCTTGCGCTTTCGTAGGATGGCGTAGAGCGAAGCGAAACCCATCGATGCGCGGTTTCAGAAACTGCTACGTACCGCGCTCGACTCCGTCTGGTGGAGGTAAAAAGCGACCTCCACCCTACATACCGGTCACAACCGAGCAGCGGCCTGTCACTTCAACCCCGCTACCCCGGCGATGATCAGCGCCACCGACAGCAGCTTCATGGGGGTGATGGACTCGCCCAACAGCGCCACGCCGAGGATGACGGTGCCGAGGGTGCCGATGGCGGTCCAGATCGGGTAGGCGACGCTCACCGGCAGCACGCGCATGGCCAGGGTCAGGAAGTAGATGCCGGCGATGGCCGCCAGCACCACCAGGGCGCTGGGCAGCGGTTGGGTGAAGCCGTTGGCGTACTTCATGCTCATGGCGAAGAGCACTTCGAAGAACGCCGCGATCAGCAGGAACAGCCAGGCCATGGCGACCTCCTCAGAAGACCTCGGCCAGTTCCACCAGGGCGCGCTCGGCACGCTGGTAGGACTGCTGGAAGGCGTCGCCGCCGAACTCGTCGTTCTCCACCGCCACCACGCTGACGTCGGTGATGCCGATGTAGCCCAGCACGTCGCGCAGGTAGGTGTCGGCGTGGTTCATGTGGGCGTTGACGCCGCCGGGGCCGTAGCCATGGTCGCCTCGGGTGGTGATGATCAGCGCCTTGCGCCCCAGCACCAGCGGCGTGTAGGGGTTGCCCGGGCGGCTCGGGTCGAAGTCGAAGGTGCGGCGGATGCGCACGATCTGGTCGACCCAGGCCTTGACCCCGCTGGGCACGCCGAAGTTGTACATGGGCGCCGAGATCACCAGGCGGTCGGCGGCGAACAGCTCGTCCACCAGCAGGTCGCTCAGGGCCAGGTCGGCCTTCATCACCTCGGTGCGGTTCTCCGGTTCGGGGTGGAAGGCGGCGGCGATCCAGCCTTCGGTGACCGCCGGGATGGGCGAACGCCCGACCTCGCGGCGCACCACCTGCCGATCGGCGTCCCGGCCCTGCCAGGCGGTGAGGAAAGCCTCCTGCAGGCGCCGCGAGTGGGAACGCTCGCCACGGGGGCTGCCCTGGATGGAAAGAATACGGCTCATCTGTAGCTCCTGCTTCCGGTTGTCTTCATCAAGCCGGTGACCGGCCTGAACACAGGAACTAAGCTAGGGCCAGCCGTATTTCCGGACAAATGACCCTTAGTTCACCAGGATGAATCCATTTCATCCGTGGAGCCCAGATGTTCGCCAACCTGCCCCTGACCGCCCTGCGCACCTTCGAGTCCGCCGCCCGCCTGCTGAGCTTCAAGGCCGCCGCCGAGGAACTGGCGGTGACGCCGACGGCGGTGTCCCACCAGATCCGCAGCCTGGAAGGCTGGCTCGGTGTGCCGCTGTTCGAGCGCCTGCCCCGCAGCGTGCGCCTGACCGACTGCGGCCAGCAGCTGTTCGGCAGCCTGCACGGGGCGTTGCTGGACGTGACCCAGACCCTCGACCAGTTGCGCCCGCAACGCAGCGGCGGCCAGTTGACGCTCTCCACCACGCCGGCCTTCGCCGCGCTCTGGCTGATTCCCCGGCTGGGGCGCTTCTATGCCGCCCACCCGGCCATCAGCCTGCGCCTGGACACCCGCAACACCCTGGTTGACCTGCACCAGGACGCCAGTGTCGACCTGGTGATCCGCTACGGCACCACGCACTACCCCAGCCTGCACAGCCAGTGCCTGCTCGACGAGTGCTTCGGCGTCTACGGCGCCCCGGCCCTGGTCGCCAGCCTGGGCCGGGCGGTGCCGACGCTGATCACCATCCGCTGGCACAACGCGCAGCTCTATGAACTGGGCTGGAAGGCCTGGTGCCAGGCCGCCGGTGAGGAGCGCCTGCTGGAAACCGCGGCGCAACGCGAATACGAGGAGGAGCACTACGCCCTGCAAGCCGCCGTCGCCGGCCAGGGGCTGGTGCTGGCGAGCTCCATCCTGGTCTCCGAGAGCGTCGCCAACGGCCTGCTGGTGCCCTACCGGCCGGAGATCAGCGTCGAGGGCGCGGGCTATTCCACCCTCTGCGTCCCCGGCCGCGAGCGGCACCCACCGGTGAAGGCGTTCTTCGACTGGTTGAGCCGCGAATGCGGTTCGATACGGCAGCCATGAGCCCGCTTGCAGCTTGCACGGGGCGGCCACGGCCGACGCTCGAATGTGGCGGATTTCCGCCACCACACCACGACAAAGGGGCGGATTTTCGCCATTTCCAACCCGCCCGGTTTCGCGGCCAAACGCCTGGAGGCCCGAGCACCCGGCCCTGCCCGCGCGTCTGGTACGGGACTTGCCATCGGATCGCCAGCGAGCCGACAAGAACAAGACTGGCCGTGATCAAGGTACTGACCGCTTTCCCTCTGGCCAGCGCCTAGACTTGCTCTTGTCAGCCGTAGTAGCGCTCCCCGCGCATGGATCTGCTTACAACTACAAGAGGAAGCCCCATGTTCAAACCCACCCTCAAGGCTCTCGCCTGCGCACTCGCCCTGGGTGCCGCCAGCCTGGCGCACGCTGCCGACCCCATCGTCATCAAGTTCTCCCATGTCGTCGCCGAACACACGCCGAAAGGCCAGGGCGCACTGCTGTTCAAGAAGCTCGCGGAGGAGCGCCTGGCCGGCAAGGTCAAGGTCGAGGTCTACCCCAACTCCTCGCTCTTCGGTGACGGCAAGGAAATGGAAGCGCTGCTGCTGGGCGACGTGCAGATGATCGCGCCGTCGCTGGCCAAGTTCGAGCAGTACACCAAGCAGGTGCAGCTGTTCGACCTGCCCTTCCTGTTCAACGACATCCAGGCCGTCGACCGCTTCCAGCTCAGCCCCGAGGGCCAGGGCCTGCTGAAGTCCATGGAAAGCAAGAACATCACCGGGCTGGGCTATTGGCACAACGGCATGAAGCAGCTCTCGGCCAACAAGCCCCTGCGCGAGCCCAAGGACGCGCGCGGCCTGAAGTTCCGCGTGCAGGCCTCCGCCGTGCTCGAGGAGCAGTTCAAGGCCGTGCGCGCCAACCCGCGCAAGATGAGCTTCGCCGAGGTCTACCAGGGCCTGCAGACCGGCGTGGTCAACGGCGCCGAGAACCCCTGGTCGAATATCTACTCGCAGAAGATGCATGAAGTGCAGAAGTACATCACCGAGTCCAACCACGGTGTGCTCGACTACATGCTGATCACCAACACCAAGTTCTGGAACGGCCTGCCGCCGGATGTGCGCAGCGAGCTGGAGAAGATCACCCAGGAAGTCACCGTCGAGGTGAACAAGCAGGCCGAGGCGCTCAACCAGGGCGACAAGCAGCGCATCATCGAGGCCAAGACCAGCGAGATCATCGAGCTCACCCCCGAGCAGCGCAACGAGTGGCGCGACGCGATGAAGCCGGTGTGGAAGAAGTTCGAAGGCGAGATCGGCGCCGACCTGATCAAGGCCGCCGAAGCGGCCAACCAGGCCCAGTAAACGCCGGCCGGCGCGGGCCCACCGCGCCGGCACCGCTTCCACAGCTCGGGAGACGCCATCCATGAACACCCTAAGGCGCGTCTGGGACCACTTCGAGGAAGGCTTCATCGCCTTCCTCCTGGCGGCCATGACGCTGGTCACGTTCGTCTACGTGATCCTCAACAACCTCTACACCCTGTTCTACAGCCTCGCCGACCGCTGGGAGGGCGCGAGCGAGCGCCTCTTCGCCATCGGCGACAGCATCATGGGCATGGCCCAGGCCATGACCTGGAGCACCTCGCTGACCAAGGCCCTGTTCGCCTGGCTGATCTTCTTCGGCCTCTCCTACGGCGTGCGCACCGCCGGCCACATCGGCGTCGACGCCCTGGTCAGGCTCACCCCACGCAAGGTTCAACGCATCATCGGCATCATCGCCTGCCTCTGCTGCCTGGCCTACGCCGGCCTGCTGGGCGTGGCCAGCTTCGAGTGGGTGCAGACCCTGTTCACCGCCGCCATCGGCGCGGAAGACCTCGGGCACTACGGCGTCATGCAATGGCATATCGCCCTGATCGTGCCGCTCGGCTTCGCCATGGTGTTCATCCGCTACGGCGAAATCCTCGTGCGCCTGCTGCAGAACCGGCAGACCGGCCTCGGCCTGGCCGACGAAGCCGCCGATGCGCTGAAACTCACCGAGCACGAGGAAGGCAAGCAATGACCATCCTGTTCCTCTTCCTGCTGCTGTTCCTGCTGATGTTCATCGGCGTGCCCATCGCCATTTCCCTGGGCCTGGCGGGCTCGGTGACCATCATGCTGTTCAGCCCCGACTCGGTGCGCTCGCTGGCGATCAAGCTGTTCGAGACCTCCGAGCACTACACCCTGCTGGCCATCCCCTTCTTCCTGCTGGCCGGCGCCTTCATGACCACCGGCGGCGTGGCCAAGCGCCTGATCGACTTCGCCAACGCCTGCGTCGGCCACATCCGTGGCGGCCTGGCCATCGCGGCGGTGCTGGCATGCATGCTGTTCGCCGCACTCTCGGGCTCCAGCCCCGCCACGGTGGCCGCGGTGGGCTCCATCGCCATCGCCGGCATGGTGCGCTCGGGCTATCCGCAGGCGTTCGGCGCCGGCATCGTGTGCAACGCCGGCACCCTGGGCATCCTCATTCCGCCGTCCATCGTGATGGTGGTCTACGCCGCCGCCACCGAAACCTCGGTGGGCAAGCTGTTCATGGCCGGCGTCGTCCCCGGCCTGCTGCTGGGCGTGGTGCTGATGGTGGCGATCTACATCATCGCGGTGAAGAAGAACCTGCCGGCGATGCCCCGCGCCACCTTCCGCGAATGGCTCAGCGCCGCGCGCAAGGCGATCTGGGGCCTGCTGCTGATGGTGATCATCCTCGGCGGCATCTACTCCGGCATGTTCACCCCCACCGAGGCCGCGGCCGTGGCCGCCGTCTACTCGGCCTTCATCGCCCTGTTCGTCTACAAGGACATGAAGCTCAGCGAGGCGCCGAAGGTGCTGCTGGAGTCGGGCAAGCTGTCGATCATGCTGATGTTCATCATCGCCAACGCCATGCTCTTCGCCCACGTGCTGACCACCGAGCAACTGCCCCAGCAGATCACCGCCTGGGTCATCGAAGCGGGGCTCACCCCCTTCATGTTCCTGCTCATGGTCAACATCGTGCTGCTGGTGGCCGGCGCCTTCATGGAGCCCTCGGCGATCATCCTGATCCTCGCGCCCATCCTCTTCCCCATCGCCATGAAGCTGGGCATCGACCCGATCCACCTCGGCATCATCATGGTCGTGAACATGGAGATCGGCCTGATCACCCCGCCCGTGGGGCTCAACCTGTTCGTCACCTCCGCGGTGACGGGCATGCCGCTCACCTCCACCATCCGCGCCGCCATGCCCTGGCTAATGATCCTGCTGGTCTTCCTGCTGTTCATCACCTACGTGCCCTGGATCTCCCTGGCACTGCCCACCTGGCTGGGCATGAGCTGATCCTCCGCGATACGACCAGGCCCGGCCTTGCGCCGGGCCCTTCCCTTCCACGACGTGCCACTCGCCCCGCCTCCGTGGGGCGGGGATTTGCGCGGGCATAAAAAAACGGCCCGGGTCCGAGGACGAGGGCCGTTGAAGCACTATCAAACTCTTAGCTGCCCGGGCTCTGCGGCCCGGGCGCTCTAGGCATCAGGCGCTGGCGTCCTGGTATTCCTTCTCGGCTTCGTCGAAGCGCTTGATCATCGCGGCGGAGGGGCCGTTGCCGATGCGGCTGAAGATCAGGATGCCGAGGGTGGCGAGGATGAAGCCCGGGATGATTTCGTACAGGCCGGTCCATCCGAGGAGGTTCTTCCACAGGATCACGGTGACGGCGCCCAGCATCATGCCCGCCAGGGCACCGTTGCGGGTCATGCCCTTCCACACCAGGGAGAGGATCACCACCGGGCCGAAGGCGGCACCGAAGCCGGCCCAGGCGTAGGACACCAGGCCCAGCACCTTGCTCTCGGGGTTGGAGGCGATGGCGATGGCGATCACGGCCACCAGCAGCACCATGGCGCGGCCGACCCAGACCAGTTCGTTCTGGCTGGCGTTCTTGCGGAAGAAGGCCTTGTAGAAGTCTTCGGTCAGGGCGCTGGAGCACACCAGCAGCTGGCAGCTCAGGGTGGACATCACGGCCGCCAGGATGGCGGACAGCAGCACGCCGGCAACCCAGGGGTTGAACAGCAGCTTGGCCAGTTCGATGAACACGCGCTCGGGGTTGGCGGTGACCGGGCCGGCCACTTCCGGGTGAGCGGAGAAGTAGGCGATGCCGAAGAAGCCGACGGCGACCGCGCCGCCCAGGCAGGCGATCATCCAGATCATGGAGATGCGGCGGGCGTTGGGGATGGACTTCACCGAATCGGCGGCCATGAAGCGCGCCAGGATGTGCGGCTGACCGAAGTAGCCCAGGCCCCAGGCCATCAGCGAGATCACGCCGATGAAGGTGGCGCCCTTGAGCATGTCGAAGTGGGCGGCGTCCTGCAGTTCGATGGCTGCGAAGGTCGGCTCGATGCCGCCGTTGATCATCATCACCACGACCGGGGTGAGGATCAGGGCGAAGATCATCAGGGTCGCCTGCACGGTGTCGGTCCAGCTCACCGCCAGGAAGCCACCGACGAAGGTGTAGGCGATGGTGGCGGCGGCACCGGCCCACAGCGCGGTCTCGTAGGACAGGCCGAAGGTGCTTTCGAACAGGCGGGCGCCGGCGACGATGCCGGAGGCGCAGTAGATGGTGAAGAACACCAGGATCACCACGGCGGAGAAGATGCGCAGGACGCGGCTGTTGTCTTCGAAGCGGTTGGTGAAGAAGTCCGGCAGGGTCAGGGCGTTGCCGTTGTGCTCGGTCTGCACGCGCAGGCGGCCGGCCACCAGCAGCCAGTTGAGGTAGGCACCGACGATCAGGCCGATGGCGATCCAGGCCTCGGACAGGCCGGAGAGGTAGATGGCGCCCGGCAGGCCCATCAGCAGCCAGCCGCTCATGTCGGAAGCGCCGGCCGACAGCGCGGTGACGAAGCTGCCGAGGCTGCGGCCACCGAGGATGTAGTCGGAAAGGTTGTTGGTGGAGCGATAGGCCGCGAAGCCGATCAGCACCATGGCAGCGATATAGATCACGAAGGTGATCAGCATCGGGTTGCTCATACTCATTGGGGGTCTCCCCTGTCGTTTGTTGTTATTGAGACGCGACGGGTATTCCGCATCTCTCTGGTTGGCATTTGGCAGTTGCTCGTGGCAATTACCGATTGGTTTGCGGGCCCGGCGCAACCCTTGGGGTGCAACCTCTGCCCGTCATCGGTGCTCAGGCGTCATGCCTCGCCGCAGGACGAGACGCCGAGCCACCCGGACTGCACCGGGTCGTCCTGGTCCGGTCTGGCTACGTCGGATCGCCTCCCGGTCAAGTGTCGACCCGGGCGCGCGAAAGGGACAGCGGAATGTAGAGAGCGCAGGCCGCCTTTTCTTTCGAAAAGCTCCGGAGTTATTGCCAAATTCTCTGACTGTCCGACAAGACGTGCAACCCGGTTGCACCATAAGGTGCAACCACCGCTCTGCAATGCTACTTGTGGATGACCTGACCGCGCATCGGAGCGAGGCGCGCGAGCAGGCGATTCTGCGTGCGGCTGGCGATGCCCTCGGCATCCATGGCGTCCTGCAGGTTCTCGACCAGGGCGTTGAAGTCGCTTTCGGTGAGCTGCTGGCCCTTGTGGCTCTCCTCCATGCTGTCGCCGGTGTACCGGCAGGGGCCGCCGGCCTCGACGCAGAACTGCTCCACCAGCTTGTCGCGCAGGCGCTCGATGTCGATGTTGCGGAAATGCTCGACGATGCGCGGGTCCCCGGCGATGTTCAGCAGCATCCCTTCGACGATGCGGGTGATGCCGGCCTTGCCGCCCAGTTCCTGGTAGAGGCTGTCATCCCCGGGTGGCTGCTGGGCACAGGCGGCCACCAGGGCCAGGGCGGCGGCGATGAGCAGGCGGTGCATGTCAGAAGCTCCCCTGCACGGACAGGTAGACGCCGTCCTGGTGGTCGAGGGTGGCGATCTCGCCGAGGCGCGCATAGGCCAGCACCACCGCCAGGTTCTTGTTGGGGAAGTAGCCGATGAACAGGTCCGCCCAGTCGCTTTCCCCCGCGAAGCTCAGGTTGTCGGGCTTTTCACGGTATTCGATGCCAACGGCCCAGTGGCGGTCGGGCAGCACGGCGATGGCGCCTTCCTTGAGCAGCGAGCGCTCGTCGCGCCGGTCACCGCCGAAGCCCAGCAGGCCCAGTTCGTTGGCCCGGCTGTAGCGCAGCCCGCCATTGAGCAGCAGGTTGTAGCCGAAGGCGCCGCCGAGGATGAGGCGGCTCACGGCGAGGTAGCCCTCGGTGTCTTCGTCGCGCCGGGCGCCCACCAGGGAGGGGATGAGGAAGTCCTTCTGCCGCTTGTATTGCAGGCCCAGGGACACCTGCGGCAACGGGTCGTAGATCAGGTCGCCGAACAGCCGCACCTTGAGCCCCACCACATCCTGGCTGAGGGTGTTCTCCGGCAACGACAGGTCGCGGGCCAGGGTGCCGAGGTCGAAGCGCTGGCGGGCATAGGACAGCTCCACGCGGTTGTCCCAGGAGGCGGCCACCCCGGCGGCGTCGAGGCGGTAGTCGCCGGTCTCGACCCGGGTGGCGAAGGCGGTGGCCCCCCACTCGCCCTTCTCGCCGTAGCCGGCCAGCACCGCCCAGGGCGTGATGCCGCCGCCGGCGGCGCCTTCGACGCTGGTCGCGCCGCCGGTGGCGAGCAGGCGTCCTTGGTCGGCGATCGCCGCAGCGGGCAGGGACAGGGCGAGGAGCAGGGCAAGGCATCGGTTCATGGTCAGTGCACCGCGGCGAGGGGTGAGCGGAGTGGCTGGGCGATCCAGGCCTCGAAGGCGGCGGCCGACAGCGGCCGGCTGATCAGGTAGCCCTGGGCGGTGTCGCAGCGCCAGCGTTCGAGCAGGCGCAGGCTGTGGGCGTGCTCGACGCCCTCGGCGACCACCTTGAGGCCGAGGCTGTGGCTCATCTCGATGGTGGAGCGGACGATCACCGCGTCTTCGCTGGTCTCGTCCAGCTCGCGGATGAAGGACTGGTCGATCTTCAACTCCTGCACCGGCATGCTCTTGAGCTGCGCGAGGGAGGAGTAGCCGGTGCCGAAATCGTCCACCGACAGGCTGATGCCCAGCTCGCGCAGGCCATCGAGTACGCGGAGCGCCTGCACGAGGTCGCCCATGACCGCGCTTTCGGTGATCTCGAAGACCACCTGCCCGGGGTGCACGCGGTAGTTGCGCAGCAGCGCCGACACCCGCTCGACCAGGTCGCGGCTCATCAGGTCGTCGGCGGAGATGTTCAGCGAGACCTGCAGATCGAGCCCCCGCCCCGCCCATTCCTGGAGCTGGCGCAGCACCTCTTCGATGACCCAGGCGGTGAGCGACTGGATGCTGCCGGTGCGCTCGGCCAGCGGGATGAACTCGCCGGGCGAGACCATGCCCAGGTGCCGGTGCTGCCAGCGCAGCAGCGCCTCGGCCTGGAGCACCCGGCCTTCGGCGATGTCGAGCTTGGGCTGGTAGTGCAACACCAGCTCGCCACGCCCGGCGGCGTGGCGCAGGTCGCGGATCAGCACCACCTGGCGTTGCAGGGCGTCGTCGCGGCCCTGCTGGTAGAGCTGCAGGTGGCCGGGCGACTGGGCGGCGTCCTGCATGGCGATGCTGGCGCGACGCAGCAGTTCGTCCGGCGTGCCACCGTCGGTGGGGTAGCAGGCGATGCCGATGCGCGAGTCGATGGCGACGTCGAGGCTGCCGATGCGCAGGGGCCGGAGCAGCAGTTGCTGGAGCTTGTCCGCCGCGGCCACCGCGCTGTCGCGGTCGGCGCCCTCGAGCAGCAGGAGGAATTCGTCGGCCACCAGGCGCGCCAGGCTGTCGCCGGGCCGCAGGGTGGCCTGCAGGCGCCGGCAGATCTGCTGCAGGGCCAGGTCGCCGCCGCCTGGCCCGCAGGCTTCGTTGACCGCGCGGAAGTTACCGATGCCCAGGTGCAGCAGCGCGGTGGGACGTGCGGCGGTGATGGCGCTGCCCAGCCGGTCGAGCGCCAGGGCGCGATTGGGCAGGCCGGTGAGCGAATCGTGCAGGGCGTTGTGGGCGAGCTGGCGCTCGCGCTCGGCGATGTCCTCGCGCATGCGGTCGATCGCGCCGGCCAATTGCCCGAGCTCGTCGGATCGATGCAGTTCGACGGTGCTCTGGTAGTCGCCTTCACCGATGCGCCGGGTCGCGAGGGCCAGTTGCCGCACCGGCTGCGAAACGCTGCGGGCCAGCAGCAACGCGCCGGCGAGGGAGCCGAGCAGCGCGCAGAGGGCGATCAGCAGGATGTCCCGGTCCAGCGGCGCGAAGGCCTCCTGGGCCTGCTCCAGGGATTTGTGCAGGAGCAGCAGGACCTGGTAGTCCGCCCCGCTGGACAGCACCAGGCGGCGCCCCATGTAGCGCTGCTCGCCGATGCGCAGGATGTCGCCATCGCGGGTCTTGATCTCGCTCCTGAGCGCCTCCTCCAGATCACCCGGCAACGTGCTGAGCCAGATGTCCGGCTTGCCCGCCTGGGTCGCCACCAGGCTCATGTCGAGGTGGGTGAGCTCGCGCATCTCGCTGGCGAAGTCGGCGTCCAGGCGAAAGCCCATCACCACGCGCGCGATGGGGATGGGCGCGGTGACATTGGCCTCGACCAGCAGGTAGATGTCGTCGTCGATGGGTTGCAGCAGGCCCTGCCCGCCATTGCGCTGGTGCTCCTGCATCAGTTCGGCGAGGCGCGCCGAGGAGTCGCTGCCGACCCGCGCGGCGGTGGAGACCTGCAGCTTGCCGTCCATGCCCAGGAGCATCACCGCACCGGCGTTGATGCGTGCACCGGAGTTGCCGAGGGCGGAGCGGATGGTTTCCTCGTCGCCGCTGGAAACGGCCTCCTTGAAGCCGAAGTCGGCCGCCAGCACCTGCACGGCGTCGTGCAACTGGCGGCTGCGCGACTCCAGCAGGCGCCCGAAGACGCGCCCACCGATATCCAGCTCCTCGCGCGCCTGGGCCTGCACGGCGGCGCCGGTGGCGACCTTGACGGCGAAGTACAGCGCGCCGATCACCACCAGCAGCAGCAGGATGAGGACGCAGGCGATGCGCGCCTGGAAGCTGTTACTGAGCCTCACCCGTGGCCCTCTTGAATGCGGCGCCGAAGCCCTTCTCTTCCGGCACCCGGGGTTGTACGGCAGGCGCGCCTTGCAGGGTCAGCGGGAAGCGCTGGACGAGGCCGGCGGCCGGGACTTCCACCTCGCCCGCGGCGACGGGCAGCATGCCGGCGACCTGGGGGTGCCAGAGGCTGGCGGTGTAGCGCCCGGGTGGCAGGTCGAGGGCCAGGCGGCCGGCGTCATCGCTGACGGCGAAGAAGGGGTCGTCGGTGATGTAGACGTAGCCGAGCATCCAGTCATGGATGTTGCAGCCGAGCACGACGACGCCGGGCTTGTCGAATACCACAGGGGCCGCCGGCGTGCCCTGGTAGAGGCGCAGCTCGAAGCGCTTGGCCGGCGAGAAGGAGTAGACGTGGTGGCGGATGTTGTCGCTGTTGGGGAAGCTCACGGCGGTGCCGGTGTGCACCGCCAGCACGTAGGGGGCGAATTGCTTGTCGCGCTGGTCCATCACGGCCGTGTCGGGGATGGCGGCGCTGCCCGAAGGGCCCTTCAGGCTGAGCACCGCATTGCCCAGGGGCTGGCCATGGCCATCGACCACCTCGCCCTGCAGGGTCGCCGCCGAGAGCGAGCCGCCCAGGCAGCACAAAAGACCGATCAGGCCCACCCCGGGGGCCCATGGAGCGAAGCGCAGCATGTCGTCTTCCACCCTTTCAAAGGCCGGCGGGGGCCGGCTCGTGCGCCATGCCCCTGGCCTGTGCGAACCAGTTGGATTGCAGATTAGCTGTCGATCGGCGGAACTTCACGCGGCCCGCGGAAGCAATTGGCCATCACCGTCGCTTCAATGGCCGCTGCGCAGGCGCCGGGGGGTGAGGCCGAGGTAGCGGCGCATGGCGTTGGTCAGGGCGCTCTGGCTGGAAAAGCCGCATTCCTCGGCGATGCGCACCAGCGCCAGGTCGCTCTCGCGCAGCAGCCGGGCGGCGCGATCGAGGCGGGTCTTGAGCAGGTACTGGTGGGGACTCAGGCCCACGCTGTCCTTGAACTGGGCATGGAAATGGCTGGGGCTGAGGCAGGCGACCTGGGCCAGTTCGGCGACGCTGATGCGCCGCGCGAGGTTCTGGCGGATGTGCGCGTCGAGGGGTTCGAGGTCGAGCCCACCGACCGGGCGCCGGGGCGGGTCGGCGAACAGGCGCAGGTGCAGGGCCCGCAGCAGCACGCCACCCAGGGAGCGGGCGAGGATCGGGTCGCTGCCGTAGCGCGCCAGCTCGGCGCCGGCGTAGCTCAGGAGGTTCTGGAAATCGGCGTCCAGCTCGGGGTAGCGCGGGGTCTCGAACAGGCGCACGAGCAGTTCACGGTCTTCGCTGCTGGTGCCCTGCTCGTCCAGGTCGAGGATCAGCATGCGGTTCTCGCCCATGCCGGCGAACTGGTGTTCGGCATCCCCCGGCACCAGGCAGGCGCGCATGCGGCAGACCTCGCCGCCCCGGCCGTTCACCTCGAATTCGGCGCGGCCAGCCAGGGACATCACCAGTTGGTGATGACCGTGGGCGTGGGCGTGGGCCTGTTCATCGAGGCGCAGGAGGCGGGCAACTAGCATGGCGGGTCGTGGTCAGAATTTGCGCATTTTAGGCAAGTGGCCAGCCGTTGCCCAGCACCGCCCGGCAGCACGAGGGCGACCCACGCGCTTGAAAAGCCCGCGATACAGCCCCATCTGCCTCACATGCCCCGACCACACGCCTTCAATTCCCAGCTACCAGGTGCCCAATGAGCGATCAGGACATCAACGCCGATCTGGTCGAAGAAGCGACCGCCCCGCACAGCACAGGCCTGGTCCTGCCCGGACAGACATTGCCGGACACGGTCTACATCATCCCCATCCACAACCGCCCGTTCTTCCCGGCCCAGGTGTTGCCGGTGATCGTCAACGAGGAGCCCTGGGCCGAGACCCTGGAACTGGTGGCCAAGACCGACCATCACTGCCTGGCGCTGTTCTTCATGGAGAACCCGCCGGAGGACCCGCGCCACTTCGACCCGTCCACCCTGCCGGAACACGGCACCCTGGTGCGCGTGCACCACGCCAGCCGCGAGGGCGGCAAGCTGCAGTTCGTCGCCCAGGGCCTGTCGCGGGTGCGCATCCGGGGCTGGCTCAAGCGCCATCGCCCGCCCTACCTGGTGGAGGTGGACTACCCGCGCAACCCGGCGGACCAGCGCGACGAGGTGAAGGCCTACGGGATGGCGCTGATCAACGCCATCAAGGAGTTGCTGCCGCTCAACCCGCTGTACAGCGAGGAGCTGAAGAACTACCTCAACCGCTTCAGCCCCAACGACCCCTCGCCGCTCACCGACTTCGCCGCCGCGCTGACCAGCGCCCCGGCAAGGGAGCTGCAGGAGGTGCTGGACACGGTGCCGGTGCTCAAGCGCATGGAGAAGGTGCTGCCGCTGCTGCGCAAGGAAGTGGAGGTGGCGCGCCTGCAGAGCGAGCTCTCCGCCGAGGTGAACCGCAAGATCGGCCAGCACCAGCGCGAGTTCTTCCTCAAGGAGCAGCTGAAGATCATCCAGCAGGAGCTGGGCATCACCAAGGACGACCGCAGCGCCGACGCCGAGCAGTTCCAGCAGCGCCTGGTGGGCAAGGTCCTGCCGGAGCAAGCGAAGAAGCGCATAGACGAGGAGCTGAACAAGCTGTCGATCCTTGAGACCGGCTCGCCGGAATATGCGGTGACGCGCAACTACCTGGACTGGGCCACGAGCGTGCCCTGGGGCGTGTACGGCAAGGACAAGCTCGACCTCGGCCATGCGCGCAAGGTGCTCGATGCGCACCACGCGGGGCTCGACGACATCAAGAACCGCATCCTCGAATTCCTCGCCGTCGGCGCCTTCAAGGGCGAGATCGCCGGCTCCATCGTGCTGCTGGTGGGACCGCCCGGCGTGGGCAAGACCAGCATCGGCAAGTCCATCGCCGAATCCCTGGGTCGCCCCTTCTACCGCTTCAGCGTCGGCGGCATGCGTGACGAGGCCGAGATCAAGGGCCACCGCCGCACCTACATCGGCGCCCTGCCCGGCAAGCTGGTGCAGGCACTGAAGGAAGTGGAGGTGATGAACCCGGTGATCATGCTCGACGAGATCGACAAGCTCGGCGCCAGCTACCAGGGCGACCCGGCGTCGGCGTTGCTGGAGACGCTGGACCCGGAGCAGAACGTCGAGTTCCTCGACCACTACCTGGACCTGCGCATGGACCTGTCCAAGGTGCTGTTCGTGTGCACGGCCAACACCCTGGACTCCATCCCCGGGCCCCTGCTCGACCGCATGGAGGTGATCCGCCTGTCCGGCTACATCACCGAGGAGAAGCACGCCATCGCCAAACGCCACCTGTGGCCGCGCCTGCTGGAGCGCACCGGGGTGCCGAAGGAGCGCCTGTCGATCACCGACGGCGCGCTGACCGCGGTGATCGAGGGCTACGCCCGCGAGGCCGGGGTGCGCCAGCTGGAGAAGCAGCTGGGCAAGATCATCCGCAAGTCGGTGGTCAGGCTGCTGGAGGACCCGGCGACCAGGATCAAGGTCGCGCAGAAGGATCTGGAACCCTTCCTCGGCATGCCGCCGTTCCGCAAGGAGCAACTGCTCTCGGGCACCGGCGTGATCACCGGGCTGGCCTGGACAAGCATGGGCGGCGCCACGCTGCCGATCGAGGCGACGCGCATCCATACGCTGAACCGCGGCTTCAAGCTCACCGGCCAACTGGGCGAGGTGATGAAGGAGTCGGCCGAGATCGCCTACAGCTACATCAGTTCGAACCTGAAGAAGTTCGGGGGCGACGCCGGTTTCTTCGACCAGGCCTTCGTCCACCTCCACGTGCCGGAAGGCGCGACGCCCAAGGATGGCCCCAGCGCCGGCATCACCATGGCCAGCGCCCTGCTCTCCCTGGCCCGCGACCAGGCACCGAAGAAGGGCGTGGCCATGACCGGCGAGCTGACCCTCACCGGCCAGGTGCTGCCCATCGGCGGGGTGCGCGAGAAGGTGATCGCCGCGCGGCGGCAGAAGATCTTCGAGCTGGTCATCTCGGAGGCCAACCGCGGCTCCTACGAGGAATTGCCGGACTACCTGCGCGAGGGCATGACGGTGCATTTCGCCCGGCGCTTCTCCGATGTCGCCAAGGTGCTGTTCGGCTGACGCCCGCGGTGCCTACCCAGGGGCCGGGGCAGCGGATATGCTGCTCCGGCCCTTGAACGACGGAGCCGTCCATGAAACCTGCCCGCCTTCCCCGCCTGCTGCTGCCCGCCGCCCTGGTGCTGCTGGCCGCGTGCGCCCATGAATCCACCAGTCTGGTGGTGCAGAAACAGAGCAGTTGCCCGATCGAGCTGGACAAGGGCCAGTTGCTGGTCCTGACCCTGCCGAGCAATCCCACCACGGGTTTCCGCTGGGTGGTGAAGGACGCCGCGCCGGGTGTGCTGCGCAGCCTCGGCCCTGAGGTGTACGACACGCCGGAGGAAGCCGGCCTGGTGGGCGGCGCCGGCGAATCCACCTGGCGCTTCAACGCCGCGCAGAGCGGCGAAGGCCGCCTGCTGCTGGTCTACCAGCGCCCCTGGGAAGCCGACGTAGCGCCGGAGCAGACCTTCGATTGCAAGGTCAGCGTCGACTGACCGCGCGGGCCCGCGACCTGGCGGGCCCTGCTGGCTAAACGCCGCGCATACCCCATGACGCCCACCGCCGGGCCTAGGACTCGGCGGTGATGCTGTGCTGGCCGCGCAAGCCCTGGTACAGGCACAGCTGGTTGCGACCGGCGCGCTTGGCCTGGTACAGCGCGCTATCGGCAGCGTTCAGCAGCGCATCGGCACCTTCGCCATCGGCGGGGAAGCAGGCCAGGCCCAGGGAAATGGCGATGGGCCCCAGGGGCTGGCCGCCGTAGCGGATCTGCAGGCGCGTGACCCCGAGACGGAGCGCCTCGCAGCGATCGATGGCATCTTCGAGGCTGATCTCCGGCATCACCAGGGCGAACTCCTCGCCGCCGTAGCGGCAGGCCAGGTCGCTGGAGCGCACGTGGCGCTTCATTTCGAGCGCCAGGTGGCGCAGGACCAGGTCGCCGGCCTCATGCCCGAAGGTGTCGTTGAAGCGCTTGAAGTGGTCCACATCCAGCAGCACGACGATCACCGGCGACTGCTTGCGACCGGCACGCAGCAGTTCGCGGCGCAGGGTCTCGTCGAGGAAGCGGCGGTTGTGCAGGCCGGTCAGAGCGTCCATCACCGACTGCTGGCGCAGGCTCTCACGCAGGCTGAGGTTGGCCACGCCCAGGGACACCTGTTCGGCGAAGGCTTCGGCCAGCTCCAGGTCGGCGCCCCCGCCGCACAGGGTCATCACCCCCAGGGGTTCGCCCTGGGCCATCAGGGGCACGCAGAGCGACCCGTTCCGGGCCAGGTGACGTTCGTGCAGGTGCGGGCAGACCAGGTCCTTGTCCACGTCCAGCACCAGGTGGCTCTGCCCGCGACGGATGGCCCAGCAGTCGTCGGGCTCGAACAGCTCGACGCTGCCGGCCTCCCAGCCCCCCCAGCAGCCGGCCTCTTCGAGAACGTCCCGCGAGGGGTGGTAGAGGTGCAGGCAACCATCGCTCTGCGGGAACAGCTGGCCGGCGAAGCGGCTGATGATGTCGAAACACTCGTCGAACTCGTTCACCGAATGCAGGGCACCGGCCATGCGGCTCAACAACGAGATCTGGTGGTTGCGCAGTTCCACGCGCTGCATGCCCAGGCTCAGCTGCTCGCTGAGCAGGTTCTGGGCGATACGGGCTTCGCGGCCCTCGCGCAGCATGCGGAAGGTGAAGTGGAAGAGCAGCGCGATCACCAGCAGGTCCAGCAGGGTGATCAACCCCAGCATCGCCATCCCGGCCCAGCCGCGCCATTCGATCTCCTGCTTGGCCAGCAGCACGCGCTGCTCGACCACCCCCTGCATCTCGCCGAGGCGCAGGCGGATCGCATCCATCAGTTGCTTGCCCTTGCCGGTGCCGACCAGCTCGCTGGCGGCGGCCAGCCCTTCGCTGCGGCGCAACTCGATGACCCGGGCGAAGAACGCGCGCTGCTCGGCGATCAGGCCGGTGAGCAGCTGCAGGTCGTCGAACAGTTCGTCGCCAACCAAGGTGACGCGGAAGCGCGCCATGTCCTTGTCGACATCGCCGTAGCCCTGGTAGAGCGGGGTCAGGTAGTCGTCGCGGCCGGTCAGGGCGAATCCGCGCTGGCCGGTTTCCCCGTCCTTGAGGGAGGAAAGCAGGTCGGTGAGCTCGCGCCCGGTGTGTTCATGCTGCTCCAGCTGGCGCTCGGCGCTGCCGACCCAGCGGGTGGTGGCCAGCGGCAGCACGATATTGAGTGCCAGCATGCCGATCGCCAGCAGGAATCCGGCCTGCAGGCGAGTCGCCGTCTTCATCACATCGTCGTCCTCGTAGCGGGGTGCGTTTTCAGTCTAGCGGCGCAATCGGCGACTGCACCTGGCGTTTTGCGCCTGGAGCCCGATCGTGTCGATGCGCAGAGTGGCGCAGGGCCGAGAAAGGCCGCAGCGAGTCGCCAGTGGGCGACCGCGCCCATTCATTCGAGGAGCTTCCCATGCAGTGGCTGTTGATCGGGCTGGCCGGCGCGCTGGCCTACCTCTACGGCGATGCCAACGACCTGGCCACGCTGTGCCTGTGGACCAAGCCGGTACCCATCCTCGCCCTCCTCGCCTGGCTGGTGCGCAGCGCCCCACCCGGCCACTACCGACGCTGGATAGTGCTGGGCCTGCTGCTGTGCCTGGCCGGCGACATGCTCCTGCAGGGGTCGCCGGATTTCTTCGTCTTCGGCCTGGGGGCCTTTTTGCTCGGCCACCTGGCCTATATCGGCGCCTACCTGTCCGACACCCGGCGCCTGGCGCCCCGGGCGCTGTTGCCGGCAGTGCTGTTCGGTGCCGGCATGTTCGCGGTGCTGGCCCGTGGCGGCCTCGGCGGCCTGCTGGTGCCGGTGGCGCTCTATGCCCTGACCATCAGTGCGATGCTCTGGCGCGCCCTGGCCCGCCTGGGCACCCGCGGGCCGGGGCGGCGTTCGGTGAGGGTCGCGGCGGCGGGGGCGCTGTGCTTCGTGGTCTCGGACAGCCTGCTGGGGATCAACCGCTTCGTGGCGCCCTTCGAGACGGCCGGGCTGGCCATCATGCTCACCTACTGGCTGGGGCAGCTGGGCATCGTCGCCTCGGCGGTGCTGCACGGGCGACGCTGATTTTCGACCGATCGGCACGCCGGGATTCTGGCCGGGCGCGGTCTTGGCTAGAATGCCGGCCTTTCCACCAGCTGGTACCGGCACCGTGAAGCACAACCCCGACCGCATCTACGCCACGCCTCAGGCTCAAGTCACCGACTTCGCGTTCAACGAGGACGTGGTCAAGGTGTTCCCGGACATGATCAAGCGCTCGGTGCCGGGCTACCCGACCATCGTCGAGAACATCGGCGTGCTGGCCGCCCGCTTCGCGCAGCCCAATACCCGCCTGTACGACCTCGGCGCCTCCCTCGGCGCGGTGACCCAGGCCCTGCGCCGCCACGTGCGCAGCGAAGGCTGCCGGGTGCTGGCCGTGGACAACTCGGCGGCGATGGTCGAGCGCTGCCGCGAATACCTGCATGCCCAGGACTCGATGTACCAGGAGCTGCTGCCGGTGGAAGTCCTGGAGGCCGACATCCTCGCCCTGGACTTCGAGCCCGCCTCCCTGGTGGCGATGAACTTCACCCTGCAGTTCGTCGCCCGCGAGGAGCGCCAGGCCCTGCTGGCACGCATCCGCCAGGCGCTGCTGCCAGGCGGCGCGCTGATCCTCTCGGAGAAACTGCGCTTCAACGACGCGGCGGAGCACGAGTTGCTCACCGACCTGCACATCGACTTCAAGCGCGCCAACGGCTACAGCGAGCTGGAAATCGCCCAGAAACGCAGCGCCCTGGAGAACGTGATGCGCCCGGACAGCCTGGAGGAACACCGCGAGCGCCTGCTGGCGGCCGGTTTCTCCCGCGTGGTGCCCTGGTTCCAGTGCCTCAACTTCGCCTCGCTGATCGCCCTGCCATGATCCGTACGCTCGACCTCGACGCCCTGCAGCAGACGCTGATGGGCACCCCGCTGCAGGACTGGGCCGCCGACCTGCCCGCCCAACTCGACGCCAAGCTGGCCGTCGGCCACGGTGACCTGGCGCGCTGGGGCGCGGCGGTGGAGGCCCTGCCCGCGCTGACCCCGACCAGTGTGGAACTGGCCCGGCGCTTCGCCCTCGACGGCCCCTGCGACGACGCCACCCGTGCCACGCTGAAGACCGCCCTGCAAGGGCTGATCCCCTGGCGCAAGGGGCCCTTCGAGCTGTTCGGCGTGCACCTCGACACCGAATGGCGCTCGGACTGGAAATGGACACGGGTCTCGCCGCACCTCGACCTGCGCGGCAAGCGGGTGCTGGATGTGGGCTGCGGCAATGGCTACTACCAGTGGCGCATGCTCGGCGCCGGTGCCGAGAGCGTGGTGGGTATCGATCCCAACTGGCTGTTCTTCTGCCAGTTCCTGGCGATCAAGCGCTTCCTGCCGGACCTGCCTGCCTGGCACCTGCCCCTGGCCCTGGAAGAGCTTCCGGCCAGGCTGGAGGGCTTCGACACGGTGTTCTCCATGGGCGTGCTCTATCACCGCCGCTCCCCCATCGACCACCTGTTCGACCTCAAGGACTGCCTGGTGCGTGGCGGCGAGCTGGTGCTGGAAACCCTGGTGGTGGAAGGCGACGCCCAGCAGGTGCTGGTGCCCGAGGACCGCTATGCGCAGATGCGCAACGTGTGGTTCCTGCCATCGGTGCCGGCGCTGGAACTGTGGCTGCGCCGCGCCGGCTTCGTCGATGTGCGCTGCGTGGACGTCAGCGCCACCAGCGTCGAAGAGCAGCGCAGCACCGAGTGGATGCGCTTCCAGTCACTGCCCGAGTTCCTCGACCCCGCCGACCACAGCCGCACGATCGAGGGGCTCCCTGCCCCGGCACGGGCGGTGGTGGTGGCGAGGAAGCCGTAGCTGGAAGCTGGAAGCTGGAAGCTGGAAGCTGGAAGCTGGAAGCTGGAAGCTGGAAGCTGGAAGCTGGAAGCTGGAAGCTGGAAGCTGGAAGAGCCTGGGGGATTGACGAAAGCCGTCAACCTCCAGACTCATTTATTCCACTCGCCGGCCGTAGGCTGGGCCACGCTTCACCGGCCCACCATTCGGGGTCATGCCGAGCGCAGGCCGCATGGGTCTCGCAAAACTCGTGGACACCGCCTGGCCCACCCTACACACGACGCTTCAAGCTTCAAGCTCGTGACGCTTGCGCCGCTTGGATCAGTTCCTTCATCTCCACCACCGCCTGCTTGAAGCCAACGAACAGCGCGTGTGCCACCAGGGCATGGCCGATGTTCAGTTCGTTGATGCCGGGGATGGCGGCCACCGGCTCGACGTTGTGGTAGTGCAGGCCATGGCCTGCATTGACCACCAGGCCCAGCTTCAGGCCCAAGGCCACGCCTTCACGGATGCGCTGCAGCTCACGGGCGGCCTCTTCCGGGGTGTGGGCGTCGGCATAGCGGCCGGTGTGCAGCTCGATGGCCGGGGCACCGACGCGATGGGACGCTTCGATCTGCGCCGGATCGGCGTCGATGAACAGGGAGACTTCGCTGCCCAGGCGCGCCAGGCGCTCGACCGCCGCCTTGATCCGCGCTTCCTGCCCGGCGACATCGAGGCCGCCTTCGGTGGTCAGCTCCTGGCGGGTTTCCGGGACCAGGCAGACATGTTCGGGGCGGATTTCCTCGGCGAAGGCGAGCATGTCCTCGGTCACGCCCATCTCGAAGTTCATGCGGGTCTGCATGACCTCCTTGAGTACGCGCACGTCGCGTTCCTGGATGTGCCGGCGATCCTCGCGCAGGTGCACGGTGATGCCGTCGGCACCTGCCTCCTCGGCATCCAGGGCGGCCTTCACCGGGTCCGGATAGCGGGTGCCACGGGCCTGGCGCAGGGTGGCGACGTGGTCGATGTTGACGCCGAGCAGAACACGGTTGGCTTCAGTCACGGGAAGGTTCCTTGATCGTCATGAAGAGTTCGCGGCTGGCCAGTGGCCGTCCGCCGAGATGGGGCGCCAGGGCCTGGCGCATCAGGCGCTTGGCCGCAGCGAGGGCGCCGGGGGCACTCCAGTCGGCCTCGGCCAGGGCCAGCAGCTCGGCGCCCTGGAACAGGCCGGGCTGCAACTGCCCGACGGGCTCCAGGCCGGCGTCGGGCAGCAGGCGGTAGATGCCACTGGCGAGGATGGGCGCGCCGCTGAGGTCCAGGTCCAGCGCGAAACCATAGCCCAGCTCGTCCAGCAGGCGCCATTCGAAGGCGCGCAGCAGCGGCTCCAGCGGTCGGCCGGCGGCCAGGGCCTGAAGGGTGGCGGCGTAGTGCTCGAACAGCGCGGGGTGCGGCGCTTCGGCCGGCAGCAGGCGGATGGTCAGTTCATTGAGGTAGAGGCCGCTGAAAAGGGCCTCGCCGGTGAGGAAGTGGGGGATGCCGGCACCTTCCAGACGCCCCACGTTCTTCAGGTCGCCGCGGCCGCGGAATTCGACCTCCAGCGGCACGAAGGGCCGGGCCAGGGTCCCGGCCTTGCCCCGCGCGCCCCGCAGGACGGCGCGCAGGCGCCCTTCCGGGGTGAGGAAATCCACCAGTGCGCTGCTTTCGCGGTAGGCCCTGCTATGCAGCACGAAGGCCGGTTGCGCACAGGTCTGCATCGGCTACTGGTCGTTGTAGCCCAGGGAACGCAGGGCACGCTCGTCGTCGGACCAGCCGCCCTTCACCTTGACCCAGAGGTTGAGCATGACCTTGGAGTCGAACAGCACCTCCATGTCCTTGCGCGCCTCCTGGCCGATGCGTTTGATGCGCTCGCCACCGTCGCCGATGATGATTTTCTTCTGGCCGTCGCGCTCCACCAGGATCAGTGCGTGGATATGGAGGATGCGGCCTTCCTGCTTGAATTCCTCGATCTCGACGGTGATCTGGTAGGGCAGTTCGGCACCCAGCTGGCGCATGATCTTCTCGCGAACCAGCTCAGCGGCGAGGAAGCGGCTGCTGCGATCGGTGATCTGGTCTTCGGGGAAGAAGTGCTCGCCCTCGGGCAGGCGCTCGGCGACCAGGCGCTCGAGGGTGTCGAGGTTGTGCCCCTGCTGGGCGGAGATGGGTACCACCTCGGCGTTGGGCAGTTGCTCCTGGAGCCAGGCCAGGTGCGGCATCAGGTCGGCCTTGTCGTCCAGGCGGTCGGTCTTGTTGATGGCCAGGATCACCGGGCCCTGGACGTACTGGACGCGTTCGAGCACCAGTTGGTCCTCGTCGGTCCAACGGTTGCGGTCCACCACGAAGATCACCACGTCGACGTCCTTGAGGGCGGCCGAGGCGGTCTTGTTCATGTAGCGGTTGAGCGCTTTCTCGTTGTTCTTGTGCAGGCCGGGGGTGTCGACGTAGACGGCCTGGACCTCGCCCTCGGTCTTGATACCGAGCATGTTGTGGCGGGTGGTCTGGGGCTTGCGCGAGGTGATCGCGAGCTTCTGCCCGAGGATGTGGTTGAGCAGCGTGGACTTGCCGACGTTGGGACGCCCGACGATAGCCACGTAGCCGCAGCGCGGATTGTTCGATTCAGTCATGGCCGTTCTCCACGCCCAGGGCCACCAGTGCCGCCGCCGCCGCCACCTGTTCGGCGATGCGTCGGCTGGCACCCTGGCCTCGGGTCTTGTCATTGAGCAGGGCGACTTCGCACTCGACGAAGAAGGTGCGGCAATGAGGCTCGCCCTGGATATCCACCACTTCATAGCGGGGCAGTTCGCAGGCCCGCGACTGGAGGAATTCCTGCAGACGGGTCTTGGGGTCCTTGTTGGTATCGACCAGGGTCAGGCCTTCCAGCTCGTTGTGCAGCCAGGCCAGCACGCGCTCACGCGCGCAATCCATGCCGGCATCGAGGTAGATGGCCCCGATCAGCGCTTCCAGCGCATCGGCGAGGATGGACTCGCGGCGGAAACCACCACTCTTCAGCTCGCCGGAGCCCAGGCGCAGGTATTCGCCCAGCTCGAAGCCCCGGGCCAGCAGGGCCAGGGTCTCGCCCTTGACCAGGCGGGCGCGCAGGCGCGATAGCTGGCCTTCGCGCGCCTGGGGGAAACGCTCGTAGAGCGCCTCGCCGGCGACGAAGTTGAGGATGGCATCACCGAGGAACTCCAGGCGCTCGTTGTTGCGCCCGGCGAAGCTGCGATGGGTCAGGGCCAGGGTCATCAAACCCTGGTCCTGGAAGGTGTAGCCGAGCTGACGCTCGAGACGGCTGAGGGATACGCTCACGGGACTCGCACACGGAATTCTTTGTCGAAATGCACCACGAGGTCGAGGTTCTCGACCAGCGGCTCGCGTTTTTCGTATTTCAGCGTGGCATAGAAGTCGTTGTTCTCGACCTTGACCTGCAGGGCCTTCTCCAGGTCGATGTCACGGATGCTGTTGACCATCATGCCCTTGCGCACGTAGTCCAGGAAATCGCGCGGCGTGGAGATGGCCTGGCCTTTCTCGTTCTCAACGGACTTGATGAGCTTCTCGAGCGCGTAGTAATCCATGTAGTGCGGGACGATCTTGAAGGCGGTACTGGCCAGGAACGCCACGATGGCCAGGACAACCAGCCAGCCCAGTATCGACAAGCCCCTCTGCGAATGCGCAAACGTCATGATGACCTCAATGTCAGTGTTGTTATGCGGGCCGGCTGGCCCGTTGCAAGACTATATATAGCGGGCGGCGCTGCGTTGAACAGCGCCGCAAAAGCGAAAGTCGGCAGGCCTCAGTGAATGAGGCCTACGCGGGAGAAGTTGGGCAGGTTGTTCATCTTCGGGTCCGGCCAGCTCATCCACACGGCGAAGGCCTTGCCGACGATGTTGCGGTCCGGAACCATGCCGAGCAGGTCCTTGGGAATGTTGGGGTCGTTCCAGTAGCGACTGTCGTTCGAGTTGTCGCGGTTGTCGCCCATCATGAAGTAGTGCCCTTGCGGCACCACCCATTCCTTGCCCGGCTCCATGCGGTAGCGCTTCATTTCCTTGCGGATCAGGTGCTCGGCCTCGCCCAGCTTCTCCTCGTAGAGGCGGGAGCTGCCCAGGGTGCCAGGCTCGTCGCCGACCAGTTTCTCGGCCACCTGCTCGCCATTGACGGTCAGGCGCTTGTCGCTGCTGTAGGCGATGCGGTCGCCCGGCAGGCCGACCACGCGCTTGATGTAGTTGATGTTCGGGTCGCTGGGGTAGCGGAACACCATGACATCACCGCGCTGCGGGTCGCCGACTTCGATCACCTTGGTGTCCACCACCGGCAGGCGTATGCCGTAGGCGAACTTGTTGACCAGGATGAAATCCCCCACTTCCAGGGTCGGCTTCATCGACCCGGACGGAATCTGGAAGGGCTCGACCAGGAACGACCGCAGCACCAGCACGATGGCCAGCACCGGGAAGAAGGACTTGCCGTATTCCACCAGCAAGGGCTCCTTGTCGAGCTTTTCCATCACCTCCGGGTCGGGCTCGCTGACTTGCCCCTGGTAGGCGGCAATCGCGGAGCGCCGGCGCGGAGCCAGCAGAACCAGATCGATGAGAGCGAGCACGCCGCAGACAGCCACGGCGAGAACCAACAGAAGCGGGAAATTGATCGACATAGACCCTAGCTATCCACTTTGAGCACTGCGAGGAAGGCTTCCTGTGGAATCTCCACACTGCCGACCTGCTTCATCCTTTTCTTACCGGCCTTCTGCTTTTCCAGCAGCTTCTTCTTACGGCTCACGTCGCCGCCGTAGCATTTGGCCAGAACGTTCTTCCTGAGCGCCTTGACGGTAGTACGCGCGACGATCTGACCACCGATCGCCGCCTGGATCGCCACGTCGAACATCTGCCGTGGGATCAGTTCCTTCATCTTCTCGGTCAGCGCGCGGCCTTTGTAGTGGGCCTGGTCGCGGTGCACGATGAGCGCCAGGGCATCGACCTTCTCGCCGTTGATCAACACATCCAGCTTGACCAGGTTGGCCGACTGGAAACGGTCGAAGCTGTAGTCCAGGGACGCATAGCCACGGCTCACGGATTTCAGGCGGTCGAAGAAATCGAGTACCACTTCGTTCATCGGCAGGTCGTAGCAAACCTGAACCTGGCTGCTGAGGAATTGCATGTCGCGCTGCACGCCACGCTTCTCGATGCACAGGGTGATGACGTTGCCCAGGTGTTCCTGGGGCACGAGGATGTTGGCACGCACGATGGGCTCGCGCATGTCCTCGATGAACGAGAGGTCTGGCAGCTTGGACGGGTTGTCGACGTAGATAGTCTCGCCGTTCTTCTGCACCACTTCGAAGATAACGGTGGGCGCGGTGGTGATCAGGTCCAGGTCGTACTCGCGCTCAAGGCGCTCCTGGATGATCTCCATGTGCAGCATGCCGAGGAAGCCGATGCGGAAGCCGAAGCCCAGGGCCTCGGAGCTTTCCGGCTCGTACTGCAGGGCGGCATCGTTCAGGGTCAGCTTCTGCAGCGCTTCGCGGAAGTCCTCGAAGTCGTCGGAGCTGACCGGGAACAGGCCGGCGTAGACCTGCGGCTTGATGCGCTGGAAGCCCGGCAGCACATCGACATCCGGGGTGTTGGACAGGGTCAGGGTGTCGCCCACGGGGGCACCGAGGATGTCCTTGATGCCGGCGATGATGAAGCCCACTTCACCGGCCTTGAGATCGGCCATCTCGGTGTGCTTGGGGGTGAAGACGCCGACGCTGTCCACCTGGTGGATCTTGCCGGTGGATTTCACCAGGATCTTGTCGCCCTTCTTCACCCGGCCGTGCTTGACGCGTACCAGCGAGACCACGCCAAGGTAGTTGTCGAACCAGGAGTCGATGATCAGCGCCTGCAGCGGCGCGTCGATCTCGCCTTCGGGCGACGGGATGACCTTGACCAGTTGCTCGAGCACGTCGATCACGCCCATGCCGCTCTTGGCGCTGCACGGCACCGCGTCGGTGGCGTCGATGCCGATGATGTGCTCGATCTCTTCCTTGACCCGCTCGGGCTCGGCCTGGGGCAGGTCCATCTTGTTCAGGACCGGCATCACTTCCAGGCCCTGCTCGATGGCGGTGTAGCAGTTGGCGACCGATTGCGCCTCGACGCCCTGGCCGGCATCCACCACCAGCAGCGCGCCTTCGCAGGCGGCCAGCGAGCGGCTGACTTCATAGGTGAAGTCGACGTGGCCGGGGGTATCGATGAAATTCAGTTGGTAGGTCTTACCATCCTGCGACTTGTAGTGCAGGGTCACGCTGTGGGCCTTGATGGTGATGCCGCGCTCGCGCTCCAGGTCCATGGAGTCCAGCACCTGGGCCTCCATCTCGCGATCGGACAGGCCGCCGCACATCTGGATGAAGCGGTCGGCCAGGGTCGACTTGCCATGGTCGATGTGGGCGATGATCGAAAAATTGCGGATATGACTCAGGTCACTCACGGGGTCGACACTCGAAAAAAGCCGCAAGCCGGTTGCTTGCCGAAAAATAGCCGGGGAGTTTACCTGATCGGCAGCGCGGGCGTCACGCCCGCATGGCGGAGCACAGGCATGAAAAAGGGCGACCCGGGTCGCCCTTTTTCAGTGCATCGGATTACTCCGAAAGCTTGAAGGTGATGAAGCTGGCACGGCCCTGGCGCAGCACGCGCATGGACACGGAGCGGTTCTTCGGCAACTCCTTGGCCACCTTGGCGAAGGTCTGCACCGAGTCGATGGACTGATTGTTCAGGTGGCTGATCACGTCACCCGGACGCAGGCCCATCAGGGCGGCGGGGCCGTCCTGGACTTCCCTGATCACTACACCACCCTTGATGTCGAGGCTCTTCTTCTGCTCGGCGGACAGTTCGGCGACCAGCACGCCCAGGCGGTTGCTGCTGCGCTCGGCACCTTGCGGCGCGCCGGTGGAGGTCACTTCCTCCCCATCTTCGGGCAGGGAACCGATGGTCAGCGCCAGCTTCTTGCGCGAACCCTCGCGGACCACGTCGAGGTCGATCTTGCTACCGGGCTTGAGAGCCCCGACCAGATGCGGCAGGTCGGCGGACATGACGATCGGCTGGCCGTTCATGCTGAGGATGACGTCGCCGACCTGGAGGCCGCCCTTGGCTGCGGGACCGTCGTCGAGTACCTGGGCCACCAGGGCACCGGCGGGCTTGTCCAGGCCGAAGGATTCGGCCAGGTCCTTGTTCACTTCCTGAATCACCACGCCGAGCCAGCCGCGGCTGACCTTGCCCTCGGCCTTGAGCTGGTCGGCGACGCTCATGGCGACGTCGATCGGGATGGCGAAGGACAGCCCCATGAAGCCACCGGAGCGGGTGAAGATCTGCGAGTTGATGCCCACGACCTCGCCATCCAGGTTGAACAGCGGGCCACCGGAGTTACCCGGGTTGATGGCCACGTCGGTCTGGATGAAGGGCACGTAGTTCTCGTTCGGGAGGCTGCGCCCCTTGGCGCTGACAATACCGGCGGTCACCGAGTGGTCGAAGCCGAAGGGGGAGCCGATGGCCAGCACCCAGCTGCCGACCTTCAGGGCGTCGGACTTGCCGAGCTTGACGATGGGCAGGTCCTTGCCTTCGACCTTGAGCAGGGCCACGTCGGTGCGCGCATCGGCACCGATCAGCTTGGCTTCGAGCTCGCTGCGGTCGGACAGGCGCACGATGATCTCGTCGGCGTCGGCCACCACATGGTTGTTGGTCAGGACGTAGCCGTCCTGGGAGATGATGAAACCCGAGCCCAGGGATTGCGCCTCGCGCTGGCGACCACCGCCCGGGTTACGCGGCATCTGCGGCATGCTGCGCTCGAAGAACTCGCGGAGCATGGGCGGCAGGCCTTCCAGGTCTGGCATGGCCTGGTTGCCGGCGACGGCGCGATCCGGAAGCTTCTGCCGCGTACTGATGTTGACGACCGCCGGAGAGGCCTCCTCCACCAGCGGGGTGAAGTCGGGCAGCTCTGCCCGGGCGACAAGGGTTTGACCGAGCAGCAGCAGGGCCGCGACCGCGGACATGCAGGATTTCATGCTTAGCATCGACATACAGCTCCCGTCATGAAACGAGGAATGTGAACCCGTACGAGCCGACCGGCCGGGCGGGCAAACGCAATTCGGGCCGGGGGAATCCCCCCAGCCCGATACACCATAACCAAGAATTCGCTTGCGGGACCAATGCCGAGGAGCGATCAGCCCAGGGACCCTGACAGGCTCGCATGGACATGGCCGCTCCGCCCCGGGCGTCGCTCAAATCACTGGGCCGCCTGGGGGGCTGCGGTTCCGGCCGTACGCATAGACAACGCGATACGCTCCGCAGTTCCCACGGGGATTTCGCCAACCACAGTCACCATCACGTCACCTTCGCTGGTGCCGAGCCGGCGGGATACGGCAACGGTCGGACCGAGCTCGACACGCACATCTTCCACAGACGCACCGTGCAGGGGCTCGAGGAAGACCGAGAAGCGCGCCAGGCCATCGCCATAGAGCAGGCAGGCCACCGGATCCGACGATACCGGGCTGCGACGCTGGACCGCACTGGTCAGGGCGAACCCCTCCGGCAACCAATCGGAGCGCCAGGCATTGGCCAGGGCCTTGGGCGCCTCGGCGTAGCGCACGGGCTCACAGCCCTGCCCCGCCTGGAGCTGGCTGTCACTGGGTGCTTGCGTGGTGTCGATCTGGGTGAACTGGAAACGCTCCAGCAGCATGCCCTTCTCATTGAGCATCAATGACTTGAGCGGCAGGCCGGTCTCCCGGTCCAGATGCAATTCGAAGCCGTACCGATGCTGGTCGCGCGGGTTGAGTGAGAGCACCACGGCCTGGCGCCCCGCCACCCGCGACTCACCCACCAGGCTCAGGTCATAGGACTTTGCCACCTGGGCGACATCGAGATCACGGGCCGGCCAGACCTGGCCGTCGACCATCTGGTCGGAAAGCGCACCACTCACACACTCGGTACGTCCATCCACACGGAGGATTTCCTGGGCGGGCCCATCGAGCTGCTGCAGCCTCTCACGCACCTTGCCGGCATCGACGCGATGCCAGACCTGGTGAGTGGAGAAGCTGCCGCTTCGTTCATAGATGAAGGTGCCCTGGAAATTCTGCCGCTGCTCGGCGTCAGCGAGTCGCTTCAGCCAGTCCTGTGCATCGGCGGCGTGGGCGGCCTGAACCAGCCAACCACCGCCGAGCAACACGAAGAGTGGAAATGCGCGCATGTTTCTCCTTAGCGGCTTTCCAGGCTGGCGGCACGCGCATAGGGCAGCGCACTGTCAGTCCCACTCATGGCGGCCTGCTGGGCGTGCTGGCGCAGGTAGGCCGGCAGGCGCTGATCATGCCAACCCGAGGTCGCTTGCGCGGCACCGGACAGCGGCGGACGCACGCCTTGGGAGTCAGTGCTGTAACCGGCAAGAACTGTGTCCTTGCTGGCTTGCGGCGCACTGATCACCGGCTGCGGAGCGCTTTGCTGGGCCAACTGCTGAGCACCCACCTCGTCCTGGTTGTACATGCGCACCCCAGCGAGCACGGCCAGCGTCACCGAAGCGGCAACCGCCAGGCGGCCAAGACTACGCCAAGGACCACGAGTGGCCTGGGCCGGCAGCGCCTCATCAGCCAGCGCGGCGGAAACCGCGGCGGCGATGTCGAGGCGCGGCTCGATCAGTTCCTTGTGCATGACGGCACGCGCTATATGGTAGCGAGACCAGGTGGAACGGAGCTCCTCATCGCCGCTGGACGCGAGCACACGTCGCAACTCCAGTTCATCCGCTTCGTTATCCATTACCGCGGACAGCGATTCCTGCAGGGCTTCACGACTCATGGCGATTCCTCTCTTAGCTGTCGCCGCTGTCTCAGGATTCCTGCAACAGGGGTTGCAGGGCTTTATCGATAGCTTCTCGCGCCCTGAAAATACGCGAGCGAACCGTACCAACCGGACATTGCATGACGCTGGCAATGTCCTCGTAACTCAGACCATCGAATTCACGTAAAGTCAGCGCAGTACGCAAATCTTCCGGCAATTGCTGGATGGTCCGATGGACGGTGCCTTCGATCTCATCCCGCAGCAATGCCCGTTCCGGTGATTCGTTGTCCTTGAGGGCATGGTCGCCATCGTAGAACTCCGCATCCTCGGCACTTACATCGCTATCCGGCGGGCGCCGACCGCGCGCCACCAGATGGTTCTTCGCCGTGTTGATGGCGATGCGGTACAGCCATGTGTAGAAAGCGCTGTCACCGCGAAAATTCCCGAGTGCGCGATAGGCCTTGATGAAGGCCTCCTGAGCAACATCCTGAGCTTCCTGGGCGTCGTGGACGAATCGCACGATCAGACCCAGAATCTTGTGCTGATACTTCAGCACCAGAAGATCGAAAGCTCGTTTGTCGCCTCGCTGCACCCGTTCGACCAGTTGCTGATCCTGTTCCTGGGTTAGCATGGACACTCCTCGTTGGAGCTCGAGGGGCACTGCGCCAGCCAGTGGATCGGCTTGCCAAAATAGACTCGGGCGTTGCGCAAAAGTTCTCCCCTCCAAGCAAGCTTCCTACAAGACTGTTTCCGTCTTGCACGGAATCGCGCAGCAGAGCACTGGCCACTGCTGCGCGGATAATTATTCGCCTGATTTGCCGCTGCCAGGAACGCAGAAAACGCTCCGCGGCACAACTCAACAAGCACGTCACCTCATGTGCGACGGATGTAAGAAACCAGGGGGACTAAGAAAGTTCCCGGGATTCTCTGCCGGACATAAGCCCGCTATTGTGCCGCCCACCCCCTCTATATACTAGTGGCCGCATTTTCGCGGGATCCCGACATGAGCCAACACTTTCAGCACGACGTCCTGGTGATCGGCAGCGGTGCCGCCGGCCTCACCCTGGCGCTGACGTTGCCCGAGCACCTGCGCATCGCGGTATTGAGTAAAGGTGACCTTTCCAACGGGTCAACCTACTGGGCACAAGGGGGTGTGGCGGCGGTCCTGGACGACACCGACACCGTCGACTCCCATGTCGAGGACACCCTCGTCGCCGGCGCCGGCCTGTGCCGTGAAGACGCCGTGCGCTTCACCGTCGAGAACAGCCGCCAGGCGATCCAGTGGCTGATCGACCAGGGCGTGCCCTTCACCCGCGAGGACGAAAACGCCCGCGAGGACGGTGGCTTCGAATTCCACCTGACCCGCGAGGGCGGCCACAGCCATCGACGCATCATCCACGCCGCCGACGCCACTGGCGCCGCCATCTTCAACACCCTGCTGGAACAGGCCCGTCGGCGCCCGAACATCGAACTGCTGGAACAACGCGTCGCCGTCGACCTGATCACCGAGCGCAAGCTCGGCCTCGAGGGACATCGCTGCCTCGGCGCCTACGTGCTCAACCGCGCCAGTGGCGAAGTCGACACCTATGGCGCCCGCTTCACCGCCCTCGCCTCCGGCGGCGCGGCCAAGGTCTACCTCTATACCAGCAACCCCGACGGCGCCTGTGGCGACGGCATCGCCATGGCCTGGCGCGCCGGCTGCCGGGTGGGCAACCTGGAGTTCAACCAGTTCCACCCCACCTGCCTCTACCACCCGCAGGCCAAGAGCTTCCTCATCACCGAAGCGGTGCGCGGCGAGGGCGGCCTGCTCAAGCTGCCCAACGGTGAACGCTTCATGCAGCGCTTCGACCCCCGTGCCGAACTGGCCCCGCGCGACATCGTCGCCCGCGCCATCGACCACGAGATGAAGCGCCTGGGCATCGACTGCGTCTACCTGGACATCAGCCACAAGCCGGCCGAATTCGTCAAAAGCCACTTCCCGACCGTCTACGAGCGCTGCCTGGACTTCGGCATCGACATCACCCGCCAGCCGATCCCGGTGGTACCCGCCGCCCACTACACCTGCGGCGGCGTGGTGGTCGACCGCGATGGCCACACCGACATCCCCGGCCTCTATGCCATCGGCGAGACCAGCTTCACCGGCCTGCACGGCGCCAACCGCATGGCCAGCAACTCACTGCTGGAGTGCTTCGTCTACGCCCGCGCCGCCGCCCACGACATGCTCGCCCAACTCGACACCATCCCCCTGCCCGCCCGCCTCCCGGCCTGGGACGCCAGCCAGGTCACCGACTCGGACGAGGACGTGATCATCGCGCACAACTGGGACGAACTGCGGCGATTCATGTGGGACTATGTCGGCATCGTGCGCACCAACAAGCGCCTGCAACGCGCCCAGCACCGGGTGCGCCTGCTGCTCAGCGAGATCGACGAGTTCTATTCCAACTACAAGGTCAGCCGCGACCTGATCGAGCTGCGCAACCTGGCCCAGGTCGCCGAGCTGATGATCGAGTCGGCCATGCAACGCCGCGAAAGCCGCGGACTGCACTACACGCTCGATTATCCCGACCAGCTGCCCGAGGCCCGTGACACTATCCTGGCGCCACCCATCTATGGCGATTGAAACGCAGGTGCACGCGCAGGCGCCTGTGGCTCCGCTCATCGAGTGAATCCGCGGGGATGCACAGGCCCCGCGTCATGATCGCGCCCTCGGGGCGATAGACCAGCAACACCACCATCGGCAATGCAAGGCTGTCGGGGCTCAGGCGCACGGCGCACCATTGCCCGTCGTGGCGCCGCAGCCGCCAGCCGTCGGCGTCCAGGCGCAAACCCCGGATGGATGAGGCAGACGCCAGCAGCACCTGGCGCGGCAATGTCCAGGCCGCATGGGCCAGGCAGGCGAACAGGCAGGCGAGCTGCGCCCACCGGGGCAGCTCGGCACAGGCCACGGCGACCAGCGCCAGAGAAAACAGCGACAGGTAGAGCACCAGCAGGCGCCGCGAAGGGCGCCAGTGGCATTCGAAGGCGCTACTTGGGCTGGACACGGTCCAGGATCATTTTCACCATGTACCGCAGGTCGGAATCTTCCGGCTCACCGCGCTGCATGAACCAGCCGAACATGTCCTGGTCCTCGCATTCGAGCAGCTTGCGGAAGCGCGCCTGGTCCGCCTCATCGAGGCTCGGGTACACCTCCCGGACGAAAGGTACCAGCAGCACATCGAGCTCCAGCATGCCGCGGCGGCTGTGCCAGAAGAGTCGGTTCAGTTCAGTTGCGTCGGCCATCAGAGCGCCTCCAGGGAAGAGGCCGGCATTATAACGACCCGGGCCGCATGCGGCACCCGCTGACAACCGGCATGGCGGGCTCTATCATGACGCCCCTGACCCCAATTCCTGCGATCACCGATGGCCGACTCAGCATTCTTCTGCCCGCTCACCCACGAAGGCCTGCTCGCCGTACGTGGCGTGGACGCCGCCAAGTTCCTCCAGGGCCAGGTCACCTGCAACCTTGCCTACCTGGACGAGCGCACCACCAGCCTCGGCGCGCGCTGCACCCCCAAGGGCCGCATGGTCTCCAGCTTCCGCATCCTCGCCGAGGGCGACGGCTTCCTGCTGGCGCTCGACGCCGGGCTGCTGGAAGCGCAACTGGCGGACCTGAAGAAGTACGCCGTGTTCTCCAAGTCCACCCTCGGTGACGAAAGCCCCGACTGGGTGCGCTTCGGCCTCGCCCGCGGCGACGACGTGCTGCTGGGCCTGGGCCTCGAATTGCCGCAGGACGCCGACAGCGTCGCCCGCGCCAATGGCCTGATCGCCCTGCGCCTGTCCGACGGCCGCAGTGAACTCTGGGCCCCGCGCTCCGAAGCCGAGGCCCTGCGCACCCGCCTGGCCGCGCACCTGCCCGAGGCGCCCCTGGACGCCTGGCTGCTCGCCCAGGTCCGCGCCGGCGTCGGCCAGGTCTTCGCCGCCACCCGCGAGCTGTTCATCCCGCAGATGATCAACCTCCAGGCCGTCGGCGGCGTCAGCTTCAAGAAGGGCTGCTACACCGGGCAGGAAATCGTCGCCCGCATGCAGTACCTGGGCAAGCTCAAGCGCCGCCTGCAACGCCTCGCCCTGTCCGCCGGGGAACGTCCGGCGCCGGGCACCGAACTCTTCTCCCCCGTGCATTCGAGCAGCGTGGGCGAGGTGGTGCTGGCCGCACCGACAGGACAGGGATTCGAATTGCTCGCCGTACTCCAGGAAGATGCGGTGAATGACGGACGGATCCACCTGGGGACGGCCGATGGCCCAACCCTCGACCTGCTGACACTGCCCTATACCCTGGATGCCGACCGCGAGATTCAGCGCTAGACAGCACCGGCCCGTCCCCCTTTTCAAGAGAGCATCCATGAGCAAGCTTGCAGAACGCGTCCAACAAGACCTGATCAACGCCATCGACAACGACGAGCTGGTCCTGCCCACCCTTCCCGAAGTCGCGCTCAAGGTGCGCGAAGCCGCCGAAGACCCGGATGTCAGCATCCCGGCCCTGTCCAAGGTGATCGGCAACGACGCCGCCCTCACCGCGCGCATCATCAAGGTGGTGAACAGCCCGCTGCTGCGTACCAACAAGGAAATCACCGACCTGCAGATGGCCATCAGCCGTCTCGGCATCAACTACACCTGCAACCTGGCCACGGGCCTTGCCATGGAGCAGATGTTCCAGGCCACCTCCGATGTGGTCGACCGCAAGATGCGCGAAGTGTGGAACAAGAGCACCGAGATCGCCGGCATCTGCCACGTGCTCTGCCGCCACTACACCCGCCTCGCCCCGGACCAGGCGACCCTGGCCGGCCTGGTGCACCAGATCGGCGTGCTGCCGATCCTCACCTACGCCGAGGAACACTACGAACTGCTGGCCGACTCCATCAGCCTCAACCACGTGATCGAGCGCATCCACCCGATCATCGGCGACCGCATCCTGCGTGCCTGGGAATTCCCCGAACCCATCGCCCAGGTGCCGAGCCAGTTCCTCGACTTCACCCGCAACTCGCCCAAGGCCGACTACGTCGACATCGTCCAGGTCGCCACCCTGCAGAGCTACCTGGGCAGCGAGCACCCCTACACCCAGCTCGACTGGAGCCAGATCCCGGCGTTCGCCAAGCTGGGCCTCGACCCGCAGGTGGACATGCAGGCCGACGAAGACCTCTCCGCCGCCATGGAAGCGGCCATGGGCATGCTGCAGTAATACAACTGCAACGCGCATCCGCGAAAACGTCGCTAGACTCCGGTCATTCCGGAGTCCAAGGAAGTCACGGATGCGCGCCCTACTCCTGTTCCTTTCCCTCTGCCTGAGCGGCGCCTGCGCCGCCCAGGAACTGCGCCTAACCAACGGTGAATGGGCGCCCTATCTCGGCGCGAAGCTGCCTCACCAGGGCGTCGCCTCGCGCATCGTCGCCGAAGCGTTCGCCCTCGAAGGGATCGATGTGCGCTGGGAGTTCTACCCCTGGGCCCGCGCCCTGCGCCTGGCCGAACGCGGCGAACGCGACGGCAGCGCGGTCTGGCTGCGCAGCGCCGAGCGCGACGCACGCTTCTTCGTCAGCGACCCGGTGATCGAGAGCGGCTACTACCTGTTCCACCGCAAGGACCTCCCGCTCGACTGGCAGCGGGTCGAAGACCTCGCCGGCCTGCGCCTCGGCGCTACCCTCGGCTACGACTATGGCGAGGCCTTCCAGCGCGCCGAGGCCGAGGGGCGCCTCCAGGTGCAGCGCCTGCCCAGCGAGGAACAAGGCCTGCGCATGCTGCTGGCCGGGCGCATCGACGTGTTCCCGGTGGACAAGATCGTCGCCATCGCCATGCTCCAGGACAACTTCACCAGCGCCGAGCGCGCTCGCGTCAGCTTCCATGCCCAACCGCTGCGCAGCGACACCCTGCACCTGCTGCTGTCGCGCACCGACCCGGCCAATGCCGAACGCATGGACCGCTTCAACCGGGGCCTGGCACGCCTGCGCGAGAGCGGCAAGGTCGCCCGCTACCTGCTCGAAGCCCAGCAACCGCTGAGCATGCTGCCCTAGGCCGGCGGAAAGCTGACCCGCACCCGCAAGCCACCCGAGACGCCGTCATGCAGGCTGATGTCCGCCAGGTGCGCCCGGCAGATTTCCCCGACTATCGCCAGGCCCAGCCCCGCGCCACTGACCTGCGGCGATCGCCGGTAGAAGCGTTCGAACACCTTGTCGCGATCCTCGGCGGGGATGCCGCTGCCATCGTCCTCCACCTCCAGCACCGCCGGCGCGAGCACCCGCAGGGTCACATTGCCGCCCTTGGGCGTGTGCGCCAGGGCGTTATCCACCAGGTTGCTGAGCAGCTCGTTGAGCAGCGTCGGCTCGCCCATCACCCAGGCCATGTCCTCCGCCTCCAGGGCCAGGGCGATGCCCCGCGCATGGGCCAGCGGCGCCAGGGCCATGCCCAGCTCACGGGCCAGGGCGCCCAGCTCGATGCGCTCGGCCCCACCCTCGGCGATGGCTCGCGCGCCGCTCTCGATGCGCGCCAGGGACAGCAGCTGGTTGGCCAGGTGGGTCAGCCGGTCGGTGTTGGCGGCGGTGTCCTCCAGGGTGCGATACCACTGCGCAGGCTCCCGCTCGCGCAACCCCAGCTCCACCCGCGCCTTGAGCGCCGCCAGCGGCGTGCGCAACTCGTGGGAGGCATCGGCGATGAAATCCGCCTGGCGCTGGAACAGCCCGCGCAGGCGTTCGGTGAACTGGTTCAACGCATCCACCAGCGGCTTCAGCTCGGTCTGCACCGCCACCACCGGCAGCGGGCGCAGGTCATCGGCCTGGCGCTCCTCCACGGCGTTGCGCAGCTGGTTCAGCGGGCGCAGGGCCGCGCTCACCACCATCCAGACCAGCCCCAGGGCAGCCAGCGACATCACCGCCAGGCGCCACAGGGTATCCACCAGCAGGCCCCGCGCCAGGCGCTCGCGGGCCTCCTCGGTCTCGGCCACGCGGATCTCCGCCATGCCGTTGATGCTCTCCTCGCTCACCGGCCGCAGCAGGCTCACCACGCGCACGTCGACGCCGTCGTAGCGCGCATCGTAGAAGCGCGCCAGGGCCGGGTAGTCGTCGGTGCGCGGCGTCCCACTGGGCGGGCCGGGCAGGTTCTCGTAGCCGGAAACCAGTTTCCCCTCGATGTCGGTCACCTGGTAGAAGATGCGCCCCGCGCTGTCGTACGCGAAGGTATCCAGGGCCACGTAGGGCACATCGGCCTTGAGCCGGCCGTCAGCCTCGTAGAGCCCGGCGGAAATGGCCCGCGCCGAGGCCAGCAGGGTGCGGTCGTAGGCGGTGTCGGCGGCATCGCGGGCGTTGAAGTAGGCACTCAGGCTGCCGATCAGCAGCAGCACCGCGAGCAGCGCGGCCAGGCGCCGCAGCAGCCGCCCGCGCAGGCTGCCGGCCTCACGCATCCTGGTGTTCCAGCAGGTAGCCGAGGCCACGGAAGGTGACGATGCGCACCGCACTGCCTTCCAGCTTCTTGCGCAGGCGGTGGATGTAGATCTCGATGGCGTCCGGGCTCGCCTCCTGGTCCAGGCCGAACACCTGGGAAGCCAACTGCTCCTTGCTCATCACCCGACCGGGCCGGGCGATCAGCACCTCCAGCACCGCCTGCTCGCGGGAGGTGAGCGTCAGCACCTCGTCGTCCAGGCTGAAGCGCCGCGTCCCCAGGTCATAAAGCAGGGGCCCGCAGCGCTGCTGCTGTTCGCCGCCGAGCACGCTGCGCCGCAACAGCGCCTTGACCCGCGCCTCCAGCTCGGACAGCTCGAAGGGCTTGGCCAGGTAGTCGTCCGCGCCGAGGTTGAGACCATGCACCCGGTCCTTCACCTCGCCACGCGCGGTGAGCATCAGCACCGGCAGCGTCTTGCCCCGCCCGCGCAGGCGCGCCAGCACCTCGAAGCCATCCAGCCGCGGCAGCCCCACGTCGAGCACCGCCAGGGCGTAGTCCTCGCTGGCCAGGGCCAGGTCGGCGGCCACGCCGTCATGCAGTACGTCCACCGTCCAGCCCACGGCCTTGAAGGCCTGGGCGACGCTCTCGGCCAGTTGGGGGTGGTCTTCGACCAGCAGGATTCGCAAGGCGGTGTACTCCGGAAGGCAGCGATCGGGCTGAAGTGTAACGGCCGGAAAGCCGCTGTGAATGACACGCGGGATTTCTTTCACGTTGAAAGCCTGGCGAAAGTTTCAGGCCCTAGCATCCGGCCAGGGTGGCAAGAACCACCCGCAGACGCAGGCTCCTGGTCGGGCCCGCGCTAACAAAAACAAGAATTGGAGACCAACGATGCTCACTGCCTCCCGGCAGGCGCTGCCGCCTGTTCGCACCCTCACCCTCGCCCTCGCAGGCTGCACCCTCGCCCCCTTCGCCCAGGCCGACTTCCTCAAGGACAGCTCGGCGACCCTGGAAGCCCGCAACATCTACCTGAACCGCGATTTCCGTGACGGCGACGGCCAGTCCCGCCGCGACGAATGGGCCCAGGGCTTCATCCTCAACATCGAATCCGGCTACACCGAAGGCACCGTCGGCTTCGGCCTGGACGCCCTCGGCATGCTCGGCATCAAGCTCGACTCCGGTCGCGGCCAGAGCGGCACCGACCTGCTGCCGGTGCAGGACGACGGCGGCACCCCGGGCGAATACGGCAAGCTCGGCCTCACCGCCAAGGTGCGCGTCTCCAGGAGCGAGCTGCGCCTGGGCAGCCACATCCCCGAACTGCCGGTGGTCAAGGCCAGCGATAGCCGCATCCTGCCCCAGGTGTTCGAGGGCGGATTGCTCACCTCCAAGGAGATCGAAGGCCTCAGCTTCACCGGCGGTCGCCTGCGCGAGGTCAAGGACCGCGCCTCGACCAACTCCGAGGACATCGCCCTGAACAACAAGAACCGCCGCTTCGCCAGCGCTGCCAGCGGTTCGCACTTCGACCTCGCCGGCGCCGACTACGCCTTCAGCAAGCAGCTCACCGGGCGCTACTACTTCGCCGAGCTGGACGACGTCTACCGCCAGCACTTCTTCGGCCTGCTCGCCACCCAGCCCCTGGGCGCCGGCACCCTCAGCGCCGACCTGCGCTACGCCATCAGCGACGACAGCGGCCGCGCCGACGCGGGCAAGGTGGACAACCGCGCGCTCAACGGCATGCTCAGCTACGGCCAGGGCAGCCACAAGGTCGGCCTCGGCTACCAGCGCATGAGCGGCGACACCGGCTTCGCCTACGTCGATGGCAGCGACCCCTTCCTGGTCAACTTCGTGCAGATCAACGACTTCGCCAACGCCGACCAGCGCTCCTGGCAGGCCCGCTACGACCTGGACTTCGCCGCCATGGGCGTGCCCGGCCTGAGCTTCATGACCCGCTACATCACCAGCGACAACGCCCAGGTCACCAACAGCGCCGAGGAAGGCCGCGAGTGGGAGCGCGACGTCGAGTTCAAGTACGTGGTGCAGAGCGGCACGCTCAAGGACCTCACCTTCCGTGCCCGCCACGCCGGTTTCCGTTCCACCTTCGCCCGTGACGCGGACGAGCTGCGCCTGATCGTCAGCTACGCCCTGCCGATCTGGTGATCCACAATAAGACTCCACAGGAGAACACCGATGAAGATCGCCCTCACCCGCCTCGCCCTGCTCGCCACCGGCTTGCTGCTCTCCAGCCAGCTGCTGGCCGAGCCCAAGCGCCCCGAGTGCATCGCCCCGGCCGCGCCCGGCGGCGGCTTCGACCTCACCTGCAAGCTGGCGCAGAGCGCCCTGATGGACGCCAAGCTGCTGAGCAAGCCGATGCGCGTCACCTACATGCCCGGCGGCGTCGGCGCGGTGGCCTACAACGCCGTGGTCGCCCAGCGCCCCGGTGACGCCGGCACCATCACCGCCTGGTCCAGCGGCTCGCTGCTCAACCTCGCCCAGGGCAAGTTCGGGCGCTTCGACGAGAACGCCGTGCGCTGGCTGGCCGGCATCGGCACCAGCTACGGCGCCATCGCCGTGCGCAACGACTCGCCCTACAAGAACCTCGACGACCTGGTCAAAGCCCTCAAGGCCGACCCGGGCAAGGTGGTGATCGGCTCCTCCGGCACCGTCGGCAGCCAGGACTGGATGCAGACCGCCCTCCTGGCCAAGGCTGCCGGCATCGAGCCGCGCAACCTGCGCTACGTGGCCCTGGAAGGCGGCGGCGAGATCGCCACCGCCCTGCTCGGCGGGCACATCCAGGTCGGCAGCACCGACATCTCCGATTCCATGCCGCACATCCTCGCCGGCAACATGCGCATCCTCGCCGTGCTCTCCGACGAGCGCCTGCCCGGTGACGACAAGGCCGGCATCCCCACCGCCAAGGAGCAGGGCTACGACATTACCTGGCCGGTGGTGCGCGGCTTCTACCTGGGGCCCAAGGTCAGCGACGAGGACTACGCCTGGTGGAAGGCCGCCTTCGACCAGCTGCTGGCCTCCGAGGACTTCGTCAAGCTGCGCGACCAGCGCGAGCTGTTCCCCTTCGCCATGACCGGCCCGGAACTGGACGCCTACGTGAAGACGCGGGTCGCCCAGTACAAGCAGATGGCCCAGGAATTCGGCCTGACACAGTAAGGCTCACCTCCGCAGCCGGCTGAGCGCCCCGCCAGCCGGCCCTCCGCGCCTTCGACCCGCGAGGAACTCACCATGCTTTTTCAACGCCTGTTCAGTCTGGGCTGGCTCGCTGCATGCCTGGTTTTTGCCGTGCTGGCCTGGGACTACCACGCCGCCTTCTCCTACGAGCCGGTCGGCCCGCGCGCCTTCCCCCTGCTGATGCTGGGGCTGATGGCCGCCGCGCTGCTCTGGCTGACGCTGCGCCCCACACCGGTGGCGCACCAGCACGACGAGCAACCGCTGGACGCCGCCACGCTGCGCAAGGTGGCCGCCTGCATCGCCCTGCTCGTCGTCTACGCCGGGCTCTTCGAGCCGCTGGGCTTCATCCTCTCCAGCAGCCTCATCGGCGTCTTCATGGCGCGTCTCTACGGCGGCCGATGGCTGCCCAGTGCCATCGCCGCGCTGCTGATCAGCGCCGGCCTCTACCTGCTGTTCGACAAGACCCTGGACGTGCCGCTGCCGCTGGGCGTCCTCGACTTCCTGGAGTGATGACATGGAAACCTTGAGCTACCTGGGCCAGGGCTTCGGCGTTGCCCTTTCCCCCTACAACCTGGTCACTGCGCTGATCGGCACCCTGATCGGCACCATCGTCGGCCTGCTGCCGGGCCTCGGTCCGATCAACGGCGTTGCCCTGCTGATCCCCGTGGCCTTCGCCCTCGGCCTGCCGCCGGAGTCGGCGCTGATCCTGCTGGCAGCCGTGTACCTGGGCTGCGAATACGGCGGGCGCATCAGCTCCATCCTGCTGAACATCCCCGGCGAAGCCTCCACCGTGATGACCACCCTCGACGGCTACCCCATGGCCCGCCAGGGCCTGGCCGGCGTGGCCCTGTCGCTGTCGGCCTGGAGCTCCTTCATCGGCGCCTTCATCGCCACCTGCGGCATGGTGCTGTTCGCCCCGCTGCTGGCCAAGTGGGCCATCGCCTTCGGCCCGGCGGAATACTTCGTGCTCATGGTCTTTGCCATCGTCGCCCTGGGCGGCATGGCCGGCGACCGCCCGATGAAGACCTTCATCGCCGCCCTGCTCGGCCTGTTCCTCTCCACCATCGGCATCGACGCCAACAGCGGCGTGTACCGCTTCACCTTCGACAGCATCCACGTCGCCGACGGCATCCAGTTCGTGGTGCTGGTGCTGGGCCTGTTCTCGGTGAGCGAGATCCTCCTGCTGCTGGAGAAGACCCACCACGGCCACGTCGCGGTGAAGGCCACCGGGCGCATGCTGTTCAACCTCAAGGAGGCCGCCTCGGTCGCCGTGGTCAACCTGCGTTGCGGGGTGATGGGCTTCATCCTCGGCGTGCTGCCGGGCGCCGGCGCCACCCTGGCCAGCGCCGTGGCCTACATGACCGAGAAAAAGCTCGCCGGCGACAAAGGCAAGTTCGGCCAGGGCGACATGCGCGGCCTGGCGGCCCCGGAAACCGCCATCGGCGCCTCCGCCTGCGGCGCCATGGTGCCGATGCTGACCCTGGGCGTCCCCGGCTCCGGCACCACCGCGGTGATGATCGGCGCGCTGACCCTGTACAACATCACCCCCGGGCCGATGCTGTTCCAGCAGCAGCCGGATATCGTCTGGGGCCTGATCGCCTCGCTGTTCATCGCCAACCTCATGCTGGTGATCCTCAACATCCCGATGATCCGGCTGTTCACCCGCATCCTCAACGTGCCCAACTGGGTGCTGGTGCCGGTGATCGCCATCATCACCTCCATCGGCGTCTACGCCGTGCACGCCACCACCTTCGACCTGTTCCTGATGGTCGCCATCGGCATCTTCGGCTACATCCTGCGCAAGCTGGACTTCCCCCTCTCGCCGCTGCTGCTGGGCTTCATCCTCGGCGGGCTGATGGAACAGAACCTGCGCCGTGCGCTGTCCATCTCCAATGGCGAGTTGGGCATCCTCTGGTCCAGCCCCATCACCCTCGGCACCTGGGCCCTGGTGCTGGTGATGCTGGCCCTGCCGCTGGTGCGCATCTGGCGCCGTCGCGCTGCCCGCCGGGAGGCCCTGGCGGATGCGTGATGGCTGGCGCGGCTGGTGGGCGACGCCTCTGGTGGGCGCGGCGGGCGGCCTGCTGGCCAGCCTCGCCCACTGGCCGCTGCCGTGGATGATCGGCGCCCTGGTGGCGGTCATCCTGTTCCGCTGCGCCACCCCCTGGCAGATCCGTGACCTGCCGGGCGGGCGCAAGACCGGGCAATGGATCATCGGCATCGGCATCGGCCTGCACTTCTCCCCCGAGGTGGTGGAGCAGGTGCTGGCGCACTTCTGGCTGATCCTCTTCGGCGCGCTGTTCACCACCCTTTCCAGCGTCGCCGCCGTGTGGCTGCTGCGGCGCACCGGGGAAGACCCGGCCACCGCCTTCTTCTCCAGCATGCCCGGCGGCTCCGGGGAAATGGTCAACCTCGGCCTGCGCAACGGCGCGTCCCCCAGCCGCGTGGCGGCCGGGCAGAGCCTGCGCGTGGTGGCCGTGGTGCTCTGCGTCCCGGCGGTGTTCAAGCTGCTGCTGGGCGAGGGCCCGGCGCTGCACCCGGCGGCACCGGTGGACTGGGCCTGGCTGGCCCTGCTGGTGCCGGCCGGCGGGTTGCTGGCCCTGCTCTGGCAACGCCTGCACCAACCCAACCCCTGGCTGTTCGGCCCGCTGCTGGTCAGCGCCGGCGCCAGCATCCTCTACGACCTGCACCTGGGCCTGCCGCCCGGTGCCAGCCAGGTCGGCCAGCTGCTGATCGGCAGCGGCCTGGGTTGCCACTTCGACCGCGCCTTCTTCAGCCGCGCCCCCAGCTTCCTCGCCCGCACCCTGGCGGGCACCGCACTGATGATCGGCGCCGCCACCCTGTGCGCCCTCGGCCTGGGCTGGCTCACCGCACTGGACATCCGCTCACTGACCCTCGGCATGATGCCCGGCGGTATCGCCGAGATGAGCCTCACCGCCGAAACCCTGCAACTTTCCGTGCCCCTGGTGACCGCCTTGCAGGTCCTGCGCCTGCTGCTGGTGCTGTTCCTCGCCGAACCCGCCTACCGCCGCTGGCGCCAGCGCGCCCGCCCGTAGGTTGGCGCCGAGTGCAGCGAGGCCCGACGGCAGCCATTTGATTAACGGATATGTCCCCACGCTCCGCTTGGCGGGGGCCCTGCCCTATCCTCTGCCCATCGCCTGCCGCCGACGGTAATCCCCCATGCCACGTCCGCGCCCCAACCGCACCACCCGCTGGCTGCCACTCCTGGCGCTGCTGCTGACCCTCGGCGCCTGCAGCCGGCTGGACCTCGCCTACCGCAACCTCGACTGGCTAATCCCCTGGTCCATCGCCGACTACGTGAGCCTCGACAAGAGCCAGCGCACCTGGCTCGAACCGCGCATCCAGGCGCACCTGCGCTGGCATTGCAGCACCCAGTTGCCGCGCTACGCCGCCTGGCTGCAGGAGGTGGAGCGCCTGGGCCAGGCCGACCACCTGGACGCCGACGCCTTGCTCGGCCACATGCAGGGCTTCAAGGAGGCGGTCGACGCCGTCGCCGTGGAGATCACCCCGACCACCGTCACCTTGCTGCAGGGCCTCGACGCCAGGCAGGTGGAGGAGCTGAACGCCTCGCTGGACGAGAAGGAGCGCGCGCTGCGCAAGGAACACCTGATCCCTCGCGACGAGCAGGTCGAGCAACGCCGCGAACGCATGGAGAAACGCCTCAAACCCTGGTTCGGCAAGCTCTCCGCGCAACAACGGGCGAAGGTCGATGCCTGGGCCGAGAACCTGGGCGACAGCAATGCGCTGTGGGTGGACAACCGCAAGCTCTGGCAATCAGCCCTGCGCGACGCCCTCGCCGAACGCGACGGCGCGGGCTTCGCACCGCGCATCGCCGCCCTGCTGCAGGAGCGGGAGGCATTCTGGAGCGAGGCCTACCGGGCCCACTTCGAGCGGGGCCAGGTCGCCCTGTCGCAATTGCTCGCCGACCTGTTCAACGACGCCAGCGCCAGCCAGCGCGAGCGCCTGCGCACCCGGCTGCAGGACCTGCGGCAGGACATCCAGCAGTTGCAGTGCCCGACGGCCTGAGCCCCGCTCAGCCGCGCAGGCGCGCGCCGACCCAGGCCAGCACCGCCGACGCCAGGCACAGGTGAAAGAAATCGACCCGGGGCACACCCAGCCAGTCGCCCTGGGTACCGATCACCAGCCCCGCCAACAGGAACGCCAGCGAACCGGCCACCGCCAGCGCCCAGCGTCGTGAGCGCCCCGGCCAGGCCAGCGCCAGCAGGGCCAGGGCATTGCCCACCAGTGCCAAGGGGGCCGGCGCCAGCAGCATCGCCGCCGCCAGGGCCAGCACCGCCAGGTGACGCGACGCGCCGCGCAGCCAGACGAACGCGATCAACGGCAGGCCGATGCGCGAGGAAACCAAAGCCAGTTGACGGTGCACCTCGTCGAGGGCGCCGAAGCCCGCATAGAGCGCAGCCCCGGCCAGCGCGGCCAGCGCCATCGAGACGAAGCCCGCCGCGCGCCAGCCCTGACGCTCGCGGCCGTGGAGCCAGGCGGCCAGGAGGCAGGCGCTGGCCAGCAGCAGCTCGCCGCCGACATGGAGGATCAGCATCGGGGTGGAAGCGGGCATGGGGCGTCCTGTCGCGGGCCGTTGGGGATGCCCGGCAGGCTATAGCGAGAGGATGACCCGGCGCATGGCGGCTCACGCCAAAGCGCGCGACGCCATGCGCCAGTGCCGTCAGAGCGGCGGCACGCTCCAGTCGATGGGCGCCAGGCCGTGCTGTTCGAGGAACTTGTTGCAGCGGCTGAAGTGGCCGTTGCCGAGGAAGCCACGGTAGGCCGAGAGCGGCGAAGGGTGGGCGGAACGCAGCACCAGGTGCTTGGTGGAATCGATCAGGCGCTGCTTGCTCTGCGCGTGGGAACCCCACAGCAGGAACACCAGGTTCGGCTGGTGCGCGCTGACGACCTCGATCACCCGGTCGGTGAACGGCTGCCAGCCCTGGTTGGCGTGGGACCCGGCGCGGGCCTGCTCCACGGTCAGCGAGGTGTTGAGCAGCAGCACGCCCTGCTCGGCCCAGCTCTGCAGGTGGCCGTGGTCGGGCATGTCGATGTTCAGGTCACGCTTGAGCTCCTTGTAGATGTTCAGGAGCGACGGCGGGATGGGCACGCCCGGCTGCACCGAGAAGCACAGGCCATGGGCCTGGCCGGGGCCGTGGTAGGGGTCCTGGCCGATGATCACCACCTTCACCTCGTCCAGCGGGGTGGAGTTCAGCGCGTTGAAGATCAAGGGGCCGGGCGGGAATATCACCTTGCCGGCGGCCTTCTCGGCGCGCAGGAACTCGCCCAGCGCCTTCATGTAGGGCTTGTCGAACTCATCGCGCAGGGCTTCTTTCCAGCCCGCTTCGAGCTTTATCCGATCAACGGTCTCGGTCATGTCTCTTCCAGTTCTCTGGCGCCTTGCGGCGCGGATGAGGCGGGCGAAGGCCGCTCAATGGTCGGGCACCCTAAAAAATGCCCTCTACTCTTGTCAATCAAGGTGGAACATGGAGATCGCATCCGATGGACAACCGCCACGATGGCCTGAAGTTCTCGCTCTACAGCAGCTTCCTCAAGGGCAACGCCAAGGTGCCGCAGATGCCGGAGACCTCGCTGCGCCTGCGCAAGCTGCTGGCCTCCGAGCATGCCTCGCTGGAGCAGGTCACCCGCCTGCTGCACAGCAACCCGCCGCTCGCCGCCTACCTGCTGCAATTCGCCGAGACCCCGATGCTGCGCAACCTGCGCCAGGGCGTGAGCCTGCAGGAGGTGATCTCGCGCCTGGGCATGCAGCGCCTGAACAACCTGGTGCTCAGTTTCGCCATCCAGCATCTGTTCACCAGCCAGGACCCGGCCCTGCAGAAGGTCTTCCGCGCCCGCTGGAATGCCGCCCTGCTCTGCGCCGCCCACAGCGCCTGCCTGGCCCAGTTGCTCACGCGCCTGCCCCTGGAGGACGCGCTGCTCGCCGGCCTTGTGCAGGACATCGGCAGCCTGCCGTTGCTCGACGAGCTGGAGCGCTGGCCCGACGTCTCACGCGACGAGGACGACCTGCAACGCCTCTGCGACCAGCTTTCTGCAGATGTCGGGGTGATCGTGCTCACCAGTTGGAAGCTGCCGCCGCAGCTCATCGACTGTGCGCGCAACCGCAGCGAATGGTGCCGCGCGCACAAGGGCACGGCGGACCTGGTGGACGTGGTGCAGGTCGCTCGCCAGTTGGCCGCGCGGGAACTCGACGATGAGCAGCTGGTGCAGCTGCCCGCCTGGCAGCGCCTGCTGGGGGAACGCCTCGACAGCCTGCCGCCGGAGGCGGTACGCGCGGAACTCGCCAGCGAGGTGGGCTTCTGGTTCAAGCTGCTCGGCGGCAAGGGCCACGCCTGAACCGCATCAGCCCTGGTGCAGCGCCCGGTAGTGGCTGGGCGCCATGCCCACCACCTTGCGGAACAGCCGCGAGAAGTAATAGACGTCCTCGTAGCCCAGTTGCTCGGCGATCTGGCGGATGCCCTGGTCGCCCTCGTCGAGCAGGCGGCAGGCATGGGCCATCTTCAGCTGGATGAAATCCTGGATCGGCGCGTGCCCGGTGAGCGCGCGGTAGGTCTTGGCGAAGTGGAAGCGCGACAGCTTGAACTGCGCGGCCAGCTGATCGAGGTTGAGGCTGTCGTGCAGGTGCGCGCGCATCACCGCCTGCACCGCGTCGATGTCCAGCACCCGCCCGGACTTCAGCACCCCGCGTGCCGGCAGAACGGCGAGCGAGGTCAGCAGGGTCTGCAGCTGGTGCGCGGCATGCACGAAGTGCAGCGGGGCGAGGCCGTGGCGGCGCAGCCCCAGCAGCGCGTCGAAGTCCGCCAGCAGGCGCGGCTGGGCGCCGATGCGACGCAGGCCGGCCGGCCCCAGCGGGCGCAGGAAGTCTTCCACCAGTTCCCCCTCGAAGTGCACCCAGTAGATGCTCCAGGGCCGCTGCGGGTCGGCGCCATAGGCGTGCATGCGCCCGCGGGGCAGCAGCAACAGGTCGCCGCCGACCACGTCGAATCGTCCATCCCCGGTCTCCAGCCAGCCTTGCCCGGCACGGCAGTAGATGAGCAGGTGATCATCCGGTGCCAGGCGCAGCATGCGGTGCCCCCCGGCCTCCGGATAGAAGCCCAGGGCCAGGGGGTAACAGCCCGCCGTCAGCGGGTTGCGCGCCAGCATGCGACGCAGGCGCGGCGGCGTGGTGAAGCGCACGCCATTGGCCGGCAGCGGCCAGTTGGAAGTTTCGACGGAGCGGCTCATGGTTGTTCTTGTGTCGGCCTGCAATCACAAGATCGTCCATCCAGCCGACAAGATCGTCAATCCACATCCGCCGTGCGCGCCGCTATAACGGCAAGAAAACAACAAGACGCCCGGCACGGGTGGAGGACGAGATGACCAGGACGATTCCGCAACTGATCGATGGCCAGTGGCGCGACAGCCGCTCCCGCGAGCTGATCGAAGTCACCGACCCCGCGACCCAGGCCGTGCTGGCCCTGGCGCCCAAGGCGACGCCCGAGGAAATCGAGGCCGCCATCGCCAGCGCCAAGCAGGCCTTCACCAGCTGGCGCGAGGTGCCGGTACCGGAACGGGCGCGGCTGATGCTGCGCTACCAGCACCTGCTCAAGGAGCACCACGACGAGCTGGCCGAAATCCTCGCCAGCGAAACCGGCAAGACCTTCGCCGACGCCAAGGGCGACGTCTGGCGCGGCATCGAGGTGGCCGAGCACGCCGCCAACATCGCCAGCCTGATGATGGGCGAGACGGTGGAGAACGTGGCCCGCGAGATCGACACCGCCAGCTGGATCCAGCCGCTGGGCGTGTGCGTCGGCATCACCCCCTTCAACTTCCCGGCGATGATCCCCCTGTGGATGTTTCCCCTGGCCATCGCCTGCGGCAACACCTTCATCCTCAAGCCCTCCGAGCAGGACCCGCTGACCCCCAACCGCCTCGCCGAGCTGTTCCTGGAAGCCGGCGCGCCCAAGGGCGTGCTGCAGGTGCTGCACGGCGGCCGCGAACAGGTGGACGCCCTGCTCACCCACCCGGACATCCGCGCCATCTCCTTCGTCGGCTCGGTGCCGGTGGGCCAGCACATCTACCGCACGGGCACCGCGCACCTGAAGCGCGTGCAGGCCTTCGCCGGGGCCAAGAACCACATGGTGGTCATGCCCGACGCCAACAAGGACCAGGTCCTCAGCAACCTGCTGGGCGCCAGTTGCGGTGCCGCCGGCCAGCGCTGCATGGCCATCAGCGTGGCGGTGTTCGTCGGCGCCGCGCGGGAGTGGATTCCCGAACTGGCCGCGCAGATGGCCGAGCTCAAGCCCGGTCACTGGCAGGACGCCCACGCCGCCTACGGCCCGCTGATCAGCCAGCAGGCCAAGCAGCGCGTGCAGCGGCTGATCGCCGAGGGCAAGGCCGAAGGCGCCGAATGCCTGCTGGACGGCTCGCACTGCGAGGTGGCGGGCTTCCCCGACGGCAACTGGCTGGGCCCGACCCTGTTCCGTGGCGTGACCACCAGGATGGGCCTGTACCGCGAGGAGATCTTCGGCCCGGTGCTGGCCTGCATGGAGGTGGACGACCTCGATGCCGCCATCGAGCTGGTCAACGCCAGCCCCTACGGCAACGGCACCAGCATCTTCACCCGCTCCGGCGGCGCCGCGCGGCACTTCCAGCATGCGGTGGAGGTTGGCCAGGTGGGCATCAACGTGCCGATCCCGGTGCCGCTGCCGTTCTTCTCCTTCACCGGCTGGAAGGGCTCCTTCTACGGCGACCTGCACGCCTACGGCAAGCAGGCGGTGCGCTTCTACACCGAGACCAAGACGGTCACCAGCCGCTGGTTCGACGACAGCCCGGTGAGCGGGCCGAACATGACCATCCAGCTGAAGTAGCAACGACCGAGCGTTGTTAGACGAAAAGGGAATCTCAACCCATCCGAGACCGGCGTAAAAGGTTGTTCCACAACAACAAGGAGGAACACCCATGCGCCGATTGACTGCCACCCTGGCCCTCTGGGCCGGGATCACCGCCTGTGCGCAGGCTGCCGAGCCCATCACCCTGGGGCTCAACTACCCGCGCACCGGCTCATACAAGGAAGAGGGATTGGCGCAGATGCGTGGAGCCCTGCTGGCCATCGACGAAATCAACGCCACCGGCGGCGTGCTCGGCCGGCCCTTGCGCCTGTCCGGCAAGGATTCCGCCTCGCGCCCGGAAAAGGCGGTGAAGAACGTCGACAAGCTGGCCGCCGAAGGCGCGGTGATGCTCTTCGGCGGGGCCTCCAGCGCGGTGGCCATCGCCGCCGGCGAGCGCGCCCGAGACCACGGCCTGCTGTACTTCGGCACCCTCACCTATTCCAACGACACCACCGGCAAGAACGGCCACCGCTACATGTTCCGCGAGTGCAACAACGCCTGGATGAGCGCCAAGGTGCTCGGCCAGTACCTGAACAAGACCCTGCCCGACAAACGCTACTTCTACGTCACCGCCGACTACACCTGGGGCCATACCACCGAGGCCTCGCTGCGCCAGGCCACCGCCAGCGAAGACGCCGCCCGCCACGCCGGCGTGCGGGTACCCTTCCCCGGCGCGCGCCTGACCGACTACCAGGACGCCCTGACCCAGGCCGCCGCCAGCGATGCCCAGGTGCTGGCCCTGGTGCTGTTCGGCGAGGACCTGGTGCGCGCCATGCGCATCGCCCGGGACATGGGCCTGACTACGCGCATGCAGATCGTCGCGCCGAACCTGACCCAGGGCATCATCGAGCAGGCCGGCCCCGACCTGATGCAGGGTGTGCTCGGCACCGAGCCCTGGACCTGGCGCGTGCCGGCCCTGGAGAAATCCCAGCGTGGCATGGCCTTCGTCGAAGCCTTCAAGGCGCGCTACCAGATGTACCCCTCCAGCTCCGCCGCCTCGGCCTACAGCATCGTCCAGCAATGGGCCGATGCCGCCAGACGCAGCGGCAGCCTCGGCAGCGAGGCGCTGATCAAGGCGCTGGAAGGCCACTCCTACAGCCTGCTGAAGGACGAACAGCAGTGGCGCGCCTTCGATCACCAGAACCTGCAGACGGTCTATGCGGTACGGGTGAAGACCCGTGACGAGGTGCTCAAGGACCCGCTCAAGCAGGACTACTTCGAAATCGTCGACCGCCTCGACGCCAGCGCCGCCCTCCCCAGCCTCGCCGACTGGCAGGCCGAGCGGCGCGCCGGCAACCAACCCCCGACCTTGCAATGAGATGCCATGGACTTCGAACCCACCGATGAACAACGCCTGCTGGTGCACAGCGCCGCCGCCTTCGCCCGCCACGAGCTGGCGCCGGGCGCGGCGGACTGGGATCGCGACCACCACTTCCCGGTCGAGGTGATCCGCCGCGCCGCCGAGCAGGGCTACCTGGGGCTGTACATCGCCGAGGAGGATGGCGGGCTGGGCCTGTCCCGCCTGTCCGCCTCGCTGATCTTCGAGCAGCTGGCGGCCGGCTGCGTGGCCACCACCGCCTACCTGACCATCCACAACATGGCCGCCTGGATGCTCGCCTCCTTCGCCGACGACGCGCTCAAGGCCCAGTGGCTGCCGGGCCTGCTGGACGGCCGGCTGCTGGCCTCCTACTGCCTCACCGAGCCGGACGCCGGCTCCGACGCCGCGCACCTGCGCACCCGGGCGCGCCGTGATGGCGACGACTACGTGCTCGATGGCAGCAAGTGCTTCATCTCCGGCGCCGGCAGCACCCAGGTGCTGATCGTCATGGCGCGCACCGGCGAGGACGGCGCCAGGGGCATCTCCTGCTTCCTGGTGCCGGCCGACGCCGAAGGCATCCGCTACGGGCGCAACGAAGACAAGATGGGCTGGCGCGCCCAGCCCACCCGCACCATCGCCTTCGAGGGCGTGCGCATCCCCGCCGGCAACCGCATCGGCCCGGAAGGCCAGGGCTTCGTCTACGCCATGAAGGGCCTGGACGGCGGGCGCCTGAACATCGCCAGTTGCTCCCTGGGCGCGGCCCAGGCGGCACTGGAACAGAGCCTGCGCTACGTCGAGGAACGCAAGCAGTTCGGCAAGCCCCTGGCTGAGTTCCAGGCCCTGCAGTTCAAGCTCGCCGACATGCTCACCGCACTCACCGCCAGCCGGCAGATGGTGCGCCTGGCCGCCCATCGCCTGGACCAGCGCCACGCCGAGGCGAGCCTCTACTGCGCCATGGCCAAGCGCTTCGCCACCGACCAGTGCTTCGACATCTGCAACGATGCACTGCAACTCCATGGTGGCTATGGCTATCTGAATGACTACCCTCTGGAGCGCTGGGTACGCGACACCCGCGTCCACCAGATACTCGAAGGCACCAACGAGATCATGCGCGTCATCGTGGCGCGCCGTTTACTGGAACAGGGCGGCACACTCGACCGCCTGCTGTAAGGAGCACCCCATGAGCACTGCCGTAGAGCCGTACCAACCCGGCGTTTTCGATCTGACCCACAAGCTGACCGTGGAGAAGCACGGCCACACCGCGCTGATCACCATCAATCATCCGCCGGCCAACACCTGGGACCGCGACTCGCTGATCGGCCTCAAGCAGGTGATCGAGCACCTCAACCACGACGACGACATCTACGCCCTGGTGGTGACCGGCCAGGGGCCGAAGTTCTTCAGCGCCGGCGCCGACCTCAACCTCTTCGCCGATGGCGACAAGGCCCGCGCCCGCGAAATGGCCCGGCGCTTCGGCGAAGCCTTCGAGACCCTGCGCGACTTCCGTGGCGTCTCCATCGCCGCGATCAACGGCTACGCCATGGGCGGCGGCCTGGAATGTGCCCTGGCCTGCGACATCCGCATCGCCGAGCGCCAGTCGATGATGGCCCTGCCCGAGGCCACCGTGGGCCTGCTGCCCTGCGCCGGCGGCACCCAGGCGCTGCCCTGGCTGGTGGGCGAAGGCTGGGCCAAGCGCATGATCCTCTGCGGCGAGCGCGTGGACGCCGAGACCGCCCTGCGCATCGGCCTGGTCGAGCAGGTGGTGGACACCGGCGAAGCCCGGGGAGCCGCCCTGCTGCTGGCCGCCAAGGTGGCGCGGCAGAGCCCGGTGGCGGTGCGCACCATCAAGCCGCTGATCGAAGGCGCGCGCCAGCGCGGGCCGAACACCTGGCTGCCGGAGGAGCGCGAACGCTTCGTCGACCTGTTCGACGCCGACGACACCCGCGAAGGCGTCAACGCCTTCCTCGAGAAACGCGACCCGCAATGGCGCAACCGCTGAGCGGCCCGCGACGAGCCCCAGGTAGGGAGAAACGATGAATATCCAGTTCGAAGAACGCGTCGGCCTGCACGGTGCCCGCATCGGCATCGCCAGCCTCGACGCCGAGGGCAGCCTCAACGCCCTGAGCCTGCCGATGATCGAGGCCCTCGACGCGAAGCTGCACCAGTGGCAGGACGACCCGGAGGTCGTCTGCGTGCTGCTGCGCGGCAATGGCCCACGCGCGTTCTGCGCCGGCGGCGACGTGCGCAAGCTGGTGGAGGCCTGCCGCGAGCATCCCGGCGAAGTACCGCCGCTGGCGGCGCGCTTCTTCGCCGACGAGTACCGCCTCGACCACCGCATCCACACCTATCCCAAGCCGCTGATCTGCTGGGCCCACGGCCACGTGCTGGGTGGCGGCATGGGCCTGATGCAGGGTGCGTCCATCCGCATCGTCACCCCTTCCAGCCGCCTGGGCATGCCGGAGATCAACATCGGCCTGTACCCGGACGTGGGCGGCAGCTGGTTCCTCGCCCGCCTGCCGGGGCGCCTGGGGCTGTTCCTCGGCCTCACCGCCAGCGCCATCAACGCCCGCGACGCCCTGGACCTGGACCTCGCCGACCGCTTCCTGCTGGACGACCAGCAAGCCGCGCTGCTCGACGGCCTGGTGCAACTGAACTGGCGCGAGCAACCCGGCGCGCAGCTCACCAGCCTGCTGCAATCCCTGGAGCACCAGGCCCGCGACCAGCTCCCGGCCGCCCAGTGGCTGCCGCGCCGCGCCCGCATCGACGCCCTGCTGGACGTGGCCGACCTGCCCACCGCCTGGAAGGCCATCACCGCGCTGCAGCACGATGACGACGCCCTCCTCGCCCGCGCCGCCAAGACCCTCGCCGGTGGCTGCCCGCTCACCGCGCACCTGGTCTGGGAGCAGATCCACCGCGCCCGCTACCTGTCCCTGGGCGATGTATTCCGCATGGAATACGCCATGAGCCTGAACTGCTGCCGCCACCCGGAATTCCCCGAAGGCGTGCGTGCACGGCTGATCGACAAGGACAACGCACCGCGCTGGCACTGGCCCGATGTCGCCGCCATCCCCCGCGCGGTGATCGAGGCGCACTTCGCACCGGTCTGGGATGGCCCGCATCCACTCGCAGCGCTCTAGCCCATTGGCAACGGCCAAGGAGAACAACAATGAAAAAGATCGCCTTCATCGGCCTCGGCAACATGGGCCTGCCGATGGCCCGCAACCTGCTCAAGGCCGGCCATGAACTCAAGGTCTTCGACCTGGTGCAGGCCGCGGTGGACGAACTGGTGGCCGAAGGCGCCAAGGCCGCCAACGACGCCCACGACGCGGTCGCCGGCGTCGACCTGGTGGTGAGCATGCTCCCCGCCAGCCGCCACGTGGAGGGCCTCTACCTGGGCGACGACGGCCTGCTCGCCTTCATCCGCGCCGGCACCCTGGTGCTGGAATGCTCGACCATCTCCCCCGACGCCGCGCGCAAGGTGCATGCCCGGGCCAAGGCGCTGGGCATCGACCTGCTGGATGCGCCGGTCTCCGGCGGCACCGCCGGCGCCGCTGCCGGCACCCTGACCTTCATGGTCGGCGGTGACGGCAAGACCCTGGAGAAGGCCCGGCCGGTACTGGCGGCCATGGGCAAGAACATCTTCCACGCCGGCCCCGAAGGCGCCGGCCAGGTGGCCAAGGTGTGCAACAACCAGGTGCTGGCGGTGCAGATGATCGCCACCGCCGAAGCCATGGCCCTGGGCGTGGCCAACGGCCTCGACCCCAGCGCGCTGGCGGAGATCATGCGCCAGAGCTCGGGTGGCAACTGGGTGCTGGAGCGCTACAACCCCTGGCCCGGCGTGATGGCCAACGCCCCCGCGAGCAACGGCTACCAGGGCGGCTTCATGGCCGAACTGATGGCCAAGGACCTCGGCCTGGCCCAGGAAGCCGCGCAGCTGACCCAGAACAGCACCCCCATGGGTGCCCTGGCGCTGCAGCTCTACAAGATGCTGCTGAAACAGGGCAAGGGCCGCCAGGACTTCTCGGTGGTGCAGCAATTGTTCATCGAGCCGGAGGCCTGACCGCACGCCCGGAAGACCGCAACGACCAGGGGGCGCCTGTGGGGGCGATTTCAATCGCCCAAGGGCCGCACAGCGGCCCCAGAGGTGCGCCGCCCTTCAGGCCTGCCCAAGCGTTGCACGCTACTCCCTGTGGGAGCGAATTCATTCGCGATGCCCCCCACCACGCCCCAAGACTGAAAAGGCCACCGACACGTCGGCCAGGCAAACGCAAAAAGGGCCCCGAGGGGCCCTTTTGCATTCCACCGTCGTCTCAGACCAGGGTAAGGGTGACGTCGATGTTGCCGCGGGTGGCGTTGGAGTAAGGGCAGACGATGTGGGCCTTGTCGATCAGCTCACGCGCCTTGTCCTTGTCCATGCCCGGCAGGCTGATCTGCAGCTCCACCTCGATGCCGAAGCCGGTGGGAATCGCGCCGATGCCGACGATGCCTTCGATGGAAGCGTCCGCCGGGACGGCGTACTTGTCACGGGCACCGACGAACTTGATCGCACCCAGGAAGCAGGCCGAGTAACCGGCGGCGAACAGCTGCTCGGGGTTGGTGCCGGCGCCGCCCGCGCCGCCCAGCTCACGCGGGGTGGTCAGCGAGACGTCGAGGACGCCGTCGGAGGAGATGGCGCGGCCTTCACGGCCACCGGTGGCTTCTGCATAGGCGCGGTACAGGACGTTTTCGATGCTCATGGTGTGTTCCTCTTGATAGCGATCGGGGGTTATTTGGTTCGCTGTAGATTTGTGCGCTAAGCGATTCCATGGAGCGAACATTAGTTCGCTTTTATTTTGCGCGCAATATTTATTTCAAGATGAATTGGGAATAACCCCGCCAGATTCCGGGCATAAGCACGCTTGGCGGGGGCTGGCGCCGGGATCGAGGCGCATCGGGGCGAGGGGATTGGAGGCGCGAGGCGTCTTCAGCCGAAGCTGCGGACCTTGTTGCGCCCGGAATGCTTGGCGGCGTAGAGCGCCGAATCCGCGCTCTGGATGAGCGTTTCCGGGAGGTCGCCGGGCCTGGGGATCATGCTGTGGATACCGATGCTCACCGTGACCACCCCGGCCTGGGCGCTGAGGTGTTCGATCCGCTTCATCTCCACGGCCTCGCGTACGCTCTCGGCGATCACCTGGGCGCCGGCCGGCGCGGTGTGCGGCAGGATGATGGCGAACTCCTCGCCACCGTAGCGAGCGATCAGGTCGGTCGAGCGGATCTTGATCACCTTCAGCGCCTCGCTCACCGCCTTGAGGCAGAGATCGCCGGCGCGGTGGCCGTAGGTGTCGTTGAACAGCTTGAAGTTGTCGACATCGATCATCAGCAGGGAAATGGGCTGGCGGATGATCGCCGCGCGCTGGAATTCCTCGAAGAGGGTCTTGTCGAACTGCCGCCGATTGGCGATGCCGGTGAGTGCGTCGATGGCCGCCAGCTGCGACAGCTCCTCGTTCTCCAGTTGGATGCTGCGCGCCGCCAGCAGGCGCTCCCGGGTACGCCGCACCAGCACCAGCCCGATGACCACCAGTGCCAGCACCAGTGCGGTCACCAGGGTCACCAGCACCACCGCCTTGTCTCGCCACTCGGTGAGCACTTCGCTCTTCTGCATCGCCGCCACCACCAGCAGCGGGTAGCCGTCCAGCACCCGGTAGGCGTACACGCGCTCACGGCCATCGAGGCTGGAAAGGCCCGAGCCGGTGCCCACCGGCGAGTTCTTCAAATCATCCATGAACAGCGGGCTGTCGTGCAGGTTGCCGGTGCCCGGCTCCATGAACGGCCGCCGCACCACCAGCGTGCCGTCGTTCTCGGCGAGCAGGATGGCGCCGTTGCGGCCGATGTCGAAGTCCTTGTAGAAGGCGTTGAAATAGCTGATGCGGATGGTCGCCAGCACCACGCCGTCGAATTCGCCATGCCGGCCGTTGATGCGCCGCGAGATGGGCAGGACCCATTCGCCCGTGGAGCGGCTCTGCACCGGCGAGCTGACCTCGATGTCGCGGCTCACCGAGTTGAGGTGATGCTGGAAGTACTCCTGGTCGGTGTTGCGGGTGGTCGGTGACGGCGGCGCGCTGGTGTAGTGGGTCCAGCGGCCTTCGCGGTCGAACACGTAGATGCCGGACAACTGCTGGGCCCGCAGCTTGTAGGCGTTGATCAGGCCGTCGATGCCCTGGCGGTCGCCGGCGTCGCGGCTCTCCAGCAGGTAGACCAGGCCGCTGAGGATCAGGTCGGCCTCCTTGATGGTTTCCTCGGCGTGCTGGGATACCGAATAGGCCAGGTTGGCGTTGGACTTGTCCGCCTCGGACAGGTAGTGCGAGCGGGAATCGAGCACCTGGTAGAGATTGACGCCGATGGCCACCGCGCCGCCGAACAGGATCAGGAAGTAGGCCAGCCAGAGGGCCAGGCGCGTTCGCAGGAACGGCGCGAGGCGTTTGGCTTCTACGTTCTCCATCCCTCGCTCCTCTGTGGGCCGGCAGAACCGGGCGGCTGTCGTTGCGGGTGGTTGCGACGGCCTCAGGGCATCAGACAGAAAGCTTAGCCAGGGGTGCCGGGGCAGGCAGATATGACGCGGCAGGGGCACGGGATTTCAAAGTGCCACTACGGAGGCGCGATGCTACGCGATTGCGTGCGGGCGCACACCCTCGCAGGTGGCCAGTCAATGATGAAAATCGGGTACAGCGGGGCGTGTGGCGCTAGAAGCCGGCGCGGGCCAGCGCCAGGTTGAGCGCCAGTGGATGATGGCCCTGGCAATGGAGTACGCCGTGCTCGTCGACCACGCCGAGGCCGAAGGCTTCGTTCGTTTCCTCGAAGAAGAGGAAGCCGCCGGGCAGCTCGGCGACCACCAGGACCTGCTCCAGCTCGCCGTAACGCAACCGGGGATGGGCAGTGAAGGGAACGCGACAGGCGGCGAACACCACCTGCTGGGCAGGGGAACAGTCGTGCAGCTGCTGGTGGACCAGGTTCTTCAATTCGGCGGCGGAAATGCTCTGACAAGTATCCATGGCGGGTCCGTCCTGTTCTTGTTGGGTAACCGGGCCTGGCGAAAGGATGATCGAGACCGAGGACGAAAATCTAGCAGCCCGGGTGCGCCTTGCCACCCCCATCTGTATCAGGATTCGACGAAAGCACGGGTCGCCTCAACTCTGGGGGAAGCGCGGCCCCAGCAGGATGACCAGCGCCCCCGCGACGCAGAGCGCCGCGCCCAGCCAGTCGCTGGCCAGCGGGCGCGTGCGCTCCACCAGGCCCAGCCAGAGCAGCGAGGTGATGATGTAGATGCCGCCGTAGGCCGCATAGGCGCGCCCGGCGTAGGCCGCCTCGACGCGGGTCAGCAACAGCGCGAAGCACAGCAGGCTGAACAGGCCGGGGGCGATCCACCAGGCGCTGCGGTCGAGGCGCAGCCACATGAAGAAGGCGTAGCAGCCGGCGATCTCGAACAGTGCGGCGAGGAAGAACCAGAGGTAGTTGAGCATGGCGGATGTCCTCGTCGAACCCGATGGGCACAGCGCTTGCCGGGGCACACAGCGGTGGTCAGCCGCGCAGCGCGCCCTCGCGCTCCCAGGCGCAGCGCACGCGCAGGTTGGCTTCCTGGGGGCTGTGGAAACCCTGTTCGCTTTCCCAGCGGAAGGTGTGGGTGCCGTTGAGTTCGGTTTCCAGGTGCACCACCGCGCTGCCCCAGTAGAGCTGCTTGAGCAGGGCCTCGAACTGCTGCACCCAGAGGTTCCACTCGTACTCCACCGCGGCGTAGCTGGCACCGAAGTGGATCACCTGGGTCTGGTAGAGCCCCTGCCCCGGGTGGGCGCTGAAGGAGAACATCTCGCGCCCGAGGAAGGGCCAGATGTCGCCGGCGGGCAGGCTTTCGATGACACGGCGGTTGGTCGCGCGGCGCAGTTGCCGCACCTCGTCGTCGTCCGACGGCCAGTCGCGGATGCAGCCATAGACGATGGATTCTGAGTCCACGCGAGCACTCCAGGAAAACAGTGGCAGCCTTCTATCACAGGGCTGCCAGGCAGGAAAGGAATTGCCGCTGATTTCCGCGATCAGGCCTTGCGGCGCCCCAGCAACCAGGCCAGCACGCACATCGTCACCGCCAGGCCGGTGAAGACCATGAAGGGCAACGGGTAGTTGCCCCCCAGGTCGCGACCGAGGCCGGCGAGCACCGGCGTCAGGCTGCCCAGGCTGTAGCCGGCGAAGAGCATCATCGCCGTCCAGCGGCTCACCGCCAGCGAGGTGTGCACCTCATAGAGCGGCAGCACCATGGAAAGCGCGAAGGAACCGGACAGCCCCAGCCCCAGCAGCACTGCCCAGACCTCGGGGTACAGGCCGGGGGCGAAGGTGATCATCCCCAGGCACAGCGAGCTGGTGATGCCGCAGCCGAGCAGCAGCTGGTAGCGGTTGTCGTAGCGCTGGGCCAGCCACGGCAGGATGAAGGCACTGGGCAGCCCCACCAGCATGAACAGGCTGAACAGGCTGTTGCTGCGCAGCACGCTGAAGCCGGCCTCGTGGTAGCGCGCCACCAGCCAGGTGGTGAGGGCGTAGAACAGCCCGGCCTGGATGGCGAAGAAGGCGGTGATCAGCCAGGCGCGCGGCTCGCCCCAGGGCAGCCCGCCGGAGCCACCGGCCTCGCTGGCCGTCTCCGCACGGTTGGGCAGGCACAGCCAGAGCACAGTCGCCGCCAGCGCCGGCAGGGCCCAGAACGCCAGGCCCATCGACCACTGGTTGGCCAACGCCTGGGTCACCGGCTCGGTGAGGACCGCGCCGGACGCGCCACCGATCGTCATGCTCAGGGAATACCAGGCGACCACGCGGCCGACCCGGTCATGGAAGTGGCGCTTGATGAAGCCCGACACCAAGGGCCCGGCAATGGCGATGCCGCCCCCCAGCAGCACCGCGCTGCCGATCAGCACCGCGCTGGCGTGCCCGGCGACGCGAACGCCGCAGGCGATGACGATGAGCAGCAGGCACAGGCCGATCACCCGCTCCAGGCCGAAGCGCATGGCCAGGCGCGGCGCCAGGGGCGCCAGCAGGCCCATGCACAGCACCGGCAGCGCGGTGGTGAGGCTGATCAGCCCACGGCTCAGGTCGAGCTCGCTGGCGATGCGTTCGATCAAGGGGGCGAGGGAGGTGATGCCGGGGCGCAGGTTGATCGCAGCCAGCACCAGAGCCAGCATGAACAGGGCTCGGGAAGCAGGTTTCACAAGGAGTCCAGATAGTCGTTGGCGTGCACGCCGGGGGTGCAACCCTACTCCGCGAAAGCGCAGCCGGGCAAGACGTGGGCGGGCATAAATTGACCGAGCGGACAGAAAATCCAGGACCGCGCAGGACCGCGCAAGGCGCTTTACCTGAAAGACCGATCGCGAATGAATTCGCTCCTACCGGCGGCGCGCCGCATGGCCTGGAAGCCGCTGTGCCGGCCCCGCAATCGCAGGGCCGGCACCGCATGCATCAAGCCTGCTGGCGGCCCTTGGCGCGCATCTTGTCCGACATGCTGGCCATCTCGTCGTAGAGCAGTTGCGGGTTCTTCTGCTTCACCGCCCAGGCCATGCGGCCCTGCTCGTGGGGCAGGATCATGAAGGTGCCGGCAGCCACTTCGCCGAAGATGTAGTCGGCGATATCGGCCGCGCTGATCGGCGAGCTTTCCAGCAGCTTGCCCACTTGCTGCTTCATGGCCGGGGTCGGGCCACGGAAGGAGTCCAGCAGGTTGGTCTGGAAGAACGACGGGCAGACCACGTGGACGCCGATGCCTTCCTGCTTGAGTTCGATCAACAGGCTTTCCGACAGCGCCACCACACCGGCCTTGGCCACGTTGTAGTTGCTCATCGCCGGGCCCTGCATCAGCGCGGCCATGGAGGCGATGTTGACGATGCGGCCCTTGCTGCGCTGCAGCAGCGGCAGGAAGGCCTTGCAGCCCTTGACCACGCCCATCAGGTTGATCGCGATCTGCCAGTCCCAGTCCTCCAGGGACAGTTCCTCGAAGAAGCCGCCGGAGGCGACACCCGCGTTGTTGACGATGATGTCGATGCCGCCGAGCTTCTGCTCGCAGGCCTGGGCGAAGGCGGTGAGCTGGCTGTAGTCGCGCACGTCGCAGCGCTGGGTGAAGCCGTCGCCGCCCGCTTCGCGAACCAGTGCCAGGGTTTCCGCGAGCCCGGGCTCATTGACGTCGGAAAGGGCCAGCTTGCTGCCTTCGCGGGCCCAGCGCAGGGCGATCTCACGGCCCAGACCGGAGCCAGCGCCGGTGATCATGATGCGGTTCTGCATGGTGAGGTTGCCTTCTTGGTATGTGCGTTGGTGCCCGCAGTTTAGCGAGGCGCCATGCGCCGCAGCGCGAAATCAGGGCGCTGAATGACGGGGGCAAATCAATGCATCGACGCCTTGCGCAGCCCCTCGCCAGGCGCTAGCGCGAACGACGCAGCACGCGCGCCAGGAGAAGGCCGTAGACCAGCAGATTGAGGCCGACGACGATGCCGCCGAGCCAGAGCTGGATGCCCGGTGTCAGGCCCGCCGGGTAGATCACCGGCAGCACGTGGTGCTCGATGAAACCGCCCTGGTAGCCCTGCTCGCCGGCCGCGCGACGCAGCGAATTCTCCAGCGGCGTGAGCGGGCAGATCAGGTGCAGCCACTCGACGGTCACGCCCCAACAGGCAGCGGGCAGGTGCACCAGCGCCAGCCTCGGCCAGCGCAGCACCAGCAGGCCGCCCAGCAGCACGAACAGGATGAATCCCAAGTGGAAGAGCACCACCGCGTCCGCGGCAATCCGGTAGGGCATCCTGCTGTCTCCGTGTCGTCCGGCCGCCGCCCCTAACTTCCGATAGTCGGCAACCCATTGTTTTTACTGGTCAAAAGCGCCCACGCAAGAATCTTTCATGAACCTTTGCAAATCGGGCGAAGTCGGAATTTACAGGAGCGGCCACAGGTTTTGCATGCAGCGATGCACGCGCCTTGCGGCCGCACCGGGACGTCCAAGAACAAGGTCCATAGAAGGAGTTCCACCATGGGTATCAGTACCATTCTGCTCGTCATCCTGATCCTGCTGCTCATTGGCGGCCTGCCGGTGTTCCCCCACTCCCGTGGCTGGGGTTACGGCCCCTCGGGCATCATCGGCACCCTGCTGATCATCCTGCTGGTGCTGATGATACTGGGCAGGATCTGACGACCGCTCTCTCACGGGCCACGTTGGCGGATGTGGTCTGTGGGGCGAGCGACCTCCCCTCTCCTCTTTATCCCTTTCCCTCGCAAGCCCTTTGCCGCACTCGCGGACCATCGGCGCCTTTCACTGCCCCATTCCTGACCGAGCATCTTCGCAGGCGGGCCCCATTGCTCCCTGGCGGAACCGCGCACCCAACAAAAAGGGCAGCCCGAAGGCTGCCCAATGTGCACGGAGTCTTGCGTGGATCAGTGGGCGACGGCGCCGCTGGCACCCAGGCCGGTCTGCGAACGGACGAACTGCGGGAAGAAGCGTGCGCGTTCCTCGTCGGCCGCGGCGGACTTGTCGGTGATGGAGAAGAACCAGATACCCACGAAGGCCACGAGGATCGAGAACAGCGCCGGGTACTCGTAGGGGTAGATGGCTTCGGCATGACCGAGGATCTGCACCCAGATGGTCGGGCCGAGGATCATCAGGCCGACCGCGGTGACCAGGCCCAGCCAGCCGCCGATCATGGCGCCACGGGTGGTCAGCTTCTTCCAGTACATGGAGAGGATCAGCACCGGGAAGTTGCAGCTCGCCGCGATGGAGAAGGCCAGGCCGACCATGAAGGCGATGTTCTGCTTCTCGAACAGGATGCCCAGGCCGATGGCCAGGACGCCGAGCGCGACGGTGGTGATCTTCGATACGCGCAGCTCATCCTTTTCGTTGGCCTTGCCTTTCTTGAACACCGAGGCGTACAGGTCGTGGGAGACCGCCGAGGCGCCGGCCAGGGTCAGGCCGGCGACCACCGCGAGGATGGTGGCGAAGGCCACGGCCGAGATGAAGCCGAGGAACAGGCTGCCGCCCACGGCGTTGGCCAGGTGCACGGCCGCCATGTTGTTGCCGCCCAGGAGTGCGCCGGTGGCGTCCTTGAAGTCCGGGTTGGTGCTGACCAGCAGGATCGCGCCGAAGCCGATGATGAAGGTCAGGATGTAGAAGTAGCCGATGAAGCCGGTGGCGAAGAACACCGATTTACGGGCTTCCTTGGCATCGCTGACGGTGAAGAAGCGCATCAGGATGTGCGGCAGGCCGGCAGTGCCGAACATCAGCGCCAGGCCCAGGGAGATCGCCGAGATCGGGTCCTTGACCAGGCCGCCGGGGCTCATGATGGCCTCGCCTTTGGGGTGGACCTTGATGGCCTCGCTGAACAGCATGCCGATGTCGAAGTTGACGTGCTTGAGCACCATGATCGCCATGAAGGAGGCGCCGGACAGCAGCATCACCGCCTTGATGATCTGCACCCAGGTGGTGGCCAGCATGCCGCCGAACAGCACGTACAGCACCATCAGCACACCGACCAGCACCACGGCCACGTGGTAGTTCAGGCCGAACAGCAGCTCGATCAGCTTGCCGGCACCGACCATCTGCGCGATCAGGTAGAAGGCCACCACCACCAGCGAACCGCAGGCGGACAGGGTGCGGATTTCCTTCTGCTTGAGGCGGTAGGAGGCAACGTCGGCGAAGGTGTACTTGCCCAGGTTGCGCAGGCGCTCGGCGATCAGGAAGAGGATCACCGGCCAGCCGACCAGGAAGCCGATCGAATAGATCAGGCCGTCGTAGCCGGAGGTGTAGACCAGGGCGGAAATACCCAGGAAGGAGGCCGCGGACATGTAGTCACCGGCGATCGCCAGGCCGTTCTGGAAACCGGTGATGCTGCCGCCGGCGGTATAGAAGTCGGCGGTCGACTTGCTGCGCTTGGACGCCCAGTAGGTGATGTAGAGGGTGAAGCCGACGAAGGCCACGAACATGACGATGGCGGAGACGTTCAGCGGCTGGCGCTGCACGTCGCCTTCCAGCGCACCGGCGGCCCACAGGGCCGGCGCCACGGCCATCAGGCCGACGATGCCGCAGATGGAGAGAATGCGCGCGATCATTGCTGCGCCTCCTTGAGGACTTCACGGTTCAGGCGGTCGAACTCACCATTGGCGCGGCGCACGTAGATGCCGGTGAGCACGAAGGCGGAGACGATCAGGCCGACGCCGATCGGGATGCCCCAGGTGATGGAGGAGCCCGGGCTGAGCTTGGTGCCGAGCACCTGGGGCTCGAAGGCGATGAGCAGGATGAAGGCCAGGTACAGGCCCAGCATGATGGCGGAGAGAATCCAGGCGAAGCGTTCGCGCTTGGCGACCAACTCCTGGAAGCGCGGATTCTCGTGAATCCGCTGGTAGATGCTGTCGTTCATTGTTGTTGTCCTCTACACAGCACGTTAGTGGTGAAAACAACTCTAGAACGCTTGTACACACGCAACAGACGACCTTAGTCGTAGCGCCGGCGCTTTCTCGACCAAGGTCGTAGATGGCTCATAAAGCGGATCTATCGACACTATTTCCGATGCAAATTTCCTTGCATGGACGAGGCCCCCTAATCTGCACGCAACCAGGAATCATTCCCATCAACGGGGAGACCCATCATGCTCAAGACCGCAACCTTCACCGTCATGCACTTCGCCATCGCCTTCAGCGTCGCCTATGCGCTCACCGGCAGCGTGGCCATCGGCGGGCTGGTGGCCATCGTCGAGCCGCTGGTCAACTCCGTGGGCTTTCACTTCCACGAAAAACTCTGGAAGCGCTTCGAGAAGGCCAAGGCCGAAGGCACCGGCACACAGCGGCACACCTGGCTGCACCAGCACGCCTGACGCGGACGGCGGCCCGGTAATGCGCTGAAACCAGTTCACAGGGGGTCAGCGCATTCCTACCGAACCTTTGAATCCGCTAAGATGCGCGGCTTTGCCGCCACGCGCACCTAGCCCAATGAGCCCGACCAGCCGATTCCCCGTTCTGCCCTACCTGCTCGCCTCGATCGCCGCCCTGTTGCTGCTCGCCGCCCTCTGGTACGGCCAGGGCAAGCCGGTGATCCTGCCCGATGCGGCGACCCCGACGCACAAGCTGCAGTGCGCCTCCTACAGCCCGTTCGACAAGGACCAGTCGCCCTTCGACCAGCCCTTCGTGCTGCGCCCCGAGCGCATGGACGCGGACCTGGAACTGCTCGCCACCCGTTTCCATTGCGTGCGCACCTACTCCATGACCGGCCTCGAGGCCATCCCGGAGCTGGCCCGCAAGCACGGCCTGAAGCTGATGCTCGGCGCCTGGGTCAACGGCAACCCGGTGGACACCGGCAAGGAAATCGATGCGTTGATCAAGGCCGCCAACGCCAACCCCGACGTGGTCGAGGCGGTGATCGTCGGCAACGAGACCCTGCTGCGCAAGGAAGTCACCGGCGCCCAGCTGGCCAGGCTGATCGGCCAGGTGAAGGCCCAGGTCAAGCAGCCGGTCACCTATGCGGACGTGTGGGAGTTCTGGCTCAAGCACCCCGAGGTCGCCCCGGCCGTGGACTTCCTCACCATCCACCTGCTGCCCTACTGGGAAGACGACCCGGCCGGCATCGACGAGGCACTGGCACACGTGCGGGACATCCGCGAGGAGTTCGGCAAGCGCTTCGCCCCCAAGGACATCATGATCGGCGAGACCGGCTGGCCCAGCGAAGGCCGCCAGCGCGAGACCGCCCTGCCCAGCCGCGTCAACGAGGCGCTGTTCATCCGTGGCTTCGTGCACATGGCCGAGGAAAACGGCTGGCGCTACAACCTGATCGAAGCCTTCGACCAGCCCTGGAAGCGCGAGAGCGAAGGCGCCGTGGGCGGCTACTGGGGCCTGTTCAGCGCCGACCGCACGGAGAAGGGCGTGCTCGCCGGCCCCGTCTCCAACCTGCCGAACTGGCCGCTGTGGCTGGGCGTCAGCGGGCTGATCTTCGTCTTCACCCTGGCCCTGGCCGGGCGCCCCGCCTCCAGCCGCGCCGCCTTCCTGCTGCCGCTGCTGGCCGCGCTCGGCGCCGGTTGCATCGGCATGTGGGCGGAACTGGCGCGCATCACCGCCCGCTTCGCCGGGGAATGGGCCTGGGCGGCCTTCATCGTCGGCCTCAACCTGGTGGTGCTGGCCCATGGCGCCCTGGCCCTGTCGACCCGCGAGGGCGCCCGTGGCCGCCTGTTCGCCTGGCTCGACGCCCGCGCCGCCTGGTGGCTGTGCGCCGCCGGCTTCGCCGGTGCCGTGCTGATGCTGGCCCTGGTGTTCGACGCCCGCTACCGCAGCTTCCCCAGCGCCGCGCTGCTGCTGCCGGCGGTGGTCTACCTGTGCCGCCCGGTGAAGGCGCCGCGCCGAGAGATCGCCCTGCTGGCGCTGTTCGTCGGCCTGGGCATCATCCCGCAGCTGGTCGAGGAGACCCTGGGCAACATCCAGGCGATCGGCTGGGCCGCCACCGCCCTGCTGCTGACCCTCGCCCTGATCCGCAGCCTGCGCCTCGGCCGCTAGGCCAGGTGCAACGAAAAAGGGATGCCTCGGCATCCCTTTTTTATTGCCCACGACAACCGATTCGCCTCCGTGGGAGCGGTTTCAACCGCGATGCAGCGGACGGGTCCTTTCGCGAATGAATTCGCTCCCACGACAACGCCCAAGGGCATCCCGCACACCAACGCCGGGTTGCACCCGACCTACAGGCCCCCCACGCAATGTAGGGGCGACTTCAGTCGCCAAGCAGTCCGCAGGGCTGCCACTGCAGGGTGTTCCCCGGCAGCACCGCCTGGTGGATGAGAAGAGCGCCATCCACCCTACACAGCCCGACGCAACGAAGCCGAACCCGGCCATGCCGCCCCAACCCGCAGACGAAAAAAAGAACGCCGAAGCGTCCTTTTCATTGCCCACCCGGCACTCAGGCGATGCTCAGCCCACCACGCGGGGCGCGCACCAGGCGCAGGGCGGCGATGACGATGGCGAACACGCCGAGGCTGGCGCTGTAGAGGACCAGGGCCGGCAAGGCGAAGAGCATGGCGGCCACACCCAGGCCCCAACCGGCACGGCCGGGCACGAAGAAGGCGATCAGCGACAGCACCAGGGCGCTCCAGGCGATGACGCGGAAGTGGATCAGCAGGCCGAGGCCGGCGCGCAGTTCGCACTCCCAGCGCTGGGCGTTCTCGGCGCACAGGCCGACCCACTGGCCGTCCTCCATGAGTGCGTAGCGCAGGCCATAGCTGGCCGCCAGCCAGAGCGACAGGACCACCAGCAGGATGATCAGGGGCAGACGGCGTGACATGGTTCTCTCCGAAGAATTGAAAGCGGCGCCAAGGATAAACGCACGCTCGCCTTATGCAAGACAAAGTCTGTAAACAGCGCTAACAAGACATCTGGACCCGCCGTTGCGCCGGGTGCATGCTGTCCGGCGCCACGGGTGAAGGCATTTCGCCTTCCCTCGCGGCACTTTGGCGAGCCCGCACTTGTCATAGCATCGGTACCCCCTCAGCCCGACTTCCTGCAAAGGGACTTGAACCTCATGCTCCGTTTCCGCTTCGCTGCCTTCCTGGGCAGCCTGCTACTGAGTGCCCCGCTGTGGGCGGCCGATATAGAGGCCGCCGGCTATGGCTTCCCGCTGACCAACCCGTTCGAAGCCACCATCGCCACCACCCCGCCGGAGCTGCGCCCGGACCTGCCCGCCGATGACGACATCGACCAGGCCGACTACGACCTCAAGCTGCGCCCGGAGCGCGAGTTCAAGCTGCCGGACAACTTCTGGCCGGTGAAGACCCTGCGCTACCGCCTGGCCCAGCAGGATCACCCCGCCCCGCTGATCTTCATCATCGCCGGCACCGGTGCGCACTATTCCAGCACCTTGACCGAGTACCTGAAGCGGCTGTTCTACGGCGCCGGCTTCCACGTGGTGCAACTGTCCTCGCCCACCAGCTACGACTTCATGGCCGCCGCCTCGCGCTTCGCCACGCCGGGCCTCTCCAACGAGGACGCCGACGACCTCTACCGGGTGATGCAGGCCGTGCGCGCCCAGCATCCGAAGCTGCCGGTCACCGAGTACCACCTCACCGGCTACAGCCTCGGCGCCCTCAACGCCGCCTTCGTCAGCAAGCTCGACGAGACCCGCCGCAGCTTCAACTTTAAGCGCGTGCTGCTGCTCAACCCGCCGGTGAACCTGTACACCTCTATCAGCAACCTCGACCGCCTGGTGCAGACGCGGGTCAAGGGCATCGACGACAACACCACCTTCTACCAGGTGGTGCTGGGCAAGCTGACCCGCTACTTCCAGCAGCGCGGCTACGTCGACCTCAACGACGCCCTGCTCTACGACTTCCAGCAGTCCAAGCAGAAGCTCTCGGACGAGCAGATGGCGATGCTGATCGGCACCTCCTTCCGCTTCTCCTCCTCGGACATCGCCTTCACCTCGGACCTGATCAACCGCCGCGGCCTGATCACCCCGGTCAAGCTGCCGATCACCGAAGGCACGAGCCTCACGCCCTTCTTCAAGCGCGCCTTGCAGTGCGACTTCGACTGCTACATCACCGAGCAGCTGATCCCCTTCTGGCGCGCCCGCTTCGACGGCGGCAGCCTGACCCAGCTGATCAACCAGGTGAGCCTGTACGCGCTGGAGGACTACCTGAAGCAGAGCAGGAAGATCGCCGTCATGCACAACGCCGACGACGTCATCCTCGGCCCCGGCGACCTGGGCTTCCTGCGTCGCACCTTCGGCGACCGCCTGACCGTCTACCCCCTGGGCGGCCATTGCGGCAACCTCAACTACCGCGTCAACAGCGACGCCATGCTGGAGTTCTTCCGTGGCTAAGCACGCCCTCCTCCTCGCCCTGCTGCTGGCCAGCGCCCCCCTTCTCGCCGATGAGCGCCAGGAGCCGGACGGCTTCACCGAGCCGCTCCAGCGGCTGCAGTTCAACCCCGGGCTCGACCAGCGCGAATTCGAGCGCTCCACCTTCGATGCCCTGGAGGTGTACGACCCGCTGGAGTCCTGGAACCGGCGCGTGTACCACTTCAACTACCGCTTCGACCAGTGGGTGTTCCTGCCCGTGGTGCGCGGCTACACCTACGTCACCCCCGGCTTCGTGCGCAGCGGCGTGAGCAACTTCTTCAGCAACCTCGGAGACGTGCCCAACCTGCTCAACAGCCTGTTGCAGTTCAAGGGCCAGCGCTCGATGGAGGTCACCGGACGCCTGCTGCTCAACACCACCATCGGTGTCGCCGGGCTGTGGGACCCGGCGACCCTGATGGGCCTGCCCAAGCAGAGCGAGGACTTCGGCCAGACCCTGGGCTTCTACGGCGTCGGCGGCGGTCCCTACCTGATGCTGCCGATCCTCGGCCCCTCCAACCTGCGCGACACCACGGGCCTGGTGGTCGACTACGTGGCGGACAACCAGATCAACTTCCTCAACGTCCCCGAAGTCAGCAGCGACCACCCGGAGATCACCGCCCTGCGCATCGTGGACAAGCGCTACACCACGAACTTCCGCTACGGCCAGCTCAACTCGCCCTTCGAGTACGAGAAGATCCGCTACGTCTACACCGAGTCACGCAAGCTGCAGATCGCCGAGTAAGAAAGGCGCCGCAGGCCGGGGGACCTGGCCTGCGGCGTCCAACCCATCCAGCGATTCGATCAGAAGCACGCAAAATCACGCACCATCCATCCGATTCCTTGGATTAGCATCGCACCATCCATTTCCAAGGAGGCCCCATGAGCACCTACCGCCAGATCATCGAACAACGCCCCGGCCAACCGGCTTCCGATGGCGCCGGGGTCAACCTGATCCGCGTCTTCGCCGAACAGGGTATCCCGCGCTTCGACCCCTTCCTGATGCTCGACGAATTCGGCTCGGCCAACCCGGACGACTACGTCGCCGGCTTCCCGCCCCACCCCCACCGGGGCTTCGAGACCATCACCTACATGATCGAGGGGCGCATGCGCCACGAAGATCACCTGGGCAACGTCGGCCTGCTGGAAAACGGTGGCGTGCAATGGATGACCGCCGCGCGCGGCATCATCCACAGCGAGATGCCGGAGCAGGAGCAAGGCGTGATGCGCGGCTTCCAGATCTGGCTCAACCTGCCGGGCAAGGACAAGCTGGGTGACCCGGGCTACCGCGACTTCGCCCCGGGCGAGATCCCGCGGCTGCGCACCTCGGGCGGCGTCGATGCGCTGGTGATCGCCGGGCGCTTCGACGACGGCGAGGTGCAGCAGGACGGTGCCGTGCAACGCCCGCACACCGAACCGCAACTCTTCGACCTGCAACTGCAGGCCGGCGGGCGCGTGGCCCCGCGCCTGGCGGATGGCTTGCGGGTGATGCTCTACGTCTACGAGGGCGAGGTGCACGTCAACGGCAACCCGGTGCCCAAGGGTCGCCTGGTGCGCCTGTCCGAACAGGGTGCAGTGGAACTGGCCAGCGCCGGGGGCGCCCGGGTGCTGCTGCTCGCCGGCCGCCCGCTGGGGGAACCCATCGTGCAGTACGGCCCCTTCGTGATGAACACCCGCGAGGAGATCGAGCAGGCCCTGCGCGATTACCGCGACGGCCGTCTGGCGAGCTAGCCGGCTCGCTAGTAGGCCACCGGCGTCGGCACCGGCGATGTGGCTTGCAGGCCGAGGAACGCCTGCAGGTCGGCCTTCTGCGCCATGGCGTCCTGGTAGCCCAGCTCGATCAGCTCGTTGCAGTAGCCGGGCTCGAACAGCAGGTAGCTGATCACCCCGGCGCCGCTGGCCTTGGTCGCCCCCGGCCCACGCAGGAAGGTGCGGATCGCCCGAGGCATTTCCCGCCGATGGCGCGCGGCGATGGTGTCCAGCGGCCGGCTCGGCGAGATCACCAGCACCTCCACGGGCTTCAACCCGAGGTTGCGCGGGCGCTGCCCGGCGGGGATCGCCTGGCTCAGCTGGTTGATGCGCTCGAGCAGCTCGATGTCGCTTTCCAGGTTGTCGATGAAGGTGCTGTTGAGCATGTGCCCGCCGATCTGCGCCAGGCTCGGCGGGTTGCCGGTGCTGGCACGGACCACGCCATCGTTGACGTTGCCCACCCGCGGATTGCCGCTCACCCCCACCACCAGGATGCGATTGGCCCCCAGGTGCAGCGCCGGGCTGATGGGCGCCGACTGGCGCACCGCGCCGTCGCCGAAGTATTCGCGGTTGATCCGCACCGGCGGGAAGATCAGCGGGATGGCGGCGCTGGCCAGCAGGTGGTCCAGGCCCAGGCGGGTCGGCACACCGACGCGGCGATGGCGGAACCAGGGATCGATGGTGGCGCGGCCCTGGTAGAAGGTCACCGCCTGGCCGGACTCGTAGCCGAAAGCGGTCACCGCCACCGCCCGCAGCTGGCGCAGGCGCACGGCGGCGGCGATGCCGGTGAAGTCCAGCTCACGCTCGAGCAGGCCGCGCAGGGGGCTGTTGTCCAGCAGCGCCACCGGCGCGTGGCGGTTCATCCCCAGCAGGCTGTGACCGAGGAAGCGCGCGCTCTGGCGCAGCACACCGGGCCAGTCGCTGCGGTACACCTGGTGGGTGTGGAAGCCTTGCCAGACGGCGGTGAGGCGGCGGATCGCCTCGCTGAAATGCAGGGCGCCGCAGGCCAGGCCAACGGCGTTGATGGCGCCGGCGGAGGTGCCGACGATCACCGGAAAGGGGTTGTGCATGGCATCGGGCAGCAGGTCGGCGATGGCCGCCAGCACGCCCACCTGGTAAGCCGCTCGCGCACCGCCGCCCGAGAGGATGAGACCGGTCACGGGCTTGGCTGCGGCGAGTTCGCTCATGGAGGGCTTCCGAGGTTTTTTCGCGAGTATAGGGCCCGGGTGCAGGCGGCGCTGCTCAGTAGAGCTTCGGCTCGCCTTCCGGCCGGGTCTTGAAGCGGCGATGGGCCCAGAGGTACTGCTCGGGCAGGCGGCTCACCGCCTGCTCGATCCACTGGTTGATGCGCAGGCAGTCGGCTTCCTCGCTCTCGCCGGGGAAATCGGCCAGCGGCGGGTGGATCACCAGGCGGTAGCCGGAGCCGTCGGCCAGGCGCTCCTGGGTGAAGGGCAGCACCCGCGCGCGGCCCAGGCGGGCGAACTTGGTGGTGGCGGTGACGGTGGCGGCGGTGATGCCGAACAGCGGCACGAACAGGCTCTGCTTGCGGCCGTAGTCCTGGTCCGGCGCATACCAGATGGCGCGCCCGGCGCGCAGCACCTTGAGCATGGCGCGCACGTCCTCGCGCTCGATGGCCGTGGCGTCGAGGTTGTGGCGCTCGCGTCCCTGGCGCTGGACGAAGTCGAACAGCGGGTTCTTGTGCTCGCGGTACATGCCGTCGATGGTGTGCACCTGGCCGAGCAGCGCGGCGCCGATCTCCAGGGTGGTGAAGTGCAGCGCCATGAGGATCACGCCCTGGCCTTCCGCCTGGGCCTGGCGCAAGTGCTCCAGGCCTTCTATATGGGCCAGCTTGCGCAAGCGCGCGGCCGGCCACCACCAGCTCATGGCCATCTCGAAGAAGGCGATGCCGGTGGAGGCGAAGTTCTCCCTGAGCAGGCGCTCGCGCTCGGCGACGGACAACGCGGGGAAACACAGCTCCAGGTTGCGCCGGACGATGTGGCGACGCGAACCGGCGAACCGCTGCATCGACGCGCCCAGGACCCGCCCCAGTCGCAACAGGACGGGATACGGCAGCTGGACGATCAGCCACAGCACCGCCAGGCCCAGCCACAGGGGCCAGAAGCGCGGGTGGAGAAAGGCAGCGCGGAAGCGGGGACGTTGCATCGGTGGGTCCGTAAGGCTGTGTGGGCAAAGGCCGGCATTCTACAGAATTAGCCGTCGGCCGGCGCCCATCCCGGGCCGCGCTTCTTGCGACGGCCCGGCGATCTCGCTATAAGTCCTGCCCACCAGACCCTGCAGAACGACCATGAGCCAAGCTGACCTCCTCGACCAAGATCCCGTGTTCCAGCTCAAGGGCAGCATGCTCGCCATCACCGTGATGGAACTGGCGCACAACGACCTCGAACGCCTCGACCGGCAACTGGCCGAAAAGGTCGCCCAGGCCCCCAACTTCTTCCAGAACACCCCGCTGGTGATGGCCCTGGACAAGCTGCCGGCCAGTGAAGGCCAGCTGGACCTCGTCGCCCTCCTCGACGTCTGCCGCCGGCACGGCCTGCGCACCCTGGCCATCCGCGCCAACCGCGACCAGGACATCGCCGCCGCCAACGCCCTCGACATCCCCGTGCTGCCGCCCTCAGGTGCCCGCGAGCGGGTCATCGACCCGGTGGAGCCGGGCGCGAAGAAAGTCGAGAAGGCCCCTGAAAAACCCGCCGAACCCGTGAGCCGCCCGACCAAGGTGGTGACCACGCCGGTGCGCGGCGGCCAGCAGATCTACGCCCCCGGCGGCGACCTGGTGGTGGTCGCCCCGGTGAGCCCCGGCGCGGAACTTCTCGCCGACGGCAACATCCATGTGTACGGTCCCATGCGCGGCAGGGCGCTGGCCGGCATCAAGGGCGACACCAAGGCCCGGATCTTCTGCCAGCAACTGGCCGCCGAACTGGTCTCGGTGGCCGGCCAGTACAAGGTCGCCGAAGACCTCCGCCGCGAGCCGCTCTGGGGGCATTCGGTGCAGGTCAGCCTGTCGGGAGACGTGTTGAACATCACCCGTCTTTAACGGATACTGCCGCGAATTTTCAGGGACCTGAACGGGAGCCAGGACGGCCGATCAAAGGCCTGCAAGTTCCCGATTTTCTTATTATTTGGGGTGAATCACCTTGGCCAAGATCCTCGTTGTCACGTCCGGCAAGGGTGGCGTGGGCAAAACCACCACCAGCGCCGCCATCGGCACCGGCCTCGCTCTGCGCGGGCACAAAACCGTCATCGTCGACTTCGACGTCGGCCTGCGTAATCTCGACCTCATCATGGGCTGTGAACGCCGCGTGGTGTACGACTTCGTCAACGTCATCAACGGCGAAGCGACCCTGACCCAGGCCCTGATCAAGGACAAGCGCCTCGAGAACCTCTACGTCCTGGCCGCCAGCCAGACCCGCGACAAGGATGCGCTGACCCTCGAAGGCGTCGGCAAGGTCATCGAAGAACTGGCGCAGAACTTCGAATACGTCGTCTGCGACTCCCCCGCCGGCATCGAGAAAGGTGCCCACCTGGCCATGTACTACGCCGATGAGGCGATTGTCGTGACCAACCCGGAAGTCTCCTCGGTACGCGACTCCGACCGCATGCTCGGCCTGCTGGCCAGCAAGTCGCGCCGCGCCGAGAAGGGCGAGGACCCGATCAAGGAGCGCTTGCTGCTCACCCGCTACAACCCGGAGCGCGTCACCAAGGGCGAAATGCTCGGTGTCGAGGACGTCGAGGAAATCCTCGCCATCCACCTGCTCGGTGTCATCCCGGAATCCCAGGCGGTGCTCAAGGCATCCAACCAGGGGGTTCCGGTCATCCTCGACGAGCAGAGCGACGCCGGCCAGGCGTACAGTGATGCTGTCGATCGCCTGCTCGGCAAGGAACTGCCCCACCGGTTCCTCGACGTTCAGAAGAAAGGACTCTTGCAACGCCTTTTTGGAGGCCGTGAATGAATATTCTTGACTTCTTTCGCGAGCGGAAGAAGCAGAACAGCGCTTCGATCGCTAAAGAACGACTCCAGATCATCGTCGCCCACGAGCGCGGCCAGCGCAGCCAGCCGGACTACCTCCCGGCCCTGCAGAAGGAACTGGTCGAGGTGATCCGCAAGTACGTCAACATCGACCAGGACCAGGTCCAGGTCATGCTCGAGGACCAGGGCAACTGCTCCATCCTCGAGTTGAACATCACCCTGCCCGATCGCTGATCGGGTTGCGGTGCCAGACGGCGGCCTCGGCCGCCGTCGTCATTTCCGGAACAGACCCATGCCCCTCTCGCAGATCCAGATACTCCACCAGGACCCGGCCTTCCTGGTCATCAACAAGCCGACCCTGCTGCTTTCCGTGCCGGGCCGCGCCGATGACAACAAGGATTGCCTGATCACCCGCCTGCAGGAGAACGGCTACCCGGAAGCCCTCATCGTCCACCGCCTGGACTGGGAAACCTCGGGCATCATCCTCCTGGCCCGCAATCCCGACAGCCACCGCGAGCTGTCCCGCCAGTTCCACGACCGCGAGACCGAGAAGGCCTACACCGCGCTCTGCTGGGGCCAGCCCGAACAGGACAGCGGCCGTATCGAACTGCCACTGCGCTACGACCCGCCGACCAAGCCGCGCCACGTCGTCGACCACGAGCAGGGCCGCCACGCCCTGACCTTCTGGCGCGTGCTGGAGCGTTGCGGCAACCACTGCCGCGTCGAGCTCACCCCCATCACCGGCCGCTCCCACCAGTTGCGCGTGCACATGCTCTCCATCGGCCATCCGTTGCTGGGCGATCGCCTCTACGCCCACGAAGAAGCGCTGGCGGCCCACGAGCGCCTGTGCCTGCACGCCAGCATGCTCGCCTTCAGCCACCCGGTGACCGGCGAGCGCCTGCGCTTCGAATGCCCGGCGCCGTTCTGAGGCGATGACCGACAGCCTCTACTACGACCGCACCCAGGGTGCCCCGCCCTGGCCGACCCTGGTGATGGCGATCGAAGCCCTTGGCCGCCCGGGCACGCGTGGCATCGACCTGGGCTGCGGCGCCGGTCGCGACACCCTGGAAATGCTCCGTCGTGGCTGGGAGGTTCTGGCCATCGACCGCGCCCCCGAAGCCATCGAGCGCCTGCTCGGCCAGGTGCCGTCCGAGCAACTGCCGCGCCTGCAGGCGCTCTGCGCCCGCTTCGAGGAGTGCGAACTGCCGGCGGCGGACATCATCAACACCGCCTTCGCCCTGCCCTTCTGCCACCCCGACGACTTCCCCGCCCTGTGGCAGCGCATCGATGGCGCCCTCGCGGGCGGCGGCCTGTTCTGCGGCAACCTCTTCGGCGAGCACGACGACTGGGCCGGCCCGGAACTCAGCATCCTCGGCGAAGACGAGGTACGCGGCCTGTTCACCGGCTGGGAGCTGCTGCACTTCGAGGTGATCGACCGTCAAGGCTCCACCGCCCGGGGGCGCACCAAGCGCTGGCATCTGTACTCGGTTGTCGCACGGCATCCTTGCCCCCCGGCCCGGCCGGCCCTATGGCCGCCTTAGTGAAAATTCACCGCCCTGCGCCTCCTAATCACCGAGCCCGATGCGATAAACTCCGGCCCACTGCCGCCTGGAGTCCGATATGCGCGAAGAGTTGAACCAGGGCCTGATCGATTTCCTCAAGGCCTCTCCCACCCCCTTCCACGCCACCCGCAGCCTGGCCCAGCGCCTGGAGGCCGCGGGCTATGTGCACCTCGACGAGCGCGACGCCTGGCGCGCCGAGGCCGGTGGGCGCTACTACGTGACCCGCAACGATTCCTCGCTGATCGCCGTCCGCCTCGGCAAGCGCCCGATGCTCGACGGCGGCCTGCGCCTGGTCGGTGCCCACACCGACAGCCCCGGCCTGCGCGTGAAACCCAACCCCGAACTGCATCGCCAGGGCTTCTGGCAGCTGGGCGTCGAAGTCTATGGCGGAGCCCTGCTGGCCCCCTGGTTCGACCGCGACCTCTCGCTCGCGGGCCGCGTCACCTACCGCGCCGCCGGCAAGGTGGAAAGCCAACTGGTGGATTTCCAGGCGCCCATCGCCGTGATCCCCAACCTGGCCATCCACCTCAACCGTGAGGCCAACCAGGGCTGGGCCATCAACGCGCAGACCGAACTGCCGCCGATCCTGGCCCAGCTGGCCACCGGCGAAACCCGTGAATTCCGTGACCTGCTGGCCGAGCAGCTGACGCTGGAACACGGCGTCAACGCGGATGCGGTGCTGGACTACGAACTGAGCTTCTACGACACCCAGAGCGCCGCCGTGATCGGCCTCGGCGGCGACTTCATCGCCGGGGCGCGCCTGGACAACCTGCTCTCCTGCTACGCCGGCCTGCAGGCCCTGCTGGCCGCCGAGGGCGACGAGAGCTGCGTGCTGGTCTGCACCGACCACGAGGAAGTCGGCTCCTGCTCCGCCTGTGGCGCCGACGGCCCGTTCCTGGAGCAGGTCCTGCGCCGCCTGATGCCCGAAGGCGACGCCTTCACCCGCATCGTCCAGCGCTCGCTGCTGGTTTCCGCCGACAACGCCCACGGCGTGCACCCGAACTACGCCGACAAGCACGACGGCAATCACGGGCCCAAGCTCAACGCCGGCCCGGTGATCAAGATCAACAGCAACCAGCGCTACGCCACCAACAGCGAGACCGCCGGCTTCTTCCGCCACCTGTGCCTGGAAAACGAAGTGCCGGTGCAGAGCTTCGTCACCCGCAGCGACATGGGATGCGGCTCCACCATCGGCCCGATCACCGCCAGCCAGCTGGGCGTGCGCACCGTGGACATCGGCCTGCCGACCTTCGCCATGCACTCCATCCGCGAACTGGCCGGCAGCCATGACCTCGCCCACCTGGTGAAGGTGCTGGCCGCCTTCTACTCCAGCCACGACCTGCCTTGAACGGAGACAGCCGCATGCTCAGCCACATCCGCAACAGCCTCGAGGAAGCCCGGTCGGCGCTGGAGAACTTCATCGCCAACGAGCAGGCCCTGCGCAGCATCGAGCGCGCGGCGGAACTGCTGGTGGAAAGCTTCGAGACCAAGGGCAAGGCCTTCTCCTGCGGCAATGGCGGCTCCATGTGCGACGCCATGCATTTCGCCGAGGAACTGACCGGGCGCTACCGCAGAAACCGCCCGGGCATCGCCGCCATCTCCATCAGCGATGCCAGCCATATCAGCTGCGTGGCCAACGACTTCGGCTACGACCACATCTTCTCGCGCTACATCGAGTCCCACGGCCGCGAAGGCGACGTGCTGCTGGCCTTCAGCACCAGCGGCAAGAGCCCCAACGTGCTCAAGGCCGCCGAAGCCGCCAAGGCGCTCGGGGTGAAGGTCATCGCCCTCACCGGCAAACCGGGCTCCGCCCTGGAAGCGCTCGCCGACGTATGCATCTGCGCCCCCGGCGGCGACTTCGCCGACCGCGTGCAGGAGCTGCACATCAAGGTGGTGCACATCCTCATCGAGCTGGTCGAACGCAGGCTCGCGCCTGAGAATTACGCTTAGAAGCAGCCGCAAGCGACAAGCCTCAAGCGGCAAGAACGATCGTGCAGGGGCGAACTCATTCGCCCAGCGGGCCGCAGGCCCGCCCTTCCCTCCAGTTCCCGGGCTGAAGCCCGGGCTACTCCTACAGCTCCCCCTTCGCTCCACCACTTGCAGCTTGAAGCTTGCCGCTTGTAGCTGCCCTTACTCCGGCACCTCCACGCTCACGTGAATCGCATCGTGCCGCCAGAACTCCAGGTCGCAGTCGATCAGGCGACCGTGCTGGTCGCGGTTGACGCGGGTGATGCGCAGCGCCGGGCTGCCGGGGGCGACCTTCAGGGTCGAGGCGGCTTCCGGGTGCAGCGCCGTCGGCACCATGTCGAAGCGCACGCGGCCGTAGCGGATGCCGTACTCGCTGCCATAGAGGTCGGTCAATGAGCGGGTCAGGTCGAAATCGAGGATGCCGGGGAAGTACTGCGGGTTGAGGTAGTGCTCGACGTAGAGCACCAGGCGCCCGTCGATGCGCCGTGCGCGGCGGATCAGGTAGACGCTCGACAGTGCCGGCAGCTCAAGCAGCTCGCAGATTTCCACGGTGGCCGGCATCAGCCGCGCGCTCAGCACTTCGGTGGCCGGCACCCGGCCCTGTTCGCCGACCATGGCGTGGAAGTGGCTGCGTATAAGCGGGTTGTAGGCCACCCGAGGCGGCGAGACGAACCAGCCACGACGCTCTTCGCGGTAGATCAGCCCTTGCGCCTCCAGCTGGCCGAGCGCCTCGCGCAGGGTGATACGGGTGGTGTCGAATAGCTCGCTCAACTTGCGTTCGGCCGGCAGCTTGCCACCCAGCGGCAGCAGGCCGTGCTCGATCTGCTCCTGCAGTGCGCGGCAGATGGCGGTAACGGTACGGGGCGCCTCATCGCGCATCGAAAGACTCCAATCTGGAATAGACCAGCACCATAAAAGTGCGACGCTGGCGGTGATGTGACCATGCTATGCAGCCTAGATGACTGTCCCGTGACAGCACGCCTGACTTGCACGCTGCATGCCAGCGCACCCTTGTGACGCCCGCCACATCGGACCTCCGGCCATGGTCTACGCTTGCTGTCGCCGGAAGAACGGGGCCCGCGGCATCGCGCGGTGCAATCAAACCGTCATCTAGGACCTTTAGATTGGCCTGGTTGTTGCTGATCTAGACCAATACCCAACCCTGCTAAGGAGCTTCATATGAAACGCCTGCTGCTGGCTTCACTGATTGGAACCACCCTGGCCCTGAGCACCCAGGCCATGGCGGATGACGCTGCGCTCAAGACCCTCGAGGAGGCCGCCCGCAAGGAAGGCGCGGTGAACAGCGTGGGCATGCCCGACAGCTGGGCGAACTGGAAGGACACCTGGGTCGACCTGGAGAAGAAGTACGGCCTCAAGCACATGGACACCGACATGAGCTCGGCGCAGGAAATCGCCAAGTTCGCGGCCGAGAAGGACAACGCCACCGCCGACATCGGCGACGTCGGCGCGGCCTTCGGCCCCATCGCCACCCAGCAGGGCGTCACCCAGCCCTACAAGCCGAGCACCTGGGAGCAGGTCCCGGAATGGGCCAAGGACAAGGACGGCCACTGGGCCCTCGCCTACACCGGCTCCATCGCCTTCATCATCAACAAGCAACTGGTGAAGGAGCCGCCGAAATCCTGGGCCGACCTGGAGAAAGGCAAGTACAAGGTCGCCATCGGTGACGTCAGCGCCGCCGCCCAGGCGGTCAACGGCGTCCTCGCCGCCGCCATCGCCAAGGGCGGTGACGAGAAGAACATCCAGCCGGGCCTGGATCTCTTCGCCAAGATCGCCGAGCAGGGCCGCCTGTCCCTGTCCAACCCGACCATCCAGACCCTGGAGAAGGGCGAAGTGGAAGTCGGCATCGTCTGGGACTTCAACGGCCTGTCCTACCGCGACCAGATCGACCCCAGCCGCTTCGAGGTGCTGATCCCCTCCGACGGTTCGGTGATCTCCGGCTACACCACCATCATCAACAAGTACGCCAAGCACCCGAACGCCGCCAAGCTGGCCCGCGAATACATCTTCAGCGACGCCGGCCAGATCAACCTGGCCAAGGGCAACGCCCGTCCGATCCGCGCCGAGCACCTGACCCTGCCGGCCGAGGTGCAGGCCAAGCTGCTGCCCAACGAGCAGTACGCCAAGGTCAAGCCGATCAAGGACGCCAAGGCCTGGGAAGAAACCTCCAAGGCCCTGCCGGGCCTGTGGCAGGAAAACGTCATCATCAACATGGAATAACGAGCGACAACCGGGCGCCGGCCTCTGCCGGCGCCTCGTCGCTTCCGGGGCCCGCCCATGAACCGAAAAGCCATACTGGTCCTGCTCGACGGCCTCGGCCACAGCGTCGCCCGTCACGCAATGGGCCACCTGCACGCTTACTGCGCCGCCGGCCGGGCCGCCTACTACCGGCTCGAATGCGAGCTGCCCGCGCTGTCCCGCCCGCTCTATGAATGCATCCTCACCGGAGTGCCGCCCATCGACAGCGGCATCGTGCACAACGACGTCTCGCGCCTGTCCAACCAGCGCAGCGTCTTCCACTACGCCCGCGCTGCCGGCCGCAGTACCGCCGCCGCCGCATACCACTGGGTCAGCGAGCTGTACAACCGCAGCCCCTTCGACCCCGCCCGCGACCGCCACACCGATGCCCCCGAGCTGCCCATTCAGCACGGCCACTTCTACTGGGCGGACCACTACCCGGACTCGCACCTGTTCGCCGACGCCGAGAGCCTGCGCGTGCGCCATGCGCCGGACCTGCTGCTGGTGCACCCGATGAACATCGACGACGCCGGCCACAAGCACGGCCTCGACACCCCGCAATACCGCAATGCCGCGCGCATGGCCGACGTGATCCTCGCCGAGTACCTGCAACGCTGGCTCGACGCCGGCTACCAGGTGCTGGTGACCGCCGACCACGGCATGAACGCCGACCGCTCCCACAACGGCCTGCTGCCGGAGGAGCGCGAGGTGCCGCTGTTCGTCCTCGGTGACGCCTTCAGCCTCGATGCCGGCGCGCAACCGAAACAGACCGAGCTCTGCGGCACCCTCTGCGAACTGCTCGGCGTGCCCCACGACAAACCCTTCTGCCGGGAGCTGTTGAAGTGAATTCAGCCAACCGCGGCAAATGGCTGGCCCTGCTGTGCCTGCTGCCATTCGCCCTTTTCTTCGTCGCCTTCCAGATCGCGCCGCTGGCGTGGGTGGCGATCAACAGCCTGAACAGCCCCGAAGGCTGGGGTCTGGGCAACTACGCCAAGGTGTTCGCCTCGAAGTTCTACCTGCAGGCGATCAAGCACAGCCTGCAGATCTCCTTCTGGTCGAGCCTGATCGGCATCCTCATCGCCATCCTCGGCAGCTACTCGCTGCGCCAGGTGGATAGCCGCCTGCGCGACTTCGTCATGGCCTTCTCCAACATGACCAGCAACTTCGCCGGCGTGCCCCTGGCCTTCGCCTTCATCATCCTGCTGGGCTTCAACGGCGCGCTGACCCTGCTGCTCAAGCAGAGCGGCCTGATCGAGGACTTCAACCTCTATTCCAAGACCGGCCTGATCGTGCTCTACACCTATTTCCAGATCCCCCTCGGCGTGCTGCTGCTCTACCCCGCCTTCGACGCCCTGCGCGAGGACTGGCGCGAATCCGCCTCGCTGCTCGGTGCCAGCACCTGGGACTTCTGGCGGCACATCGGCCTGCCGGTGCTGACCCCGGCACTGCTGGGCACCTTCATCATCCTGCTGGCCAACGCCCTGGGCGCCTATGCCACCGTCTACGCCCTGACCACCGGCAACTTCAACGTGCTGCCGATCCGCATCGCCGCCATGGTCGCCGGCGACATCGCGCTGAACCCCAACCTCGCCAGTGCCCTGGCCATGGTGCTGGTGGGCCTGATGGCGCTGATCACCATCGTCCACCAGTGGCTGCTGAAGAGGAGCTACCATGTCGCGCGCTGAAGCCCCCGCCGCCAGCCTCTACCACCGCATCGTGGTCTGGCTGCTGTTCCTGATCCTGCTGCTGCCGCTGGCCGGCACCCTGCTCTACTCGCTGTCCACCAGCTGGTCGGCGACCATCCTGCCCGACGGCCTGACCTTCAAGTGGTACCTGGCGCTGTGGAGCGACGCCCGCTTCCTCACCGCCTTCGGCCAGTCGCTGCTGGTGTGCTTCGGCGCCCTGGCGCTGTCGGTGGTGCTGATCCTGCCGCTGCTGTTCGTGGTGCACTACCACTTCCCGAAGCTGGACGCGCTGATGAACATCCTCATCCTGCTGCCCTTCGCGGTGCCGCCTGTGGTGTCTTCGGTGGGCCTGCTGCAGCTCTATGGCTCGGGCCCGCTGGCCATGGTCGGCACGCCGTGGATCCTGATCGGCTGCTACTTCACCGTCGCCCTGCCGTTCATGTACCGCGCCATCACCAACAACCTCCAGGCGATCAACCTGCGCGATTTGATGGACGCTGCCCACCTGCTCGGCGCCAGCACCTGGAAGGCCGCGCTGCTGGTGGTGCTGCCCAACCTGCGCAAGGGCCTGATGATCTCGCTGTTCCTGTCGTTCTCCTTCCTCTTCGGCGAGTTCGTCTTCGCCAACCTGCTGGTGGGCACGCGCTACGAGACCCTGCAGGTCTACCTGAACAACATGAAGAACAGCAGCGGCCACTTCAACAGCGCCCTGGTGATCTCCTACTTCTTCTTCGTGCTGCTGTTCACCTGGGCAGCCAACCGCCTAAACAAGGACAAGACATGAGCTTCCTGAGCATCAAGGGCCTGCACAAGCATTACGGCTCGACCCCCATCTTCAGCGACATCGACTGCGAGATCGGCAAGGGCGAGTTCGTCACCCTGCTCGGCCCTTCCGGCTGCGGCAAGTCCACCCTGCTGCGCTGCATCGCCGGCCTCACCGAGGTCAACGGCGGGCAGATCCTCCTCGATGGCCAGGACCTGGTGCCGCTGGCGCCGCAGAAGCGCGGCATCGGCATGGTGTTCCAGAGCTATGCGCTGTTCCCCAACATGACCGCCGCGCAGAACGTCGCCTTCGGCCTGCGCATGCAGAAGACCAGCAAGGAAGACAGCGCCCGCCGCGTGCAGGAAGCCCTGGCCATGGTGGAGCTGGACAGGTACGCCGACCGCTACCCGCACCAGCTCTCCGGCGGCCAGTGCCAGCGCGTGGCCCTGGCCCGCTCCCTGGTCACCCGCCCGCGCCTGCTGCTGCTCGACGAGCCGCTCTCGGCCCTGGACGCTCGCATCCGCAAGCACCTGCGCGAACAGATCCGCAGCATCCAGCAGGAACTGGGGCTGACCACCATCTTCGTCACCCACGACCAGGAGGAGGCGCTGACCCTGTCCGACCGCATCTTCCTGATGAACGCCGGACGCATCGTCCAGAGCGGCGACGCCGAAACGCTGTACACCGCGCCGGTGGACGCCTTCGCCGCCGGCTTCATCGGCAACTACAACCTGCTGGAAGCCGAAGACGCGACGCGCCTGCTGGCACGCCCGATAGCCAGCCGTATCGCCATACGCCCGGAAGCCATCTCGCTGAGCAGCGACGGTGCCATCGAGGCACAGGTGCGCGGCCACAGCCTCCTGGGCAACGTCATCCGCTATCGCGTGGAGGCGCGGGGCGTGGAACTGGTGGTGGACGTGCTCAACCGCAGCGCCGACGACCTGCACGGCAAGGGCCAGCGCATCGGCCTTGCCATCGATGACAGCGCGATCCGGGAGGTGGCGTGATGACCCTGGCAATATTCGACCTCGACGACACCCTGATCGACGGCGACTGCGCGAGCCTGTGGAGCGAACACATGGCCGCCATCGGTTGGGTGGACGGCGAATCCTTCGTCAGGAAGGACCACGAACTGATGGCCCTCTATGCCGAGGGCAAGCTGGCGATGGAGGACTACATGGCCTTCAGTCTGTCGCCCCTGGTCGGTCGCACGCCCGAGGAGGTGGCCTTCGTCGTCGAGCCCTTCGTCGAGGACGTGATCGAGCCGATCTTCCACAGCGACGCCACCCGCTGCCTGGCCAGCCACCGCGAGGCCGGCGACCGCATCCTGGTGATCTCCGCCTCGGCGCATTTCCTCGTCAGCGCCATCGCCGCACGGCTGAAGATCGACGAAGTACTGGCCATCGACCTGGAGGAACGGCACGGCCACTACAGCGGCAACACCCGCGGCGTGCTCACCTACCGCGAAGGCAAGGTCACCCGCCTGCACGAGTGGCTGACGGCCGAAGGCGAAAGCCTCGACGGTGCCTACTTCTACTCCGATTCGCGCAACGACTTGCCGCTGCTAAAGCAGGTCAGCAACCCCCGCGTGGTCAACCCCGACCCCGCCCTGCGCGAACATGCCGAGCAGGCGGGCTGGCCGATCCTCGAATGGCGCTGACCCTTGCCGCGCCAGTGCCGCAGGGCAGTGAGACTCAACGGTCCCCGTGGGCGAATGCCCTGAGTTCGTCCCCGGCCATGCGGTAGCGCACCCATTCGTCCTGGGGGCTGGCGCCGATGGAGCGGTAGAACTGGATGGCGGGCTCGTTCCAGTCCAGCACGCTCCACTCCAGGCGGCCGCAGCCACTGTCGCAGGCCAGGCGCGCGAGGTGGCGCAGCAGGGCCTTGCCGGCGCCCACGCCGCGTTGCTGCGGGGAGACATAGAGGTCTTCCAGGTACATGCCCTTGCGGCCCAGCCAGGTAGAGTAGCTGTAGAAATACACGGCGAAGCCGATGGGCTGGCCATCCAGTTCGCAGATCAGCGCGTGGGCCGGGGTCGCGCCTTCGAACAGGCTCTGTTCGATGTCGGCCACCGTGGCGACCACTTCGTGCTCGGCCTTCTCATAGATGGCCAGCTCGGTGATGAAGGCGAGGATCTGGCTGGCATCACTGCGCACGGCTTCGCGGATATGAAGGCTCACGGGAACTCCTTGTCGATGAACGTCGGCGCCTGGGCGCGAGGGCGGACATGCTAGGCGCCCGCTGGTTTCCGCGAAAGGGGGACGCGCATAATCGGCGCTCGCCAACCGCCCAGGAAAGCCCCTCATGCTGTCTCACGTCTGCATCGGCACCAATGACTTCTCCCGCGCCTTGGCGTTCTACACGCCGCTGATGGAGGCGCTGGGCCTGCCGCAGAAATTCTGTGACCCGTCACAACCCTGGGCGGGCTGGATGCCGGCGGATGCGCCACGCCCGCTGCTGGTACTGGGCGCGCCGTTCGACGGTGAAGCGGCGACGGCGGGCAACGGCCAGATGGTCGCGCTGCTGGCACCGGATCGCGCCACCGTGGACCGGTGCCACGCCCTGGCACTGGCCAACGGAGGACGCTCTGAAGGCGCCCCCGGCCTGCGTCCGCACTACCACCCCGACTACTACGGCGCCTATTTCCGCGATCCCGATGGCAACAAGCTGTGCGTGTGCTGCCACCGGGCCGAATGACGCTCAGGGCACGGTGTTGTCGCCCTCGCCCGGCAGTTCCGGTTCATGGTGACGCGGGCGCAGTTCGGGCTCGGGGTCGCGGGGCTTCTGCAGGCGCTCCACCTCGGCGTCGATCTCCGCCTCCTCGTCCGGGGTGATCTCCGGCAGCTCGCCGTCTTCGGTGACGCTGGGGTCGCTGTCGATCATGGGGTGCCTCCTCAGGTGCCGTATTTCAGGTACTGGACGATGCGGTCCTTGGCCAGCAGGCGCTCAGCCTTGAGGGTGTGCAGCGCTTCGTCGGAGACCCCGAGGCCGGCGTTGGAACCCAGCTCCACCAGCTTGAGGTCGGCCGACTCGTAGTCGTCGATCAGGCGCACCAGCTTGTGGTCCTCGCGCTTGCGCCGCTCCAGCTCGCGGGCGTCGACTCCGATGTCCTGGCTCAGGTCATGTTTGACGGGCATGTTCCACCTCGCTTTTTCCATGGGTGTCAGGAGTTGTGAGGAACGCCTGCAGCGAAGGTTCGAGGTATTTGGTCGGCCACGCCGCCGTGGCAGAATCGGCCCCTCAATCACGCAGGAGGCAGGAGCCTGACCATGAGCGATGCACAGGAAGTGGAGATCAGCCGCTTTCTCAGCTTTGTGCTGAGGCACAAGCCCGAGGCCATCGGCCTGCAGCTGGACAGCGAGGGCTGGGCCGATGTCGAGGCGCTGATCACCGGGGCGGTGCGCGCGGGCAAGGACCTCGACGAAAGGACGATCCGCCGGATGGTGGACGGGAACGACAAGAAGCGCTTCGCACTCTCCGAGGATGGCCGCCGCATCCGCGCCGTGCAGGGACATTCGAGCGCATCGGTGCAGCGACAGTACGAAACCGTGGTACCGCCGCAGCGGCTGTTCCACGGCACCGCCAGCCGCTTCCTCGACAGCATCTTGCAGAAGGGGCTGATCGCCGGTTCGCGCCACCACGTGCACCTTTCCACGGACCGTGAGACGGCCACCCAGGTCGGCGAGCGCTATGGCGAGCCGGTCATCCTGGAAGTGGACGCCCGCGCCATGCACGAAGACGGTTTCGCCTTCCACCAGGCAGAGAATGGCGTATGGCTGACCGCGCGGGTGCCGGTGGCGTACCTGAAGCGGGAAGGATGAACGGCAGTTGGCTCTTCCCGGGAGCCCCGATGAAAGCGCTCCATTGAAAAAGGCAGCCCGAGGGCTGCCTTTTTCGTGGAGCAGGGTGGATCAGCTGTTACGGATCAGGTGGTCGAAGGCGCTCAGGGAGGCCTTTGCACCTTCGCCCACGGCGATGACGATCTGCTTGTAGGGCACGGTGGTCACGTCGCCGGCGGCGAACACGCCGGGCAGCGAGGTCTCGCCACGGGCGTCGACGATGATCTCGCCACGCTGGCTCAGCTCGACGGTGCCTTTGAGCCAGTCGCTGTTGGGCAGCAGGCCGATCTGCACGAAGATGCCTTCCAGTTCCAGGGCCTTGAACTCATCGGAGTTGCGGTCCTTGTAGGTCAGGCCGGTGACCTTCTGGCCGTCGCCCTTCACTTCGCTGGTCAGTGCACTGGTGACGATGTCGACGTTGGAGAGGCTGCGCAGTTTCTTCTGCAGCACGGCGTCGGCACGCAGTTGGCTGTCGAACTCGATCAGCGTCACGTGGGCGACGATGCCGGCCAGGTCGATGGCCGCTTCCACGCCGGAGTTGCCGCCGCCGATCACCGCCACGCGCTTGCCCTTGAACAGCGGGCCGTCGCAGTGCGGGCAGTAGGCGACGCCACGGCCGCGGTATTCCTGCTCGCCGGGCACGTTCATCTCGCGCCAGCGGGCACCGGTGGAGAGGATCACGGTCTTGGCCTTGAGGCTGGCTCCGCTCTCGAACTTCACTTCGTGCAGGCCGCCTTCGGCCTTGGCCGGGATCAATTGGCTGGCGCGCTGCAGGTTCATGATGTCGACGTCGTACTGCTTGACGTGCTCTTCCAGCGCGCGGGCCAGTTTCGGGCCTTCGGTCTCCTGCACGGAGATGAAGTTCTCGATGGCCATGGTGTCCAGCACCTGGCCACCGAAGCGCTCGGCCGCGACGCCGGTACGGATGCCCTTGCGAGCGGCGTAGATGGCAGCCGACGCACCGGCCGGGCCACCGCCGATCACCAGGACGTCGAAGGCGTCCTTGGCATTGAGTTTCTCGGCGTCACGGGCGGAGGCGCCGGTGTCGATCTTGGCGAGGATTTCCTCCACGCCCATGCGGCCCTGGCTGAACAGTTCGCCGTTCAGGTAGATGCTCGGCACCGACATGATCTGGCGTTGCTCGACCTCATCCTGGAACAGCGCGCCGTCGATGGCGACGTGGCGGATGTTGGGGTTGAGCACGGCCATGAGGTTCAGCGCCTGGACCACGTCCGGGCAGTTCTGGCAGGACAGCGAGAAGTAGGTTTCGAAGTTGAACTCACCCTGGATGCCCTTGACCTGCTCAATCACGTCGGCTTCGAGCTTGGAGGGGTGGCCGCCGACCTGCAGCAGCGCCAGGACCAGGGAGGTGAATTCGTGGCCCATGGGGATGCCGGCGAAACACAGGCTGATATCCGCACCGGGGCGCTCCAGCGAGAAGGAAGGCGTGCGGGCATCGCCACCGTCTTCGCGCAGGGTGATCTTGTCGGTCAGGCCGACGATGTCATGCAGCAGGTCGCGCAGCTCCTTCGATTTGTCGCTGTCATCGAGGGACGCGACGATCTCGAACGGCTGGGTGACCTTTTCCAGATAGGCCTTCAACTGGGTTTTAAGATTGGCGTCCAACATGATTCGGCTCCTGCTTGTTTCGGGCAAAGGGGGCCCCGCGGCGAGCGCATGCGCGCCCGCCCTGCTCGCTCGAATTCGGGCTTTTGCAGGGTGGCCGGCCTGGGGCCGACCACCGGGGGGAGGTACTGCGGGTACTGCTTAGATCTTGCCAACCAGGTCCAGGGACGGAGCGAGGGTCTTCTCGCCTTCCTTCCACTTGGCCGGGCAGACTTCGCCCGGGTGGGCGGCGGTGTACTGGGCAGCTTTCAGCTTGCGCAGGGTTTCGCCGACGTCACGAGCGATCTCGTTGGAGTGGATCTCAACGGTCTTGATGATGCCTTCCGGGTTGATCACGAAGGTGCCGCGCAGGGCCAGGCCTTCTTCCGGGATGTGCACGCCGAACGCGTTGGTCAGCTGGTGGGTCGGGTCACCGATCAGCGGGAACTGGGCCTTGCCGACGGCCGGGGAAGTCTCGTGCCACACCTTGTGGGAGAAGTGGGTATCGGTGGTCACGATGTAGACCTCGGTACCGGCCTTCTGGAATTCGCCGTAGTTGTTGGCGGCGTCTTCGATCTCGGTGGGGCAGTTGAAGGTGAAGGCTGCCGGCATGAAGATCAGTACCGACCACTTGCCCTTGAGGGATTCTTCGGTGACTTCGATGAACTTGCCGTTGTGGAAAGCGTTGACCTTGAAAGGTTGAACTGCGGTGTTGATCAGAGACATCGAGTGGTCCTCTATCTATGGGGTTGGAAGTTCGGGTCAAGAATTTACCCGACGAATACTAGGCGGTCAGCCCGTAAAGAGCTTATTGATTGAGGGCATCGCCATCATTGCTTTCCTAAATCGATCCTGGAAAGCCGCTACAGCCCAGTAGCCACGCGGCCTTGCGCGCGGCCACCGGAGCGAGGGGAGCCTGGATCAGGCCAGGGACACGTCGAGCAGGACGACTACTTTACCGGAAACCTGGTTGCTGCCGAGGGCCGCGAAGGCCGCTTCCACGTCCTTGGCAGCGAAGCTGCGCTCCAGCTGGGGCTTCAGCCGGCCTTCGCCGAACAGGGGCCAGGCGTGCTGCCCCAGGTCACGCAGCAGGTCGGCCTTGAAGGCGTCGTCGCGGTTGCGCAGCGTGGAGCCGATCAGCTGGATGCGCTTGCCCAGCACCAGCGCCATGTCCAGCTCGGCCTGGCGCCCACCCATGAGGCCGATGTTGACCCAGCGACCGTCGCGGGCCAGCAGCTCCAGGTTCAGCGCCGCATAGTTGCCACCGACAGGATCGAGGATGACGTCGAAGGGGGCGAAGTCGCGCAGACTCTCCAGCGCTTCGCCACGCAACGCGCCACCCTGGGCGCCAAGGCTTTCGCAATAGGCCAGGCGCTCGGCGGAACCGACGCTGACCCAGACGGGGCTGCCGAACGCCTTGCACAGTTGGATGGCGGCGGAACCGACACCACTCGCACCGGCATGCAGCAGCACCTTCTCGCCGGGCTTGAGGCCCGCCAGCTGGAACAGGTTGAGCCAGGCGGTGGCGTAGACCTCGGGCAGCGCGGCCCCTTCGGCCAGGCTGAGGCCCTCGGGAACCGGCAATACATGGCCGGCATCCACCACCACTTCCTCGGCCATGCCGCCGCCGGCCAGCAGCGCACAGACACGGTCACCGACCTGCCATGCCGCACCCGCGCCCACCTCGGTGATCACCCCGGAGCATTCGAGGCCGATGATGTCGCTGGCACCCGGCGGCGGCGGGTAATGGCCCGCGGCCTGCAACAGGTCGGCGCGGTTCAGACCCGCTGCCGCCACACGAATGCGGACCTGCCCCACATCACAGCCAGGAACCGGGCGTTCAGCCCATTCCACGCGCCCTTCAACGCCTTGCAATGCTTTCACGCTGCCTCCATAGTGACCCAGGACTCGCCCGGCGGCTGACCGCCGGGCTTTTGCTTTGCGCCGATGGAACCCGGCGCCCTCAAATACGGCCTAATATGCGTTATCACCTCCCCCGACGTCGACTCAGCATGAAGCGTTCACTGATCTGCTCCGCCCTTGCGTTTGTATTCAGCATCAGCGTCCTGCCGCTGCATGCGTCCACCACCTCGGCAAGCGACAGCTGGGACTCGATCCAGCCCGACCGTGAGCAGGTGATAGCCAGTCTCAACGTGGTGGAGCTGCTCAAGCGCCACCATTACAACAAGCCGCCGCTCAACGACGAGCGCTCGGTGAAGATCTACGAGGGCTACCTCAAGCTTCTCGACCCGGCGAAGATGTATTTCACCGCCGGCGACATCGCCGAATTCAACCAGTGGAAGACGCAATTCGACGACTTCCTGAAGAGCGGCGACCTGGACCCGGGCTTCACTATCTACAAGCGTCATCTGGACCGCCTCAAGGAGCGCCTGGACTTCGCCCTGGCCATGCTCGACAAGGGCGTGGACAAGATCGACTTCAGCGTCGACGAGAGCCTCGAGACCGATCGCGAGAAAGCCACCTGGGCCAAGGACCGCGCCGCCCTCGATGACCTCTGGCGCAAGCGCGTGAAGGACGAGGTCCTGCGCCTGAAGATCGCCAACAAGGAGCCGAAGGCGATCCAGGAGCTGCTGGTAAAGCGCTACAAGAACCAGCTCTCGCGCCTCGAACAGACCCGTGGCGAGGACGTGTTCCAGGCCTATATCAACGCCTTCGCGCAGACCTACGATCCGCACACCCAGTACCTCTCCCCGGACAACGCGGAGAACTTCGACATCAACATGAGCCTGTCGCTGGAAGGCATCGGCGCCGTGCTGCAGAGCGACAACGAGCATGTGAAGGTGGTGCGCCTGGTCCCCGCCGGCCCCGCCGAGAAGAGCAAGCAGATCGCTCCGGCCGACAAGATCGTCGGCGTCGCCCAGGGCAACGGTGAGATGGTCGACGTGATCGGCTGGCGCCTGGATGAGGTCGTGAAACTGATCCGCGGCCCGAAAGGCTCGGTCGTGCGCCTGGAAGTGGTCCCCGCGAACAACGCCCCCAACGACCAGAGCAGCAAGATCGTCTCCATCACCCGCGAAGCGGTGAAGCTCGAAGAGCAGGCCGCGAAGAAATCCGTGCTCAACCTCGAGCATGACGGCCATGCCTTCAAGCTCGGCGTGATCGAAGTGCCGGCCTTCTACCTGGACTTCAAGGCGTTCCGTGCCGGCGACCCCGAGTACAAGAGCACCACGCGCGATGTGAAGAAACTCCTCGGCGAACTGCAGAAGGAGAAGGTCGACGGCGTGGTGATCGACCTGCGCAACAACGGCGGCGGCTCCCTGCAGGAAGCCACCGAGCTGACCGGCCTGTTCATCGACCAGGGTCCGACCGTGCTGGTGCGCAACAGTGACGGCCGCGTCGACGTGCTGGCCGACGAGAACACCGGCATCTTCTACAAGGGCCCGATGGCCGTGCTGGTCAACCGCCTGTCCGCCTCGGCCTCGGAGATCTTCGCCGGCGCCATGCAGGACTATCACCGCGCGCTGATCATCGGTGGCCAGACCTTCGGCAAGGGCACCGTGCAGACCATCCAGCCACTCAACCATGGCGAGCTGAAGCTGACCCTGGCCAAGTTCTACCGCGTCTCCGGCCAGAGCACCCAGCACCAGGGCGTGATCCCCGACATCGAGTATCCCTCGGTGGTCGACACCAAGGAAATCGGCGAAAGCGCGCTGCCCGAGGCCATGCCCTGGGACAGCATCCGCCCGGCGATCAAGCCCGAGGTCGACCCCTTCAAGCCCTTCCTCGCCGAGCTCAAGGCCCGTCACGATTCGCGCACCGCGCACAATCCCGACTTCGTCTACAGCCGCGAGCGCCTGGCCCTGGCCCAGAAGCTGATGAAGGAAACCACCATCACCCTCAACGAGGCCAAGCGCCGCGCCCAGCAGGCGGACATCGAGTCCAAGCAGCTGGCGATGGAGAACAGCCGTCGCAAGGGCAAGGGCGAGGAGCCGCTGAAGGAGCTGAAGAAGGAAGACGAGGACGCGCTGCCACTGGACGATGACAAGACCAAGCCGGAAGACGACGCCTACCTGACCGAGACCGGGCAGATCCTGCTCGACTACCTGGGTCTGAACTCGGCAGTGGCCAAGCACTGACCGAACGTCATCAGAACGTCACGAAATCGTCGTGAAATGCAGGGGCCGCTAATGCGGCCCCTTGCTTTTGAGCCGCATTCACGAGAGCCACCATGACAGTCACCGAGCAGTTGAGCGCACTGGGCCATATCCTCGCTCACGGCGACCTGAACAGCCTTTTCCAGCCGATCATTTCGCTTTCCGAACGCCGCATCCTCGGCTACGAGGCCCTCACCCGGGGCCCTTCGAACAGCCCCCTGCACTCCCCCGTCACCCTGTTCGCCGTCGCGCGCCACGCCGGTCGCCTCAGCGAACTGGAGATGGCCTGCCGCAGGCGTGCCTGTACGCGCTTCCACGAGCTCAAGCTCGACGGCAAGCTGTTCCTCAACGTGTCCCCTGAATCCCTGCTCGACCCCGCCCACCAGCCGGGGCGCACGCTGCAGTTGCTGCAGGCCTTCGGCATCCCGCCGAGCCAGGTGGTGATCGAGCTGACCGAACACGCCCCGACCGAAGATTTCGGTCTGCTCGACACCGCCCTGCACCACTACCGCGCCATGGGTTTCTCCATCGCCCTGGACGATCTCGGCGCCGGCTACTCCAGCCTGCGCCTGTGGTCGGAGCTGCGTCCCGACTACGTGAAGATCGACCGCCACTTCATCGACGGCATCCACCAGGACGCGGTGAAGCGCGAGTTCGTCGGTTCCATCCTGAAGATGGCCAAGGCTTCCCGCGCCCAGGTGATCGCCGAGGGCATCGAGCTGCCGGAAGAACTGGCCGTGCTCGCCGAAATGGGCCTGGACCTGGTGCAGGGCTACCTGCTCTGCCGCCCCCAGGAACAACCTCCCCGCGACGCCCGCCCGTTGTTGCCGCAGCTGGAAACCAGCGGCACGCTCGCCGAAGAAGGCTCCGACCTGCAGGCCCTGCTCAACGAGCAGGCGGCAGTGGACCAGAACACCCCGATCGCCGAAGTCCTCGAAGCCTTCCGTGCCCAGGCCAATCTCAACTCCCTGGCCGTGCTCGACGCCCAGCAGCAGCCGGTGGGCATCGTCCACCGCCACCTGCTTTCCGATGCCCTGCTCAAGCCCTTCGCCACCGACCTGTTCGCCCGCAAACCGATCAGCCGGCTGATGAGCGACGACTTCCTCGCCGTCGAGCTGTGCCAGTCTCTGCAACAGGTCAGCCGCCTGCTCACCAGCCGCGCGCGCCAGCGCATCGAAGAGGACTTCATCATCGTCTCCGAAGGCCGTTACCAGGGCCTGGGAAGAGTGATCGACGTACTCAAGCTGATCACCGAAAAGAAGATCCAGCAGGCCCGTCATGCCAACCCGCTGACCCTGCTGCCGGGCAACGTCCCCATCCAGCAATGCCTGGCGCGACTGCTCCAGCAGGGCCGTACGGCGATGATCTGCTACGTGGACATCGACAGCTTCAAGCCCTTCAACGACCTCTACGGCTACGCCAAGGGCGATGAAGTGCTGCTGTGCCTGGCGCAATGCCTGAACGAGCGCGTCGACCCGGCACGGGACTTCGTTGGCCATATCGGCGGCGACGACTTCATGCTGGTACTGGGCTCGGAAGACTGGCGCGCCAAGCTCAACCACCTGCTGGAAGACTTCCAGGGGCAGTGTCGGCGTTTCTACCGCACCGACCACCTGCAGGCCGGCTGCTTCATCGCCCACAACCGCCATGGCGAGCGCGAGGAGTTTCCGCTGCTGTCGTTGTCGATCGGTGTGGTCAACTTGCGCGCCGAAGCCTGCAGCCAGCTGGACGCCAGCCAGCTCGCGGCGCTCGCCTCGGAAGCCAAGCGCCATGCCAAGGCGGTGCCCGGCTACAGCCTGCACATCATCGATGCGGCCTGAAACGGCGCGAGGGACAAGCCGGGATCAGAAGCCCAGGCGCGCGGCGCTGGCGGCCATGCGCTCGGCGGCAGCCGGGTCGGGCGCCAGGCCCGGTCCACCCTCGCGGTAGAGATCAGCCAGGCGCTTGGCAGCCAGGGGATGCCCGGCCGACTCGGCGAGCGCCCACCACGAAGCCGCTTCGGCGGCATCGGGCGGGTTGCGGGTATCACCTGCCAATGCCAGCACCCCGAGCTGATAGCAAGACTTGCCATCACCGGCGCGGGCCGCCAGGCGCAGCATGCGGATGCCCTCTTCCCGCGCCCCGAAGCCCTGCCCACGGTGCAACAGGAGATGACCGTAGAAGCTCTGCGCGGCGACATCCCCCAGATTGGCCATGCGCGCGTATTGACCCTGCATCCAGTTCCACGCCCGCGGCTGCTTGACCAAGGCAGGCCAACGCAGCAGCCAGCGTGCAACGAGATAGCCGACGCGAGCGCGCATCTTCCAATGCCGCATCAGGTTTCCTCGGGGTAGGTGAACTCGAATACCCGCACCACTTCGGCCGCATGCCAGGACGCGGCGGCGATGCCGTCCGGCGGCCCGGAGAAGCGCCCGAGGCGCACCACGCATTCGAAGAAGCCGGTACGCGGCAGGCGGCTGGCCCCCTGGCTGATCACCAGGGAGCTGCGCAGCGGACGCTCGGCACGGGCGTCCAGTGCGGCAAGGTGCTCCAGGGCGGCGGTAAGGGTCTGCATGGCGGGGGTAGGCAGTTGGAGGCGCTCCACCAGGGCGCGGTAGGTCAGCAGATGGCGCTGCCGGCGGGCATCTTCCAGCTCACCCAGCAGGGCCTGCCAGTGCTGGCGGCTGATGCGCACGCTCAAGATTCCGCCTCCCAGCCCGCGACACCGAGGACGCGTGCCAGCGAGCGCTTGATCGCGGCATCCGGCTCGCGCTCGCCGCTCTCGATCAGGCCCAGGTAGACGGGGCTGATGCCGACCGCTCGGGCGACTTGTTCAAGACTTTGCCCCTGCTCCTCACGCAGCGCCTGCAACTGCGAGAACGAAGGGGCGGAGACGGCGCCTGTGGGCGCCTGGGTGGCTTGTCCGGCAGCCTGTAGCAGTGCCTGGTAATCAGCCCAGGGCAACACCGCGTACTCTGCTTCACCGTCACGCATGATCACTTGCACGTTCATTGCAACTCCCGTGGACAGCAGTGCCGACAGCTTCAGCACTTTCCTTGCAGATCGCCATATTAACAGGGCGAATCGGCCTCCGGGGGCCATCAGTGAGCACGCAGCAAAACCGTGATCGCGCGCGCTTTTCCAATCTTAGAGCACGTCTTCCAAGGCCTCTTCACGAGCAGGGATGCGATCGAGGGACGCCGCCACATCAGGCGCCTGCGCATCACGCCAGGAGCGGAAGGCATCCAGCTCGGCGCTCCAGGTCTTAAGCACCCAGGCGAGTACGCCCAGGTCATCGATCAGGCCGACGCCCAGCACCCAGTCGGGGATGGCGTCCACAGGCGTGAGGAAATACACCAGCCCGGCGACGATCGAGAGAAACGCCTTCGGACTGATATCGCGGTACTGGCCACGCAGGCGCGCCACGCACAGCGCCAGTAACACTTGCAGGTCTTCCTTCACCGCACCCAGGCGGCCGCTCTGCCTCGCGCTTTTTCGGGTCACCGCGAGCAACAGCGCAGGCAGCCGCCCGCGCGCCAGGAAACGACGTGCAATGGGCAGGTAACGCTCCAGATTCCAGGGGGCTTTCATGGTCGCTCCTCGTTGAACCGCATGGGAACGGGGCTATCGGGGGTTACCCACAGAAGCTGTGGATAACCTTGTTGACAGATTATTGCCGAAACCTGCGAAAGCCCGTCATGCCTGGCTTTGCTACAGATCGGCGATTTTTTGGCCAGGCCAAAAAGATCAACGAAATCAACTGGTTGAAAATCAGCCAGAGCCTGCGACAGCGCACCGCAGTGACAAGGCCCGTGGCTGCCTGGTCATGTGCATAACCGTAACACCGTCCATGTGCGCCACCTTCGTTCAGACCCATGAGTCAGGCCCTGGTTCGCCCTGCGACCTGCGTATGGCAGCAGGGATTCATGTCGCTGCACAAATGAAAACGCCCCGCACGAGGCGGGGCGTTTCAGGGGGCGTTCGGCTTACTGCTGCGGGGCGGCAGCCGGGTCCTTGATGCCGATCAGCTCCAGGTCGAACACCAGGACGGAGTTCGCCGGGATCGCCGGGCTCGGGCTCTGCTCGCCATAGGCCAGCTCGCTCGGGATGTAGAGCTTGTACTTCTCGCCGACATGCATCAGTTGCAGGCCTTCGACCCAGCCCGGGATCACGCCGTTGACCGGCAGGTCGATCGGGCTGCCACGCTGGATGGAGCTGTCGAAGACGGTGCCGTCGGTCAGCTTGCCTTCGTAGTGGACGGTCACCACATCGGTCGCCTTGGGCTGAGCGCCATCGGCCTTCTTCACGACTTCGTACTGCAGGCCGGAAGCGGTGGTGGTCACGCCTTCACGCTTGCCGTTCTCTTCGAGGAACTTCTTGCCCGCCTTGGCGGATTCCTCGTTGATCTTGACCATGCGCTCTTCGGCACGCTTCTGCAGGAAGGCGAAGGCTTCGACCAGCTCATCGTCCTTCAGGCGTTGCTCTTTCTTGCCGATGGCATCTTCGATGCCCTGGGCGACAGCTTTGGAATCCAGGTCATCCATGCCTTCCTGAGCCAGGCTCTTGCCCATGTTCAGGCCGATGCCGTAGGAGGCTTTCTGTGCCGGGGTCTTGAGCTCGACGCTGGTCTGCGAATCGCAGCCAGCGAGCACCAGGCCCACCAGAGCCACAGCCGCCGCCAAACGATGTTGTTTCATGCTGATTCCTTGTCTGTCCGCCGTGAAGGCTTGTTCTATGAAGCCGCGAGCTTAGCAGGCCCCCGCGACCAGTGGCTATGGGCATATAGGATCAATCGGCAGGCAATTAGTTCAGCGCTGCCCGGCAGGAAAATGCATGAAATACCTGCATGTTTGCGCAACGGGGCGAGGGTCGGGGATGGGACTTTTTCGCGGGCAAAGAAAAAGCCCTCAGGTATCGCTACCTGAGGGCTTTCCGATATGGCGCAGCGGACGGGACTCGAACCCGCGACCCCCGGCGTGACAGGCCGGTATTCTAACCGACTGAACTACCGCTGCGCGTTACTGCGAGATTGGTGGGTGATGACGGGATCGAACCGCCGACCCTCTGCTTGTAAGGCAGATGCTCTCCCGGCTGAGCTAATCACCCTTCACTCTCGAAGTGGGGCGCATTCTAGAGAGGTATCCCTACCCTGGCAAGCCCCTTTTGAAAAAAAATTTGCTAGCCGTTCCAAAGGCTTAGCGCAGGGTTGGCCTGAGTGCTCCGGGGGAGAATAATGCGCGCTTTGTGTCCGGAGAGAATTCCCCCATGTGGTTCCGTAACCTGCTCGTCTACCGCCTCACCCAGGATGTGCCCTTCGACGCCGAGGCCCTGGAAGCCGCGCTGGCCACCAAGCCGGCCCGCCCCTGCGCCAGCCAGGAACTGACCACCTACGGCTTCGTCGCCCCCTTCGGCAAAGGCGCCGATGCGCCCCTCGTGCACGTCAGTGAGGGCTTCCTGCTGGTCGCCGCACGCAAGGAGGAACGCATCCTCCCAGGCAGCGTGGTGCGTGACGCCCTGAAGGAGAAGGTCGACGAGATCGAAGCCGAGCAGATGCGCAAGGTCTACAAGAAAGAGCGCGACCAGCTCAAGGACGAGATCGTCCAGACCTTCCTGCCCCGCGCCTTCATCCGCAAGTCGGCCACCTTCGCCGCCATCGCCCCCGCCCAGGGCCTGATCCTGGTCGACGCCTCCAGCCCGAAGCGTGCCGAAGACCTGCTGTCCACCCTGCGCGAGGCCATCGGCTCCCTGCCCGTGCGCCCGGTCTCGGTGAAGATCGCCCCCACCGCTACCCTCACCGAGTGGGTCAAGACCCAGGAAGCCGCCAAGGACTTCTACGTGCTCGACGAGTGCGAGCTGCGCGATACCGATGAAGACGGCGGCGTGGTCCGCTGCAAGCGCCAGGACCTGACCAGCGACGAGATCCAGCTGCACCTGTCTTCCGGCAAGCTGGTCACCCAGCTGTCCCTGGCCTGGCAGGACAAACTGTCCTTCGTGCTCGACGACAAGCTGGTGGTCAAGCGCCTGCGCTTCGAAGACCTGCTGCAGGAGAAGGCCGAGCAGGATGGCGGCGACGACTCCCTGAGCCAGCTCGACGCCAGCTTCACCCTGATGATGCTGACCCTCGTCGAGTTCCTGCCCCAGTTGATCGAAGCCCTCGGCGGCGAAGAGATCCCCCAGGGCGTCTGACACCGCCCCGCGCCCGGCCGCTGCCGGGCGCCTTTTCCCTTAAGGAACGAGCATGCGCGCACTGGCCGCCCTGAGCCGCTTCGTCGGCAATACCTTCGCCCTCTGGATCCTGCTGTTCGCCCTGCTGGCCTTCTACCAGCCGGCCTGGTTCCTGCCCCTGGCGAAATGGATAGTGCCGCTGCTCGGCCTGATCATGTTCGGCATGGGCCTGACCCTGAAGACCGAAGACTTCCGCGAGGTGGCGCGCCGCCCCCTGCGCGTGCTGATCGGCGTGCTCGCCCAGTTCCTGATCATGCCCGGCCTCGCCTGGCTGCTGTGCCAGGTGTTGCGCCTACCGCCGGAGGTAGCCGTTGGCGTGATCCTGGTGGGCTGCTGCCCCGGCGGCACCGCCTCCAACGTGATGACCTGGTTCGCCCGTGGCGACCTGGCCCTGTCCGTCGCCATCACCGCAGTCACCACGCTGCTCGCCCCGCTGGTCACCCCGGCGCTGATCTGGCTGCTGGCCTCGGCCTGGCTACCGGTGCAGTTCGGCGCACTGTTCATGTCGATCCTCCAGGTGGTGCTGCTGCCCATCGCCCTCGGCCTCATCGCCCAGCGCCTGCTCGGCGTCCGTGTGCGCCACCTGGTGGAGGTGCTGCCCCTGGTTTCGGTGGTGAGCATCGTCATCATCGTCGCTGCGGTGGTTGCCGCCAGCCAGGCGAAGATCGCCGAATCCGGCCTTCTGATCATGGCCGTGGTGGTCCTGCACAACGGCCTCGGCCTGGCCTTGGGCTACCTCGCCGGCAAGCTCTTCGGTATGCCGCTGGCCCAGCGCAAGACGCTCTCCATCGAGGTCGGCATGCAGAACTCCGGCCTCGGGGCCGCCTTGGCCAGCGCCCACTTCTCGCCGCTGGCGGCGGTACCCAGTGCGCTGTTCAGCGTCTGGCACAACCTCTCGGGCTCCCTGCTCGCCGCCCTGTTCCGGCGCATGAAGGATGAATCCGACAAGCCCGCCGACTGACGTCTGTCAGGCCGCCCGTCCCGCACAACTTGTCCGGGCGGCCAGGATGTGCAAAATACTGCGCAGTGCAGGGACGGCCCTGCCACTCATCGAGTGACCATCACGGGGACGGCCCCGATCCAATCCGTCGTACCTTTGGAGGTCACCATGTCCTGGATCATCCTGTTCTTCGCCGGCCTGTTCGAGGTGGGCTGGGCCGTCGGCCTGAAATACACCGAAGGCTTCACCCGCCCACTGCCCACCGCGCTTACCGTGCTGGCCATGGCCATCAGCCTGGGCCTGCTCGGCATGGCCATGAAGCACCTGCCGCTGGGCACCGCCTATGCGATCTGGACCGGTATCGGCGCCGTCGGCACCGTGATCGCCGGCGTGATCCTCTTCGGCGAATCCGTCGCGCTGATGCGCCTGGGCAGTGTCGCGCTGATCATCTGCGGCCTGATCGGCCTGAAGGTCAGCACCTGACTCACAGCCGCGCCCCCATGAAAAAGCCCGCCATTGCGGCGGGCTTTTTCGTTGCGATGCGACCTAGCGCAGGTCGCCCCGCAGGGCCGCGACCTGGGCCTGCAGGCTCAGGCGGTCGACCGTCTCGGGCGCCAGCGGCGCGCCGGCCACCAGGTTGATGCGCGACCAGAAGCGCTTGAACAGGCCCTTGCCCGGATCACGGCTGAAGAAGCTGCCCCACAGCCCCTGCAGCGCCATCGGGATCACCGGCACCGGGTTCTGTTCGAGGATGCGCTCGACCCCGTTCTTGAACTCGTTGATCTCGCCGTCCGTGGTCAGCTTGCCCTCGGGGAAGATGCACACCACTTCACCGGCCTTCAGGTACTCGTCGATCTTCTTGAAGGCACGGTCGTAGACCAGAAGGTCCTCGCTGCGCCCGGCGATGGGCACGGTGCCGGCGGTACGGAAGATGAAGTTGAGCACCGGCAGGTTGTAGATCTTGTAGTACATGACGAAGCGCACCGGCCGCCGCACCGCGCCACCGATCAGCAGCGCGTCGACGAAGGACACGTGGTTGCACACCAGCACCGCCGGGCCCTCCTCCGGGATGGCGTCCAGGCCCTTGTGCTCGACGCGGTACATCGAGTGGCCCAGCAGCCAGATGAGGAAGCGCATGCTGAACTCGGGGACGATCTTGAAGATGTAGCTGTTCACCGCGATGTTCATCAGCGACACCACCAGGAACAGCTGCGGGATCGACAGCCCGGCGACGCTCAGGAACAGGATCGAGGCGATGGCCGAGACCACCATGAACAGAGCGTTGAGGATGTTGTTGGCGGCGATCACCCGCGCCCGCTCGTTCTCGGCGGTGCGCGACTGGATCAGCGCGTACAGCGGCACGATGTAGAAGCCGCCGAACAGGCCGATGCCGAAGATGTCGGCGAGGATCAGCCAGGCCTGCGGCACGCTGATCACCGCCAGCCAGTCATGGGGCGCAGCGGCCTGCGGGAAGCCGCCCGAATGCCACCAGAGCAGGATGCCGAAGACGGTCAGGCCGATGGAGCCGAAGGGCACCAGGCCGACCTCCACCTTGCCACCGGACAGGCGCTCGCAAAGCATCGAGCCCATCGCGATGCCGATCGAGAACACCGTGAGGATGAGCGTGACCACGCTCTCGTCGCCGAACAGCAGGTCCTTGGAATAGGCCGGGATCTGCGTCAGGTACACGGCGCCGAGGAACCAGAACCAGGAGTTGCCCACCAGCGAGCGCGACACCGAAGGACGCTGGCCCAGGCCCAGACGCAGGATCACCCAGGACTGGCTGAAGATGTTCCAGTCCAGCTTCAGCTCCGGCATCGCCGCCGCCGCGCGGGGAATGCCGCGGCTGGCCAGGTAGCCGAGGGACGCGGTGATCAGAATGGCAGCGGCGACGATCGGCTCGTAGCGCTCGCTGGACATCATGATCCCGGCACCGATGGTGCCCGCGAGGATGGCCAGGAAGGTGCCCATCTCCACCAGCGCGTTGCCCCCCACCAGTTCCTGCTCGCGCAGGGCCTGGGGCAGGATCGAATACTTCACCGGGCCGAACAGCGCCGAGTGGGTGCCCATGGCGAACAGCGCCGCCAGCAGCAGCCAGAGGTTATCGAGGAAGAAGCCCAGTGCGCCCACCGCCATGATCCCCACTTCGGCCAGCTTGATGGCGCGGATCAGCGAGTCCTTGGCGAACTTCTCGCCGAACTGCCCGCCCAGGGCGGAGAAGAGGAAGAACGGCAGGATGAACAGCAGGGCGCAGAGGTTGACGTAGATGGTCTTGTCGCCGGAGATCGCCAGCTTGTAGAGGATGGCGAGGATCAGCGACTGCTTGAAGATGTTGTCGTTGAAGGCGCCGAGCAGCTGCGTCACGAAGAACGGCAGGAAACGTCGCGTGCCCAGCAGGGCGAATTGCGAATGTTGGCTCATCTTCCTTGGTACCTGGTAGTGGCTGGGGTGAAGCCGGTGCGCGAGGCACGTCGCTGATTTGACAGCAACTGGCCAGCCCCAGGCCACACCTTGAGACGAAAAATGCCGAATCCCCACGCAAAAAGGGCGCCTTTCGCGGCGCCCTCTTCCCCTCAGATCGGCAGCTGCCCCAGCCCCCAGCGCAAGGCGAAGAACAGCAGCAACCCGCCGAGGATGGTCGCCAGCAGGTGGCGGGTGACGGCAGCGATGAGGATGCAGCCGAGCCCCGCCAGCAGGTAGGCGTTGTCCAGCGCCACTGCCGCATGCTCGCCGTCGGGCATCACCATGCCGGGCACCACGATGGCGGTGAGCACCGCGGTCGGCACGTAGTGCAGCCCCTGGCGCACCAGCGGCGGGAAGCGCAGGTCCGGCCAGGCGAAGAGGCTGTAGCGGATGGCGAAGGTGATCGCGGTCATGCCGAGGATCAGCAGCCAGGTTTCCATCAGAGCACCTCCTCGAGCTGGCCCAGGCGATAGCGCCGCTCCAGCACCACGCCGACGACGATGCCGCTCAACGCCGCCGCCATCAGCCCGAGCTTGTAGGGCAGCGCGTGGCACAGCAGCGCCACGGCCCCGGCCACCAGTGCCGCCGCCACCTGTGGGCGGTTGCGCAGCATGGGCACGACGATGCCGATGAAGGTCGCCAGCATGGCGAAATCCAGCCCCCAGGCCGCGAGATTGGGCACGGCCTGGCCGAACACCACCCCCACCAGGGTGTAGGACGCCCAGCTCAGGTACATCGCCAGAGCGGCCCCGAGGAAGTACCAGTGCTTGAGCGGCGACCCGTCTTCCTCGGCATAGCGGTGCTGCACCACGGCGAAGGCCTCGTCGGTGAGCCAGAAGGCCAGGGGCATGCGCCAGCGCTTGGGCAGGTGGCTGACGAAGGGTTGCAGGCTGGCGCTGTAGAGAGCGTGGCGCAGGTTCACCACCAGCGTGGTGAGCAGCACCACCGCCACCCCTGCGCCCCCGCTGAGCAGGGTGATGGCGATGAACTGCGCCGAGCCGGCGAACACCAGCAGGGACATGCCGAGGGTCTGCCAGGCGTCGAGCCCGGCCCCGGCGGCGAGGGTGCCGTAGATGATGCCGAAGGGCATGGCGCCGATGAGCATCGGCACGATGTCGCGCACGCCGCGGACGAATTCTGTAGAGCGGGACATGGGATTCTCCTTGTCCCCCCACTCTGCCAGCCGGGGGCTCAGCCGGTCTTGAACGATCTTGCGCAGGCGCTGCGGTACTCACCCGGACCGACGCCGTAAGCCTGCTTGAACTGGCGGGTCAGGTGGCTCTGGTCGGCGAAGCCCAGCTGCATCGCCACCGGCAGCGGCGCGCAGCCTTCGCGCAGCAGCGCCCGAGCCTGCTCCAGGCGACGCTGCTTCAGCCAGGCGTGGGGTGGCAACCCGGTGGCCCGGCGGAACACCCGGGCGAAATGGAACGGCGAAAGCCCCACCAGGGCAGCCAGCTCCTCCAGGGAGGGTGGCGATGCCAGGCGCGCCGCCAGCATCTCGCGGGCCAGCGCCACGGCATGGGGCTCCTGCCCTGCCGGCCGGGGCGCACCAATGCACGCGTGGCGGCTGAACAGCAGCAGGATCGCCTCGCGCCAGGCCACCTGCTGCTCCAGGGCGGAGGCGTTGCGCTCCAGCAGGCGGTGCAGGTCGAGGAAGCGGCGGGTCACCTCGGGGTCATGCAGCACGCTGTCGGCGAAGGTGGGCAGGCCGCCGGTGGCGATCTCCAGTTCGTCCAGCACCTCGGTCACCCGGTGCAGGTCGGGGTAGAAGCCGCGGTAGCGCCAACCTTCCTCGTGGGCCTTGGAGCCCGTATGCAGCTCGTCCGGGTTGATCAGCACCATGCTGCCGACGGCAGCCAGGTGGTCGCTGCCGCGGTGGCGGAAGCGCTGGGCGCCGGATTCGAGGACGGTGAAGACGTAGCCCTCGTGCACATGGGGCGAGAAACGCTGCTCGATGTAGCGCGCGTGCAGGAGTTCGACCCCGCCCAGCGCGCTGGCCTGCCAGAAGCGCGTCCGCTCGCCACCCGTGCTCATTGGCCGAATGAGGCTTCCAGGGCCTGCTTCACGGCCGGCCACTCATGGTCGGTGATGCTGTAGAGCACGCTGTCGTCGAGGCGCCCGTCCGCCAGGCGGCGATGGTTGCGCAGGACGCCTTCGCGCTGGGCACCGAGTTTCTCGATGGCCTTCTGCGAGCGCAGGTTGCTGCCGGCGGTCTTCAGTTGCACGCGCACCACCTGCCACTCCTCGAAGGCATGGCGCAGCATCAGGTACTTGATCGAGGCATTGAGGCCGCTGGCATGCTCGCTGCGGGCCAGCCAGGTCCAGCCGATCTCCACGGCCGGCAGCGCGGGCATGAAATCGGCGAAGCGGCTGGTACCCACCAGGCGGTCGCCCAGGCGGATGGCGAACACCACGGCCTGGCCTTCACGCTGCTCGGCCAGGCCCTGGCGGTACCAGTCCGGGCGCAGCGGGCCGCTCATGTAGACCAGCTCATCGCGATTGGCCTCGGCCAGTGCCGAGAGTTCGGTGATGTCGGCCTCCCCCAGCGGCTCGAGGCGCAAGGCGCCGCGCTGCAGGATCACCGGTTGCGGATTGAACATCTGCGCCTCCTCAGGCGAAAGACCCCTGCTGATCAGAGCGTCCGGGCACCCGGAAGTGCCCTGCAGGGCGCCGGCCCGGACACCTGGAGGTCCGCCGGCGAGGCTGCCAAGCTAGCAGCCCCGCCTGCGGGGCTCAACCCCGCCTGCGACCTTGGTCGCAGCCGCCTGACGGACAACCGGCTTTGGTGCGAAACTGCCGCCTCGGGACACAGGCGGGCGTCCCCGTCCGCCGCCTTCACTCCGGAGTCTGCATGTCGTTGTCCAGCGGGCTGATCGCCGCGGTCGCCCTTCTCTACATGGCCGTGCTGTTCGCCATCGCCTTCTACGGCGACCGCCGCCGCGCGCCGATGCCGCCCAGGGGCCGCGCCCTGGTCTACAGCCTGTCGCTGGCGGTGTACTGCACCAGCTGGACCTTCTTCGGCGCGGTCGGCCAGGCCGCCGGCCAGCTCTGGGCCTTCCTGCCGATCTACCTCGGCCCCATCCTGCTGATGGTCTTCGCGCCCTGGGTGCTGCAGAAGATGGTGCTGATCAGCAAGCAGGAGAACATCACCTCCATCGCCGACTTCATCGCCGCGCGCTACGGCAAGTCCCAGGCCCTGGCGGTGGTGGTGGCGCTGATCTGCCTGGTCAGCGTGCTGCCCTACATCGCCCTGCAGCTCAAGGGCATCGTCCTCGGCGTCAACCTGCTGATCGGCTCCGGCGCGGAATCCACCGGCACCCGCGCCCAGGACACGGCGCTCATCGTGTCCCTGGTGCTGGCGCTGTTCACCATCCTCTTCGGCACCCGCAACCTCGACGCCACCGAGCACCACCGGGGCATGGTCCTGGCCATCTCGTTCGAGTCGCTGGTCAAGCTGCTGGCCTTCCTCGCGGTGGGCACCTTCGTCAGCTTCAGCCTGTTCGACGGCTTCGACGACCTGACCATGCGCGCCATGCAGGCCACCCACCTGGAGAGCTTCTGGCTGCAGCCGGTGGACTGGCCGACCCTGATCGTGCAGACCGGCGTTGCGATGATCGCCTTCGTCTGCCTGCCCCGGCAGTTCCACGTCTCGGTGGTGGAGAACATCGAACCCCGCGACCTGCGCACCGCGCGCTGGGTGTTCCCGCTCTACCTGGGGCTGGCGGCGCTGTTCGTGGTGCCCATCGCCCTGGCCGGGAAGATGCTGCTGCCCGCCGGCGTGATGCCCGATTCCTTCGTCATCAGCCTGCCGCTCGCCGAGGCCCATCCGTCCCTCGCCCTGCTGGCCTTCATCGGCGGTGCCTCGGCCGCCACCGGCATGGTGATAGTCGAGGCCGTGGCACTCTCGACCATGGTCTCCAACGACATGCTGCTGCCCTGGCTGCTGCGCCGGCAGAGCGCCGAACGCCCCTTCGAGGTATTCCGCCACTGGATGCTCTCGGTGCGCCGCATCAGCATCGTGGTGATCATCCTCCTGGGCTACGTCAGCTACCGACTGCTGGGCTCCACGGCGAGCCTGGCGACCATCGGCCAGATCGCCTTCGCCGCCATCGCCCAGCTCGGCCCGGCCATGGCCGGCGCCCTGTACTGGAAGCAGGCCAACCGTCGCGGCGTGTTCGCCGGCCTCGCCACCGGCGCCCTGCTCTGGGCCTACACCCTGGTGCTGCCGCAGGTGGCACGCGGGCTCGGCTGGCCGCTGGAGGCCTTCCCCGGCCTCGCCGGGCTGATGGCCAACCCGCTGAACCTGCCCATCGACCCGCAGACCCAGGGCGTGGTGCTGTCGCTGGCCGGCAACTGGCTGCTGTTCGCCTGGGTCTCGGTGTTCTCCCGCACCCGGGTCTCCGAGCACTGGCAGGCCAGCCGCTTCATCGGCCAGATCGTCTCGGCACGGCCGAGCAACCGCTCGCTGCTGGCGGTGCAGGTGGAAGACCTGCTGATGCTCGCCGCGCGCTTCGTCGGCGAGGAGCGCGCACGGCAGAGCTTCGTGCGCTTCGCCTATCGCCAGGGCACCAGCTTCAACCCGGTGCAGAACGCCAACCAGGACTGGATCACCCACACCGAGCGCCTGCTCGCCGGCGTGCTCGGCGCTTCCTCCGCGCGCGCGGTGGTGAAGGCCGCCATCGAAGGCCGCGAGATGCAGGTGGAGGACGTCGTGCGCATCGTCGACGAAGCCTCCGAGGTGCTGCAGTTCAACCGCGCGTTGCTGCAGGGGGCCATCGAGAACATCACCCAGGGCATCAGCGTGGTCGACCAGTCACTGCGCCTGGTCGCCTGGAACCGCCGCTACCTGGAGCTGTTCGACTATCCCGAAGGCCTGATCAGCGTCGGCCGGCCCATCGCCGACATCATCCGCTACAACGCCGAACGCGGCCTGTGCGGGCCGGGCGATGCCGAGGCCCACGTCTCGCGCCGGCTGTTCTGGATGCGCCAGGGCAACGCCCACACCTCCGAGCGGCTGTTCCCCAACGGCCGGGTCATCGAGCTGATCGGCAACCCCATGCCCGGCGGCGGCTTCGTCATGAGCTTCACCGACATCACCGCGTTCCGCGAAGCCGAGAAGGCCCTCAAGGAAGCCAACGAAGGCCTGGAGCAACGCGTCATCGACCGCACCCTCGAACTGTCCCAGCTCAACCAGGCGCTGATCGAAGCCAAGGGCACCGCCGAGGCGGCGAACCAGTCGAAGACGCGTTTCCTCGCCGCCGTCAGCCACGACCTGATGCAGCCGCTGAACGCCGCCCGGTTGTTCTCCGCCGCCCTCGCCCACCAGCAGGACGCGCTGCCGGTTGAATCCCGCGAGCTGGTGGGCCACCTCGACAGCGCGTTGCGCTCGGCGGAGGACCTGATCACCGACCTGCTGGACATCTCGCGCCTGGAAAGCGGCCGCATCACCCCCGACCGCGCCGCCTTCCCCCTGGCCACGCTGTACGACGCCCTCGGCGCCGAATTCAAGGCACTGGCCCAGGAGCAGGGCGTGGACTTCCGCGTCAGCGGCAGCAAGCTGCGCATCGAGAGCGACATGAAGCTGCTGCGCCGTGTGCTGCAGAACTTCCTCACCAACGCCTTCCGCTACGCCAAGGGCCACGTGCTGCTGGGCGTGCGCCGCGAGGGCGGGCTGTTGCGCCTGGAAGTCTGGGACCGCGGCCCGGGCATTCCCGAAGACAAGCGCAAGGTGATCTTCGAAGAATTCAAGCGCCTGGACAGCCACCAGACCCGCGCAGAGAAAGGCCTGGGCCTGGGCCTGGCCATCGCCGACGGCCTCTGCCGCGTGCTCGGCCACCCCCTGGAAGTGCGCTCCTGGCCGGGCAAGGGCAGCGTGTTCAGCGTCAGCGTGCCCCTGGCGCGCACCCCGGCGCCCTCGCCGGTGGCAGTGCCGAAGGAAACCAACGGCCACGCCCTCGACGGCACCCAGGTGCTGTGCATCGACAACGAGGACAGCATCCTCACCGGCATGCACAGCCTGCTCTCGCGCTGGGGCTGCCAGGTCTGGACGGCGCGCAACCGCCTGGAATGCGAACACCTGCTGGCCGAGGACGTGCGCCCGCAACTGGCGCTGGTGGACTACCACCTCGACGAGGGCGAGACCGGCACCGAGCTGATGGCCTGGCTGCGCACCCGCCTCGGCGCCCCGGTACCGGGCGTGGTGATCAGCGCCGATGCCCGCGCCGAGCTGGTGGCGGAGGTCCACGCGGCCGGCCTCGACTACCTGGCCAAACCCGTCAAGCCCGCCGCCCTGCGCGCCCTGCTCAGCCGGCACCTGGCACTGCGCTGAGCGCGAAGCCCCGGTGACAGCGGCGACAGTCGATAGGCCGCTGTTCTCCTCGGCGATGCGGGACGGTATAAGGAACCCCTGGCGCACCCTGCCGCCAGGCCGTCATGCCAGGAGCCATCGCAATGAATCTTTCCAGTGGGTCGGGCCCGGTGCCGACCCACCTTCCCGAGCGCCCAGCCGAGGACTACCTCGCCGAACGGGTCGCCACGCTGTTCTCCACCAGTCCCTCGACTGCGGTCGGCAACGTCTTCTCCGGCTCCATGGTGTTCGGCGTCTACCACGCCAGCGCGCCGCTGCGCGGGCTGTGCATCTGGCTCGCCGTGCTGGTGGTGCTGATGGTCGTGCGCCTGTCCCTGGTGCGCGCCTGGCGCCGCGACCCGCAACGCTTCCCGCCACTGACCTGGGCACGCATGACCATGTGCCAGTGCGGCGCGGTCGGCCTCGCCTGGGGCATCGGCGCCATCTGGCTGATGGGCTACGGCACGCCCTACGAGGACGTGATCTTCGGCTGCATCGCCCTCGCCTCGGTGATGGTGGCGATGAGCAACGTCTCGTACTGGCCCGCGCACCTGGCCTTCCACGTGCCGATGTTCTTCTTCCTCGGCATCGCCTACGGGCGTGACCCGGAACCCCAGGCGATGTACCTCGCCGTCTCCGCCTGGGTGGTCTGCCCCTTCATCGCCGAGATGGGCCGGCGCCTGCAGATCCGCTTCAACGAGGCCCTGAAGCTGGCCTGGGAGCACCAGGTGCTGGCGCACAAGTACGCCCTGGCCAACCAGGAACTGGCGATCCTCAGCCGCACCGATGACCTGACCCGCATCGCCAACAAGCGCCACCTCGACGAGACCCTCAGGCGCGAATGGCACCGCTGCGCGCGCAACCACGAGTACCTCGGCGTACTGATGCTCGATATCGATCACTTCAAGCTCTACAACGACAGCTACGGCCACCTCGCCGGCGACACCTGCATCCGCCAGGTGGCCGAGGCGATGCGCGCCAGCATCCGTGAACACTGCGACTTCGTCGCGCGCTTCGGTGGCGAGGAGTTCACCGTGGTGATGCCGGGGGCCGACCTGGAAACCGCCTGCACCATCGCCGAACGCATCCGCGCGGCCGTGGAAGCCCTGCAGCTGCCCCATGCCGGGGCCGAGCGCGGCTACCTGACCGTGAGCATCGGCGTCGCCTCCACCGAACAGGGTACGGCGATCAGCGAGGAAGCCCTGGTGGGCAATGCGGACGTGGCGCTCTACGCCGCCAAGCACGGCGGTCGCAACCGGGTGGAAGCCTTCCGCGGTCAATCGACCCTCCTCGCGTCGGCGACCTGAGGCAGCCCTCAGCTCTTCAGGAAGCCCCTGAGCAGCTCGCCCACCCGGCCGCCCAGCTCCTGGTTGGCCGAGAGTTGCAGCCCGCGCGCCAACTCGCTGTCCACCACCTGCTCCACCAGCGGCCGCAGCGCCAGCAACTGGCGATTGAGGCCTTCCAGCTCGGCGACGTGGGGCAGGCTGGTGCTCAGCAGCGGGTTGACCAGGTGATCGACGATCATCCGCACGATGCCCTCCGCCACCGGTTCCACCTGCTGGCGGATCGTGGCGAACTGTTCCAGCAGCACCCGCAGCGGAATGCCCGAGCGGTGCAGTTGCACGCCGGCGTTGAAGACGCGCGGGTTGAGCACCCGCAGGTGGTCACCGGCGAACTCGATCAGCCCCAGCGCCTGGGCGATGTCCATGGCCTCGTCGGTGAGCTCGTCGCCGAACAGCACCTGCACTTCGTCGAAGCCCAGGGGCGTGGGCTCCAGCTGCGCCCAGTCGCCGACGATGGCCTGCTCCAGGCCCAGTACGTGGGCCAGGTCGCGACCCTGGTCCCAAGCCTCGAACAGCTCGCGGATGCTGGCGATGCTGTAGCCACGCTCCAGCAGCTGGCCGATCAGGCGCAGGCGCGCGAGATGCTCGCCGCTGTAGATGCCCACGCGCCCGCGGCGCTCGGGTGGCGGCAGCAGCCCGCGATCCTGGTAGGCACGCAGGTTGCGCACGGTGGTGCCGGCCTCGCGGGCCAGCTCGTCGACCGTGTATTCCTCGCCCGGAACGGGCTCGGGGATGTGCGGCGCCTGGGCCAGCAGCCGCTGCAGGAAGGTAGGGGGATTCTTCATGGGCGGATCATATCCCCGCGCCTCGGCGGCCAACAACAGCGCGGCCGGAAGCCCAACCTATGGCTGGACCTGCTGGCCAACGGCGCCCGCCGCAAGCCGCTTTCGGCCCTTCGAGCCGCCTGCCACGGTGCTTTGCGCGCGACGGTAACGCGGTAACAGCCATCCCGTGCATCAGGGCCGGGCGTCTGGCCAGTCCCGCCTACCTGGCCGACAATCGATGACATCGAACGATGTAACGATTTCGGCCAGCAGGAGATCCGCCATGCCCGCCTTCCCCACGCCCACCCTCCCCTCGCGCCAGGAGGCGAACTGATGAACGCGCCCCTCGGCCTCGAACCCCAGCGCATCACCGTGCAGGGCGATGGCGTGCGCCTCGCCACCTATCAATGGGGCAATGCCAAGGGACCGACCCTGCTGCTGGTGCACGGCTACCCGGACAGCCACGAAGTCTGGCTGCCGCTGGTGCGCGAACTGGCGGCGGACTACCGCATCATCGCCTACGACGTGCGCGGCGCCGGCGCATCCGAAGTGCCATCGCGTATCCGCGACTACCGCCTGCCGCACCTGGCCAACGACCTGGAAGCGGTGATCCGTGCCCTCAGCCCGGATCGCCGGGTGCACCTGGTGGCCCACGACTGGGGGTCGATCCAGAGCTGGGAGGCGGTGACCGAGCCGCGCATCCAGCCGCTGCTGGCGTCCTACACCAGCATCTCCGGCCCCTGCCTCGACCACGTCGGCCACTGGATGCGCAGCAGGCTGCGGGAGAGGCGCGCCGGGGCCTACCTGCAGATGCTCGGGCAACTGCTGAGCTCCTGGTACATCGCCTTCTTCCACACCCCGCTGCTGCCGGAACTCACCTGGCGCCTGGGGCTCGCCCGTGCCTGGCCAGGCCTGCTGCGCCGCATCGAGGGCGTGGCCAGGCCTCACGTCAGCAGCACCCAGCTCGCCGACGGCCAGCACGGCGTGCGGCTCTACCGCGCCAACTTCATCAGCAGCCTGTTCCGCCCGCGCGAGCGCCACACGGACGTGCCGGTGCACCTGGTCATCCCGACCCGCGACCGCTTCGTGCGGCCGCAGCTGTTCGAGGAGCTGACCCGCTGGGCGCCGACCCTGTGGCGCCGTGAAGTGCGCGCCGGGCACTGGCAACTGCTGGCCGAACCCCAGCGCCTGGCGCTGTGGCTGCGCGAATTCGTCGACCGCGAGGAACCGGCCAGGAGGGCCTCATGAAACCGCCGCATCACCGCCTCGAACAGCGCAAGGTGCGCTTCGACTTCGCCGATACGCCGCTGCACTGGGTGCCGGGCGAGCCCGAGGCCTCGCACATCATGAACAGCCTGCACCTGATCCTGCCGGCCGGTGAATTCTGGTTCTGCCGCGTGTACAACAAGGCCCTGCCGCTGGTGAGCGACCCGCTGCTGGCCGAAGACGTGCGTGGCTTCGTGCGCCAGGAGGCGCAACACGCCCGTGCCCACGACAGCGCATTGAAACCCTACCTGGAACGCCACGGGCTGGACCCGACGCCGGTGACCGCCGGCATCTATCGCCTGTTCGACAAGGTGCTCTGCGACCATCCCCTGGGCGAAAACCGCCTGAGCCATTCCCTGCAAGGCTGGTGGTTGCGCCAGCGCGTCGGCCTGATCGCCGCCGTGGAGCATTTCACCTGCGTGCTGGGCAACTGGATCATCACCACCCGCAGCCTCGACCAGGCCGACCCGGTGATGCTCGACCTGCTGCGCTGGCACGGCGCCGAAGAGGTGGAGCACCGCTGCGTCGCCCATGACCTGCACGTGCACCTGGGCGGGAGCCTCCTGGCGCGGTGGTTCTACATGGTGGTGGCCTGCATCGCGCTGATCACGCTGTTCAGCGTCGGCTCCGCCAGCCTGATGCGCCAGGACCCCGCAACCTCCAAGCGCGCCGGCTTCCTGCGTCACTGGCGGAGACTGGGCGCCCGCGACAAGCTGCCCACGCCCGGCAGCATCGGCCGCGCGGTGCTGCGCTATTACCAGCCGGGCTTCCACCCGCACGGCGAAGGCGACCTGGCGGTGGCGCTGGACTACCTGGAGCGCTCACCGGCGGCCCGGCGCGCAGCGGCGGAGCCAGCCCCCTAGCAGGCCACTCGGGCGCTCAGCAGGCCGGTGCCGGCGAGCGAGGCCCGGCAACCGGGCCAGAACGGAGGCATCACTCGTCCAGCTCATCCGGCAGCGGCAGCCCCGCCGCGCGCTCGAGCAGCTCGCCAGGCAGGCTCTTGCTGGCGCGGGCACCGAGCAGCTTGATGTTCTCGGCGCGGCTGACGAGGTTGCCGCGGCCCTCCACCAGCTTGTTGCGGGCGGCAGCGTAGGCCTTGTCCAGCTGCTGCAGGCGGCTGCCCATCTCGTCCAGGTCCTGCACGAAGGCGACGAACTTGTCGTAGAGGGCGCCGGCGCGCTCGGCGATCTCGCGGGCGTTCTGGCTCTGCCGCTCCTGGCGCCAGAGGCTGTCGATCACCCGCAGGGTAGCCAGCAGCGTGGTCGGGCTGACGATGACGATGTGCTGGTCGTAGGCCTCCTGGAACAAGCCGGGATCGGCCTGCAGGGCGGCGGCGAAGGCGGCTTCGATCGGCACGAACAGCAGCACGAAGTCCAGGCTGTGCAGCCCTTCCAGACGCTGGTAGTCCTTCACCGAAAGACCCTTGAGATGGTTGCGCAAGGACAGCACGTGCTGCTTCAGCGCCTGGGCGCGGACGGCCTCGTCCTCGGCGGCGATCAGCACCTGGTAGGCGGTGAGGCTGACCTTGGCATCGACCACCACCTGCTTGTCGCCGGGCAGCCGGATCAGTACGTCGGGCTGGAAGCGCTGGCCATCGGCGCTGCTCAGGCTGACCTGGGTCTGGTACTCGCGGCCCTTCTCCAGGCCGGCATGCTCCAGCACCCGCTCCAGCACCAGTTCACCCCAGTTGCCCTGGGTCTTCTGGCCCTTGAGCGCGCGGGTGAGGTTGGTGGCCTCGTCACCCAGGCGCTGGTTGAGCTGCTGCAGGCGCTCCAGCTCCTTGCCCAGGGAGAAGCGCTCGCGCGCCTCCTGTTGATAACTCTCCTCGACGCGCTTCTCGAACGCCTGGATGCGCTCCTTCAATGGGTCGAGCATCTGCCCCAGGCGCTGCTGGCTGCTCTCGGTGAAGCGCTGCTCGCGCTCATCGAAAATCTTTCCGGCCAGCTCGGCGAACTGCGCACGCAGGTCATCGCGGGCTGCCTGCAGGTCGGCCAGGCGCTGGGCGTGCGATTCCTGCTGCTCACGCAGCTCGGCGGCCAGGGCGGCACGCTCGCTGTCCAGGCGGCGCAGCTCGCCTTCCTTGCGCTCGCGCTCCTCGCTCCAGGCGGCCAGCGCCTCACGGCCTGCCTTGCGCTCGGCGCCGAGCAGCTCGGACTCTCGCCGCAGGGCGGCCAGTTCGGCCTGCTGGGCGGCGTTGTGCTGGGTGAGTTCACGGATTTCCGCACGGCTGTCGTCGAGCTGGGCACCGAGCCCGTCCTGGGCCATCTGGGCGATGGCGAGGCGTTCGTCGAGGAGCATGCGCTCGACGTCAGCGGCGGCGATGCGGCGTTGCAGGTGCCAGGCCAGGCCCAACAGGGGGACGGCGGCGAGCGCGAGGCCGATCAGCAGATTGGGCAAATCGAGGGGCATGGAAAGCTCCGCGGGAAGGTGCCGGGCAGTATACCCAGCGCCCACGCGGCGGTCAGGCGCCGGGCAGGCGGCTCAGCAGGCGCTTGGCTTCGTGGGAACCCTGGGCGGCTGCCTGCTCCAGCCAGTGGCAGGCCTGCTGCATGTCTTGGGTACGGGGCTGCACATAGAGGCGACCCAGCTCGAGCTGGGCGCGGCGGTCGCCGGCGCGGGCGGCCTGGCGCAGCATGTCGAAACCGATGCGGCGGTCGCGGGTGTTGCCGCAATCGCGGCAGAGCATCTGCCCGAGGCGACTCTGGGCGGCTACCACGCCTTGGCGAGCGGGCTGCTTGAGCAGCTTGCCGGCCAGGCGCTTGACGCTGGCGGCCTGGCCGAGGCGCGGGTTGTCGAGCAACCAGAGGGCCACGCGCAGGGGCAGGCGCTGGTTGTGCTGGGACATTTCGGCGAGAGCTCTGGACTTCATGTAAAGGGTGTGGAGGCCGGAAAGGCGCGCAACTCTACTCCTTTTTTTCCACAGGTAAAGTCTTGCAAAGCCTGTGAGTGGCGTTCTAGAGCAAGCGCTTGGGACAATCCACAGAAGCTGTGGATAACTCTGTGGGAAAGGTCATTGAAATGCCCTTCGAAGCCGATGAAACGGGCGCCTCCTGCAAATTGGCGATTTTTTCACCAACCTGAAAACCCTTTATTTTTCATTGCTTTAAAAAAGCGGCACGAAAAATCAAGCGTTTACGGGCGAATGTGACTGCGAAATGACAAGGTGCTTCGCCATTGTGCACAACTCATTCCTGTCAACCCCCTGAATGCCCCGTTTCAGGGCGCCGCAGCGCATTTTTGCCGGCGAAAGTCCGTAGGCGCGGTGCCCGTCCAGCGACGAAAGGCTCGGGAGAAGGAGCTCTGCTCGGCGAAGCCCAGCAGGTAGGCGATCTCCAGCAAGGCGAAGTCGGTGTGCTGCAGGTAGAGCTGCGCCAGGTCCTTGCGGACCTCGTCCAGCAAGGTGGGCAGGGCCAGCGCCGATTCCCCCAACCGGCGACGCAGGACGCGCGTGCTGAGCCCCAGGCGCCCCGCCACATCATCGAGGCCGACCTGCCCTTGCGCCAGGCCGGTGCAAAGCGCGGCCCGGATTTCGTTGGCGAGATTGGCGTCGAGACGGTACGCGGCCAGGCAGGCATCGCCCTGGGCGTCCATCAAGGCGCGCAGATGCGGGTCGGCCTCGCGCAGCGGCATCTGCAACAGGGCCTTGTCGAACACCACGGCATGGCGTGCACAACCGCCCAGCACGGGGCAACCCAGGACGTCGGCGTAGGCCTCCTTCCCGGCGTCTAGGGGGTGACGGAACTCCACCCGCACCGGCTGCGCACGCTCCTCGCTCAACCAGCGGCCGAACGCCAGCCAGCCGGCCAGGGCCATCTCCACAGCCTGGCGAGGCACCCAGGGCAACGCCCGCGGCCGCCAGGTCAGGGCGACGAACTCGCCCTCCTCTTCCAGCCGGGTTTCCCCGATGTCCCAGACCAGTTGTTCGAAGCGCTGCAGGCGCGTGATGGCCTCGCCCAGGGTGGCGCAGCTCATGGCCGAGTAGCCCAGCACCTGGAAGGAGCGCGGACGCACGGCCAACCCCAGGCGCATGCCGATCAGCGCATCACCGGCGAGGCGCTCGGCCTGGAGCAGGAGGGCGAAAGCCTTGAACAGCGGCAGGCGGTAGCCCGGCAGCGCCAGTTGCTCCGCCTGGATATCCACCGCCCGCAGCAACGCGTCGACATCCAGCCCACGTTCGCCGGCGGCGGGCAGCAGCGACTCGACGTAGCTCGCGGCGATACCGGCGGGCGATGCGACCAGGGCCAGCAGCCGCTGGGGCCAGGACTCGGTCATGCCGGCTGTGGCAGGTGGCCGTCGATCAGGAACTGCGTCATGCGGAACAGGCGCGGCGTATCCGGTGCCTGGGCATGCTTGAAGGCGACGTACTCGGCGGTGGTCTCGCAGAGCCAGGGCGTGAGGTTGCGTGGTCGCCGCTCGGTGAAGGCCTCGGGGGTGAACAGGGCGATATTGGTGCCCTGCAGCGGGCAGCGCGCGGAGCGGTACTCGAAGGCCTCCACGCCTGCGGCACGCATGGCCGCGCCGAGCGCCTGGCTGGCGCGGTAGTCCACCGGGTCGGCCAGTGCCTGAGCGTGACGATCGAACGGTGGCGATTGCAGTTGCACGCCACGCTCCACCTGGAAACGCGCCTCGAAGGAGGAATGCTCGGACAGGATGCGCCCGCTGGGGGGCGGCACGGCCATGCCGCTCCACAGGACGAAGCGGTAGAACGCCCCCTCGGCCATGGCGGTCTCCAGGCGCGAGGCGGCGTAGAACAGGCTCGGCTCGTGGACGGTGCCGAAGCGCGACCCCCAGCGCAGCGGCGGGTAGCGGAACGGGGTCTTGAGCAGGTAGTGCAGCGGCTCGGCGCTCCTGGGCAACGGCGGCTTGCTGGTCTCGATGAGTTCCTCCAGCAACGCCTGTTCGGCGAGGTTGTCCACCAGCTGCAGGGTCGCCACCTGCTCCTGGCTCTCCACCAGGCGCACCAGGCGGCCACGCAGGGGCCCGATGTGTTGCGGGCCCTGGCAGGTCGTCCAGATATCCATGTCCAGCCTTCCTTCGTTGTTGTTGTGAGGGGCGATCAGATCTTGCCGCGTATGGCGTCCAGGTACTCCACCACCCTCACCAGACCCTGCACCTGGCCCATCAGTTCGAGGGGAACGGCGCCCAGGTGGCGGTTCTCGGTGCGCAGGAAGTGGCGCATGTCGTCGAGGTTGCCGCCGAACAGGGCGAACAATGCGCGGTAGGCGCGGATCAGCAGCAGCGCGAGCTCGCCGGTCTTGCTCTGCGGACGGATGCCGCCGCTGTCCGCCCAGCGGGTGATGGCGGTGCGGTGCACACCGACGATGTCGGCCAGTTGCTGCTGGGTCAGCCCGAGTTGCTCGCGGGTATTGAGCAGGGCCTTGGCCAGGACGGCATCGGGATCGAGAGTGGGACGGCTGAGGGCGCTCATGGATTTCCTCCGTGCGTTTGCATCAATATAAAGCAAATATGATGCAAACACACAAATTACAATCCTCTCCTCTTCCGGTGACTCCACCCGTAGAATGCGGCCTTTGCCACCAGGGTCCTCGCCATGGACAAAGCCCGTATCCAGCATCTGATCATCGCCAAGCTCTCGGACGACCTGGAGCTGCTGCAACGTGCGGCGCAGACGGCCTACGAAGCGGCGACCCATGAAGAGAACGTCGCCGAGAACAAGTACGACACGCTGGGACTGGAGGCATCCTACCTGGCGACCGGACAGGCCCGCCGCGCCGCCGAGATCAAGCAGGCGATCAGCCTGTTCCAGGGCCTGGCGCTGCGTGATCACGACCCGGCTCTGGGTATCCAGCTCAGCGCCCTGGTGCGGCTGGGCGCGGAAAACGGTGGCGAGCAGCTACTCTTTCTCGGCCCGGAAGCCGCCGGCCTGAAGGTTGCGACCGAGGATGGGGACATCACCGTGATCACCCCGCGCTCCCCCCTCGGCCAGGCTCTGCTGGGCAAGGGCGCCGGCGCCGAGATCACCCTGGCGATCGGCGGCACCGAGCAATGGTACGAGGTGATCGACGCCCACTGAGGGCGAACGCGCCACGTCCTGATCGGCCCATCGACCCTGTGAGGAGGTTCCATGCCCGCTCGAAAACGCACGCTTCACATCAGCCTCGACCCGGTGAAATTGTTGCTGTGCATCGCCTTGGGCATCTGGCTCGGCTGCCTCGCCGTCGCCGCCACGGCCTGGTTCGGTTATCGGCATCTGGTGGGCGCTGCCTGGGGGCAGGTCGGCCAGGGCACCACGGCGCCCCTGGGCTCGCCGATAGGCCCTCAGCCTGCCCCTGTCCCTCAGGACAATGCGCAGATGTTCGAGCGCTACCAGCAGAACCAGAGCGCGACCCAACAGCGCGACAATGCCCGTATCGAAGAGGCTGAACGCCTGGCCAGCCCCAAATGCCAGTTCTGGACCGCCCAGCTGCGCAACGCTCCCAACGAGAAGGCGCGGCAGAACGTGGAGCGCTTCTGCAACTGAACCCGCCCTGACCGCACGTCATCCGATCAGCACTTTATGCCGCTCGCGCTGCCGAAGTTTTCAAGCACCTGCGCATCCCGTCCGATGAAGAAGCCGGCCAGCCGACCGAAGGCGGGGCCTGTCAGGGAAGCGTCACGGATGCCGGACTAAACTCCAGTTGTGTGCCCATTTGCGGGCACCGAGGCGGTTAGCGATGAGTCCTGAAGCCTTTATCGTGTTGTTGATCCTGGGTTGGCTGCTGGTAGCCGTTGCGATGCTCTGGGCCATGCTCAGAATCACCCACCACCACCATCACCCCACGACCCGAGCGCCTCGCCAGCCCGTGGAACGCCCGGTGAACGAGCACAAGGCCAGGCAGGCGACCGCTCCTCATCACTAAGCCCCTATCTGCTCGCACCCGCGTCATGCCAGTGGTTGCCAGCGCTCCGGACGGCGGAAGCTGTGGGTGACGACACCCCGGATCATCCAGTCCTGCCCGGGCGACAGCCTCAGCGCCGGATAGCGGGCGTTCTCCGCCACGAGCACGCGCTGGCCGTCTTCTTCGTGACGCAGGCGGCGTATGTAGAAATCCCCATCGATCACCGCCACCACCAGGCTGCCATCGGTCGCTACGCGTGCGCGATCGGCCAGCAGCAGGTCCCCTGGGGCGAGGCCGATGCCCTCCATGCTGTCGTCTTCCAGACGGACGGTTAGGGTCTGTGGGATATCGATGCCCAGCAGCTCGTCCAGGCTCAGGCAGCCGTCGAGGCGCAGGCGAACCGGGCCTTTCGCATCGTTTTCATCGATGCCGAGGGTGTAGAGCGGGAGCTTGCTGAATGACGGCCCCAGACGGCCGATGATGCGGACATTACCCATGACGGCGCCTCCTGATACTGTTTTTATATACAGTATTTGTGCGCCCGGTTTTCGTCAACGGGAAGCTTGCGCCGGCGGGCCGGCGCAAGACCCGTCAGGCGTTACTTGATGTAGGCATCACCCCAGCGTTCGACGTTGCGCACGCTGGCTTTGCGCAGCGTGGTGCCCTGGGCTTTCTTCGCAGCGGCGATCTCGTCGTCGATGATCTTGGTCGAGATCGACAGCCAACTGGTGGCGAAGGCCATGGCGTCGCCGTTGATCTCCAGCGCGTCCAGATCGATGTTCGCCGTGTTGTCGCAAGCGTTGTGGTAGCAGGGATCGAAGGGCTGGCCCGCCGCACCGCCATATTTCTGCGCCTGCTCCTCGGTCTTGATGTCCTCGGCGCCGGTGAACAGGCCACCGAAGGCGATGCCATCCTCGAAGAACTGCGCATAGTCGGAGCGGAAGTCGATCTCGGTCCCCTCGAACTGCGCGCGACGCAGCTTGAAGTAGGCCTCGAACAGGTGCTCGATCGCGGCCGAACCGGGCGGGCCCTGCAGACCGAAGGACGAACCGTCGCCGTCATAGATGAAGTTCGCGTAGTTCGGCGAACCGATCATGTCGAAGTTCAGGTAGGCCTTGATCTTCTTCTTCTCCTCGGGAGTGAGGTTGTTGACGTAGTAGGTCGAGCCCACCAGCCCGGACTCCTCGGCGCCCCACCAGGCGAAGCGGATCTTGTTCAACGGATAGGCCTTGCGCAGCAGCACGGCCATCTCCAGCAGCGCGGCACTGCCGGAACCGTTGTCGTTGATGCCGGGGCCCTCGAATACCGAGTCCAGGTGCGCGCCCACCATCACGACGTTCTTCGGATTGCCGTAGCGGGTCTCGGCGACCAGGTTGTAGGTCTGGGTCTTCGAGCGCACCACGTCGACGACCATGCGCAGCTGCAGGCCTGCCGTGCCGGCCCAGGCCGCACCGTTGTCGTAGGTGGCGAAGATCACCGGGATGCCACCTTCGTAGCCATCGCCCAGGGTCACGTTCTCCAGGCCCTTGCGGTCATCCGTGTTGCCCTGGTTGAAGATGATCACCCCCGCTGCACCAGCCGCCGCGGCGTTCTCGGCCTTGATCTCGAAGTTGCAGGTACCGCGCTGGATCAGTGCGATGGAACCGCTGGGGAAGTTGGCGAAGTCCTCCGCCTCGCACCCGCTGGAGGAGGTGTTGCCCGCCCCCAGCGCCACGTCCACGGGCACCACCGGTGCACTCACATCACCGGCCTCGCTCTGCGAGAGGTAGGTGAAGTCGGTCTCCCAGACATAGCTGCCGGGGGTCGGCGTGATCGCATTCAGGGTGCCCGGCCCTTTGGGGTAGTAGGCGGTGAAGGGGAACGGCTGCACCGTCACCTTGTAGCCGGCCTTCTGCAGGGTCTTCTTCACGTAGTCGATGGACGCCTGGTAGCCCGGCTGACCGGCAGCCCGATTGCCGTCGTTGAGGCTGGCGATGTCCTGCAGCGCCTGGAGCCGGGTGAAGACGTTGCTCGCCTGCAGGCAGCGCGGCAGCCCGAGCGGCGTGCCCACCAGCAGCGGCGAATTGCAGATGGAGGGGTTGGGTTTGCCGGGACTCCAGAATTCCTTGAATTCGGCATCTGCGGCGGGGCTTGCAAGGGATGCCGTGGAAACGGCGAACGCGAGGGAACCGACAACACGTCTGAAATTATTTTTCATGCTGACTCCAATCCTTTTGAAGTGGTTGTAGGCAGGCCTGAAATGGCATTGCGCCACTGTCCGGTACTTCCTTCGGACGGCCTAAAACCTAGACTGGAGGGTGTAGCCGGGGTTCTTCGCGCGTGACGGGAAAAACGTGCGCCTTGTCGCTTTTTCGATACAAAAAGGCGCAAGTTGCGACGAACGCGCCGGCAGCTGACTTCAATTTGATATCAGAAAATATTGTGTAGCCGTCATTTCCGAAGCGAGGCGGAATGAGTGACGCGGAAACGGATCCGATGGATGAATGGAGCACTGAATAAGATTTTATGGGCCTCGCTTAGCGAGCCACCGATCTGGGGAGATGTTTACTCACTAACCAGAAATTCACATGAATGGAGTATCTGGTCGGATCCCGCAATATCTCGGTCATCAACGTAGCGAAACGTCGTGACAACCTCTGATGTCCGTGACCGTTGCGGGTAACCAGAAGTCCTGAACGGGGCTTTTGTCATCGCCCGCCGAGCTGCTGGACTAACGCAGTGACTCGTTAACTGCATCCTTGCAGGCGCGATAAGCAATCGCCTGGGACCTTTCGTCAGGTCTAATCGGAGCTCCTGCTTCCACCCCGTCGTATCCCAACTCACCTAAGGTGCAAACGCCCCATAGGGATTCTGTTTTACCGCCTCCATTGTCGAGTTTGATCACCAACTGGGAGTCGGCTACCAGCTCAACCGAGACCACTTTCATAGCGCCGCCGACAAGGTCGAGTGCAGGCGCAGTCAAAGGTACCAAGAGAAACCAGGAAGGAGCCCAAGAGAAAAGCACGCGTTATTTACCTTCCATGGTTTCGCGGAACAAATGTAGCAGAGCACCATGACCGACATCTGGCGGGGCCAGGCACAGGCGTTATGCAAAGGTGGCCGCTTGGCAACTCCCCCACAATGTCCCCAAACGAAAAGGCCCCAGAGGCGTGATCCTCTGGAGCCCTTGTATATGGCGGGAAGAAGGTATTTGAATCCTTGATGGTAGAGCGACTCAATGTGTCTCGTGGCGAGGTCAGAGCAGATTGCAGTCGCGGGACATCGGGGTCTTGGCAACGTCGCCGCGGCCGGTGCAGACCAGGGTCACCTTCATGCCTTTGCGCAGCTCGGCCAAGTCATCCACCTGGTCCTTGTCGAAGGCGAACTGTGGTTCCATGAATTGGTTCACCCCGCCCCTCAGGCTCACGTAGGGTTTGCCGAGGAAATCGGTGTTAATCGCATCCACAGTACCCGTCACCTTGAAGCGCTTGCCCTTGAACTCCTGGTCGGCGGCGACGGTGTTGTCCGCGTAGGCGCGGGCCAGTTCCGAGGCTTTGTAAAGCGGCAGCGCCTCGATTTCGCGGGCTTCCTGCTCGGCTTTCAGTTGGGCGCGTTGCTGGGCAGCCGCGACCGGATCAAAGTCTGGGGATTTGGTGTGAGGCACCTTGTTGACCATAAGGCCCAGCAGACCGATAAACATCCAAGAGAAGCCAACCACACGGGCGGAGCGCGAGTACCCTTTACGCAGCAAGAACCAGGCGAAGATGTACGGCATAAAGAGCACGCCAATGACCATCCAGAAGCCCATGGTGCGCTGGGGCACGGCTGCCACCACGGCAGGCGCGTGCTGTTGGACAGGCGCGCCGCAGCCGGGGCATGCGGCGGCGGCGGAGCTGACGGGTTTTTTACATTCGAAGCACTGGAGCAGAGCCATAAGGTGGTCCTTCACAAATGATTGCAAGTAGCCATTACTAGGCCACGCAGGATATAGACGTACGTCCCAATTTCCAACCCTTCGTCACTGGCAGACACCTTAGAGAGGTTTGGTAAGGTGAAGGTCTTTCCCTCCAATGCTCCACTCACCGCGCTACCATCCCGGTAAACCGCCTTGGACCGCCAGCAGAAAGCCCATGAGCAGCACCCCGGACATCAACCTTCACACCTCCCCGGTAGCCGATTCGGACCTCGACTTCGTGTTCACCTTCGAGCGGCGGCAGGTAGTGGAGCGGGTCATTCGCTTGCAGGCGGGCCGCGCGGTGGAAAGCGCCGATCCCTTCATCGACGATTGGTCCCCGGCCGAACGCCAGGAAGTGAAGGACACGCTGCGGGCTGCACTGGCCAACGGCGGCATGGTCTGCCTGGCGACCCGCCTGGGGCGGGTCGTCGGCTTCGCTTGTGTGGACGGCGCGCCTATAGAACCCACCGGGCGCTACCGGCCATTGAAGGAGTTCCATGTCGAGGCCACCGAGCGTGGCAGGGGCATCGGGCGCCTGCTGTTTGCCCGCTGTCTCGAAGAGGCCCGCCACAAGGGCATCCAGCGCCTGTATGTCTCGTCCCACTCGGCGAGGGAGACGGTGCGGTTCTACCAGCGTCAGGGTTGTGTGGATGCGCAGTGGCTATGGCCGGAGCAGGCTGAGCGGGAGCCTTGCGACTATCCGATGGAGTACGAGGTGGGGCGATGAGCAGCCCTGCCTGTCTGGCATCCCCTTGCCCATGAACCTGGCGAGGCATGGCATCCGCCATTCAGGGATGCCCTGGCGTTCGTCCGGTCCCAACTGGTGGGGAGCACGGCTGGAGAAGCCAGGCGCCCAGGCAGAAGCGATGCAGCGCTCGGCGGAAAGCTGCGGGACACAGCCAGTGGTCACTCGGCGCTGGATGGCGATAAATCTGGATGGGTGTCGTCATAGGCCGGGCTTGTCTGCCCGATCTCGGGTGCAATCTGGCCGCAAGCCAGCCAGAACGCGTACTGGGGATAAGCCTTCACAAGCACGTCGATCTCTTCCGTGCTGACTCTCACCGCGCCTTTGCTGACGCTTCGCCAACGGTCGTGGTTGCCTCCACCCAGTTCGCTGGCCTTTTCCGGTCCCAGCCGCTTGATGAACGCTCGTGCTCTATCGCCCGCTGTCTGCATAAAACGTCTTTAACGTCACCGTCTCAAAACTCAATACCAATAGAGGCTGCGTCTTCCCAGCTCGCCTTGTAGCCCGCTTCAGACAGCTCTTGCAGGACGCTTGGGCGCGCAGCTGGACAGGCATTCTCAGTTTGAATTGGGGGTCTTCTCTGCTCATCCGCAGGAGGATGGACCACCGTGACATTGACGGCAACGGCGCCACCACAATGCCCTTCTGCCAGCCGGAGTCATTCTTCCGATCGCACCAGGAAAGCGCGAGACCATTCAGGAGCTGGGAACACCGTCGTTGCTACTCAGTGCTGGACGACGGCATCTCTGAATGAGCTTCGTCATAGGCCGGGCTCGTTTGCCCGAGCTCGGGCATGACCTCACCAGTCAGCAACCACCACCGGTACTGCGGAAACAACTCGGCGATAGCGAGGATCTCGCTCTCTTTGATTTCCCTATTTCGGGAGGGGTTCTTGAGGTTGTTCCACGTGTAGCGATTGATGCCCGTACGCTCCTCCAACTCCGGGAGGCGCATCTCTGAGCTTTTCAATATTTCAATGACACGCGATTTGATCATGATTATTAGATCGAAAATTGATCTATCCATTTCGGATTCAATGTGAGATTATCCAAATTGCATTTATCCAATTTGGATTTATGCGTGATGGATAATTGCGTAACCGCGAATAGTGATGGAATGAGCATGGAACTGGAAGACCTTGCCCAGGCCACCCTGGCCACCCCTCAGCAGAATGTTGGAGCTGCACCCACCTTCGCAGACTTCATTGATGCTGCCCGCAACACCATCCATAACCGAACGGATCGCAGAGGCATTCCCTCCGACAAACTTCGCGTACTACCGCGACATTGGGAGTGGAAAGCATGAGCGGGCGACCTGTGGACACCAGAACGGCCCTGGCAAACCTGGGACAGACGGTAGTCATGGAGCTGCACTGGGAAGAGGTGCCGCACCCCCTGTTCTGCTGCTGCCACATCGTGGGCGTGGTGGTGCCGGTGGAGGGGATTTGCGAGGAGGGCTACTTCCTGGTGAAGAACGCGCTGGCGCCGGGGCCGTTCCCGGATGAGCTGTTCTGGTCGGACATCCGCCGGATGAAGGTGCTGGTGCAGCGCACCCTGCCAGCGCCAGGCGCGCGCGGGCATGCCTGAAAGCACAAAGCCCCTGGCTCTCGCGAACCAGGGGCTTTGCTGTGTATGGCGGGAAGATAGGGATTTGAACCCTAGGTGCCATTGCTGACACAACGGATTTCGAATCCGTCCCGTTCGGCCACTCCGGCATCTTCCCGAACGGCGCGCATGATACCAGCTGAAAAGCGATTGGCGAAGCCCGCCGTGGCAATTTTTTCGCGTGCATTCAGATGCTTGCGTATTGCCCCGGCCGGCAGCGCCACCGCCGGGGTCAGGCGGTGAGCTTGGTCAGGGCCTCGCGGTACTTGTCGGCGGTCTTCTGTGCGACGTCGGCAGGTACGGCGGGGGCTGGCGGCTCCTTGTTCCAGCCTGTGGACTCGAGCCAGTCGCGGACGAACTGCTTGTCGAAGCTGGGCGGGTTGGTGCCTTCGACATAGCTTTCAACCGGCCAGAAGCGGCTGGAGTCAGGGGTCAGCACTTCGTCCATCAGGGTCAGGGTGCCGTCTTCGTCGATGCCGAATTCGAATTTGGTGTCGGCGATGATGATGCCGCGAGTGGCGGCGTACTCGACAGCAGTGCTGTAGAGGGCGATGGCGGTATCGCGGACCTTGGCGGCCAGTTCCTTGCCGATGATGGCTTCGCACTGCTCGAAGGAGATGTTCTCGTCATGGTCGCCGACAGCGGCCTTGGTCGAGGGGGTGAAGATCGGCTGGGGCAGCTTGGAGGCTTCCTTGAGGCCGGAGGGCAGCTGGATGCCGCAGACGGTGCCGGTCTTCTGGTATTCCTTCCAGCCCGAACCGACGATGTAGCCGCGCACGATGGCTTCGACGGCCACCGGCTTGAGGCGCTTGGCGACCACGGCGCGGCCTTCCACGAGCGGCAGCTCGGCGGCGGGCACCACGTCCTCGACCTTGTCGCCGGTGAAGTGATTGGGCACCACGTCGGCCAGCTTGTCGAACCAGAAGTTGGAGATGGCGGTAAGGATCTTGCCCTTGTCCGGGATCGGCTGCTCGAGGATGACGTCGAAGGCCGAGAGCCTGTCGGTGGCGACCATGAGCATGCGCTTGGCATCGATCTCATAGAGGTCGCGGACTTTGCCGGAGTAGATCTTCTTCAGGCTCAGGGTGCTGGGAGTGGTCATGTCGATTTTCCGCCTCTGTTAAACGAAACAGGCGAAACCTGAGGGGTTTCGCCTATTGTCTCGCCGCCGCGCCCTGCGGCGCGTCGGCTGGAGCCGGGTGGAGGTCAACCGCCACCCGGTCGGTCCGGCCTCAGCCGAGGTTTTCCTGGATCAGGCCCAGCACGCGGCGCGCCACATCGGCGGGTGCCACGGTGTTGATGTCCTTCTCCACGGTGACCTGGACGCTGTCACCGACGCGGGTCAGGCGAACCTGGTAGCGCTCGGCACGGGCCTCGATCTCTTCCTTGCTCGGTGCGCTGCCCCACAGGCGGCTGAAGAAGCCAGGCTCCTGGTCCTTCTCCGCGCCCTCGGCGAGGTTGATGTAGTACACGCCCAAGCTGCGGTTGATGTCGTCGACGCGGACGTCCGCCACTTCCAGGGCACGACCGACGCTGGACCAGGAACGGTCGAAGTCGGCACCCAGGTTGAGGATCGGGTTGCCACTGCCGTCCTCGGACAGGGTCACGCGGCTCGGCGCATCGAAGTCGCGGGCCGCCAGCAGGGAAACGGAACCACCCTGCTCGGCGCTGCGCGCCATGCTGGCGAGCATTTCGTCCATCAGCGCAGCCTCGAGGCTGGGGCTGTCGGAGCGGCTCGGCCAACCGGTATCGGCGCTGCTGCCTGCCGGACGGGTGGTGGTGAGGACGAAGATCTCGCTGGTGTTGCGCTGCACGCCCGGCTCGATACGCACACGGGCACGCACTTCGCTGTCGGGCTCGACACCACTCACACGGCTGCCGAGGCGGCGTGCGAGGGGCGCGGAGAGCTGGTCGAGGCGCTGCCAGGCGGTGCTGAACTCGCCGGTCTGCGGACGCTCGTCGACGACCTTGAAGCCACCGTCCTCGAAGAACTGGCGAGCCACCGGCCAGACCTCGGCCGGGATGCGCTGGGCAACCACCCAGCGCGAGTCGCCGCTCTTCTGCAGGCTGTAGTCGCTGACCTCACCCTTGACTTGCAGGGGCTGCGGGCGTGGGACTTCGTAGTCGGCGTCGCTGCGGCTGTCGGCGACGTTCATCGGCACCGGCAGCAACGGGTCAAGGCGTTTGGATTGGGCATCCGGAGGCAACTGCATGGGCGCGGTCTGGCGCGCTTCCAGGTAGTCGTTGCCGCGGTCGCGGAAGTAGCCATTTTCGCCCCAGAGCCAGCCGCAGCCGCTGGTGCTGGAGATCATCAGGGCGAGAGCGGAGAGTCCGGCCAGTCGCTTCATGCGTAGTAATTCCTCGGATTAAGCCAATACACCGGACTGGCGGAGCGCCTGACGCAGCGGTTCGTGGCAACGCGGGCTGAGCCAGGTCAGCGGCAGGCGGATGCCGTCGGGCATCAGGCCCATCTCGTGCAGGGCCCACTTCACCGGGATCGGGTTCGATTCGATGAACAGCGCCTTGTGCAGCGGCATCAGCTTGTCGTTGATCGCGCGAGCGGTCTCGGCATCGCCACGCATGGCAGCGGCGCAGAGGTCGGCCATCTCGCGGGGCGCGACGTTGGCGGTCACGGAAATGTTGCCCTTGCCGCCCATGAGCATCAGCTCGACGGCGGTGGCATCGTCACCGGAGTAGACGAGGAAGTCCTTGCTCACGCGATCCAGGACTTCCTGGCCGCGCTTGAGATCGCCCGTGGCTTCCTTGATACCGATGATGTTGGAGATCTTCGCCAGGCGCTCGACGGTCTCGGGCAGCATGTCGCAGACGGTGCGGCCAGGGACGTTGTAGAGGATCTGCGGAATCGCGACGGATTCGGCGATGTGGCGGAAATGCTGGTACAGGCCTTCCTGGGTCGGCTTGTTGTAGTACGGGGTCACCAGCAGGCAGGCATCGGCGCCCACGTTCTTGGCGGCGGCGGTGAGGTCGACGGACTCGCGGGTGGAGTTTCCACCGGTGCCGGCGATGACCGGGATGCGGCCATTGACCTGATCCACCACGCGGCGGATGACTTCGATGTGTTCGTTCACATCCAGCGTCGCGGATTCACCCGTGGTGCCGACTGCGACTATGGCGTTGGTGCCTTCCTGCAGGTGGAAATCCACCAGCTTGGTCAGACTCGCCCAGTCCAGTTGACCTTGTGCATCCATGGGCGTGACCAGTGCCACCATACTGCCCGCAATCATGCAACCGCTCCTGCCGGAAAAAGAGAGCCGTAATGGTACTGGTGCCCATTGCCCAGCACAAGCTGACGAGGGTGCCTCAAGCATTCCCCTCGGCAGCGCTTTTCGCTAACCTCTCCGCTTTGATCGACGCGGCTTTGGCCGCCCTCCCCTCGCTTTAGGAATGCTGCATGTCCACCACCCCGCCCCGCGAACAATTCCTTGTGATCAGCGCCCTCGGCGTGAACCCCATGGAGCTGACCAACGTGCTGTGCCGAGCCAGCCAGGAAAACCGCTGCGCCGTGGTCAGCAGCCGCCTGACTCGCCACGGCGAGTACAGCGCACTGGTGCTGCAGGTATCCGGTAGCTGGGATGCACTGGCCCGCCTGGAGGCTGGCCTGCCGGCCCTGGCCAAGCGCCACGAATTCACCACCCAGGTAACCCGCAGCGGCGCCCTGGAGCCCCGCCCGCAATCGCTGCCCTATGTGGCCTACGTCAGCGCGGCCTACCGCCCGGACATCCTCAATGAGCTGTGCCAGTTCTTCATCGATCATCGCGTCGAGCTGGAGAACCTCACCTGCGACACCTACCAGGCGCCGCAGACCATGAGCACCATGCTCAACGCCACCATCACCGTGACGCTGCCGGCGGGCACCCAGATCAGCTGGCTGCGCGACCAGTTCCTCGACTTCGCCGATGCGCTGAACCTCGACGCCCTGATCGAGCCCTGGCGCCCGCAACACCCGTAAGGAGCAAGACATGGCCGTAGCAATCGACCAACCGGTAGCCGACTTCACCGCCCCCGCCACCAGCGGCCAACAGGTGACGCTCTCCGCCCTGAAAGGCAAGCAGGTCGTCCTGTACTTCTACCCCAAGGACAGCACCCCCGGCTGCACCACCGAAGGCCAGGGCTTCCGCGACCAGCACGGCGCCTTCGCCGCCGCCAACACCGTGATCTTCGGCGTCTCCCGCGACGGCCTGAAGTCCCACGAGAACTTCAAGTGCAAGCAGGAGTTCCCCTTCGAACTGATCTCCGACAAGGACGAAGCGGTCTGCCAGCTGTTCGACGTGATCAAGCTGAAGAAGCTCTATGGCAAGGAATACATGGGCGTCGACCGCAGCACCTTCCTGATCGACAAGAACGGTGTGCTGCGCCAGGAATGGCGTGGCGTGAAGGTTCCGGGCCACGTCGATGCCGTGCTCGCGGCCGCCCAGGCGCTGAACAAGGGCTGACCCGCCCCGCCGCAATGAACGAAGGCCGCGAAAGCGGCCTTTTTCATGCCGTCACATCAGCGGCGACGGCCCGTCCTTAAGTGGCCCGCTGCGTGGCCAGGCATCGAGCACAGCCTTGAACAACGTCGCCAGGGGAATCGCGAAGAAGATGCCCCAGAAGCCCCAGAGGCCTCCGAACAGCAACACGGCACAGATGATGGCCACCGGGTGCAGGTTGACCGCCTCGGAGAACAGCAGCGGCACCAGAATGTTGCCATCCAGCGCCTGGATCACCCCGTAGACCACCATCAGGTAGATGAACTGGTCGCCCCAGCCCCACTGGAACAACGCGATCAGCGCCACCGGGACGGTCACCACCACCGCGCCGATGTAGGGCACCACTACCGACAAACCGACCAGCAGTGCCAGCAACGCCGCATAGTTGAGCCCGAGGGATACGAAGGCGACGTAGGTGACACCGCCACAGATGACGATTTCGATCACCTTGCCGCGGATGTAGTTGGCGATCTGCTGATTCATCTCCTGCCACACCTGGGTCATGAGCGCGCGCTCACGCGGTAGGTAGCCACTCAGCCAGCGTAGGATCAGCTCGCGGTCCTTGAGGAAGAAGAACACCAGGATCGGCACCAGTACCAGGTAGATCATCAGGTTGACCACCAGCGGCAGGCTGGAGAGGGAGAAGGTCAGCGCCCACTGGCCGAACTTGCCGACCTCGCTGCGGGTCACCTCGATGGCGTTGAGCACCTGCTCGTCGGTCACCAGGTGCGGGTAGCGCTCGGGCAGCAACAGAAGCAGCGACTGCCATTCGCCGAGCATGCGCGGCAACTCCTTGAACAGGGTGCTGAGCTGCTGCCACAACAGCGGCATCAGCACCACCAGGAACAGCGCCAGGGCCCCGATGAACAAGGCGAAGACCAGCCACACGGCCAGCGTTTGCGGCATGCGCAGGCGTTCGAGGAAATTCACCACCCCCTGCATCAGGAAGGCCAGGACCAACCCTGCCAGGACCGGCGCCAGCATATTGCCGAGGGTGAGGACCAGGGTAAAACCCAGGACCAGGAAGACCGCCAGCACCACCGCTTCTTCATCGGAGAAGTAGCGCTGCACCCAGTCGCGAAGCACCTTGAACATCGGAGTTCCTTGGTAAGCGTAAGCAGGGAGGTTCAGGCCTTGCGCAGCCAGTAGCGATAGGTGCCGCCCTGCTCTTCCTCGTGCAGCAGCATGTGGCCGGCGAGGCGGGCGAAGGCACGGAAATCGCGTTGCGAACCGGCATCGGTGGCAGTGACCTTGAGTACCGCGCCGCTGGGCAGACGGTTGAGTTCCAGCTTGGCCTTGAGCAGCGGCAACGGGCAGTTCAGCCCGCTGGCATCCAGCTCGGCGTCGAAGGTATCGGGACGGCCGGCGGCGTCAGTCATGAGTGTTCTCCAGGAGGGCGCCTAGGATACAGAAGCCCGCACAACCCTGGCCAGCCGACCGGGCAGGAGGCTACAGTTAGCGCTTTGCCGACAAGAGCCCTGTGCATGAATCCGCTGCGCCCCACTCTGCTGACGCTTGCCTGCCTCCTCGCATCGCCCGTGATGGCCGATGACCTGCCGTCCCTCGGCGACTCCAGTTCGGCCATCGTCTCTCCGGAGCAGGAACACCAGCTGGGCCGCGCCTGGCTGAGCCTGTTGCGCGGCCAGGTGGAGCAACTCTCGGACCCGCAGCTCAAGGACTACGTCGAGACCAGCGTCTACCGCCTGGCCGAGACCAGCCAGCTGCAGGACCGCCGCCTGGAATTCGTGCTGCTCAAGAGCCCTCAGCTCAACGCCTTCGCCGCCCCGGGCGGGATAGTCGGGGTCAACGGCGGCCTGTTCCTCTATGCCCCCAACGAAGCCGAATACGCCTCGGTGCTGGCCCACGAACTGGCGCACCTTTCGCAGCGCCACTTCGCGCGCGGCATCGAAGCCCAGCAACGCATGCAGATCCCGGTGATGGCGGCGATGCTCGCCGGCATCGTCGCGGCGGCGGCCGGCGCCGGTGACGCGGGCATGGCGGCGATCATGTCGACCCAGGCCGCGGCGATCCAGGAGCAACGTCGCTTCTCCCGCCAGAACGAACAGGAAGCTGACCGCATCGGCCTGCTCAACCTGGAGAAGGCCGGCTACGACCCCCGGGCCATGCCGAACATGTTCGAGCGCTTGATGCGCCAGTACCGCTACGACTCCAAGCCGCCGGAATTCCTCCTCACCCACCCGGTCACCGAGTCGCGTATCGCCGACACCCGCAACCGCGCCGAACAGCTGCCGCCGGGCGGCGTCGAGAACAGCCTGCGCTACCAGTTGATGCGCGCCCGCGTGCAGCTGATGTTCGAGGAGACCCCGGGGATCTCGGCCAAGCGCTTCCGCGCCCAGCTCGATGCCGATCCCAAGCTGGATGCCGCGCGCTACGGCCTGGCCATCGCGCAGATCAAGAACGGGCAGCTCAACGAAGCACGCGAAGCCCTTGCGCAGCTGCTGGCCAAGGCCCCCAACGAGATCGTCTACAACCTGGCCCAGGTCGACCTGGACATCACCGCCAACCGCCTGCAGGACGCCCAGCAACGCGTCGACCGGCTGCTCGGCCTGTACCCCAACAACTACCCGCTCAAGCAGGCGCGCAGCGACCTGATGCTCAAGCTGAACAAGCCTCAGGAAGCGGAGAAGATCCTCGACGGCCTGATCAAGAGCCGCCCCAACGATCCGGACGTCTGGTACCAGGTGGCCGAGGTGCGTGGCCTCGCCGGCAACACCATCGGCCTGCACCAGGCGCGCGCGGAGTTCTTCGCCCTGGTCGGTGACTACGACCAGGCCATCGAGCAGCTGGATTTCGCCAAGCGCCGCGCGACCAACAACTTCCCGCTCGCCTCGCGCATCGATGCACGCCAGCAGGAAATGATCGAGCAGCAGAAGACCATCAAGAAGATGATGCGCTGACGAAAGCCGCCCATGAAAAAGCCCGGACATGTCCGGGCTTTTTTTGTGCGTGCCGATCAGGCGTTGCCGGCGAGCTTCAACCGCGCAGCCTGGGTGAAGTCGAGCATGCGCTTGAGCGGCTTGACCGCGCGCGGCACCAGCGCGGCATCGACGAATATCTCGTTGCTGCCCTCGCGCAGGCACTGCAGGGTGCGTTCTAGGGTGTTCATGGCCATCCAGGGGCAGTGCGCGCAACTGCGGCAGGCCGCCCCATTGCCGGCGGTGGGCGCCTCGATGAACTGCTTGTCCGGGCACAGCTGCTGCATCTTGTAGAAGATGCCGCGATCGGTAGCGACAATGAACATTTTGTTCGGCAGCGTCTGCGCAGCCTTGATCAATTGGCTGGTGGAGCCCACCGCATCGGCGAGTTCGATGACCGCCTCGGGCGATTCCGGATGGACCAGGATGGCTGCCTCCGGATAGAGCGCCTTCATGTCTTCGAGCTGCTTGGCCTTGAACTCCTCGTGAACGATGCAGGCACCGTCCCAGAGCAGCATGTCGGCACCGGTCTCGCGCTGGATGTAGCGTCCCAGGTGCTGGTCCGGCGCCCAGATGATCTTCTCGCCGTTGTCCATCAGGCTCTCGACGATCTCCAGCGCGCAGCTGGAGGTCACCACCCAGTCGGCCCTCGCCTTCACCGCCGCGGAGGTATTGGCATAGACGACGACGGTACGCTCCGGGTGCTGGTCGCAGAATGCCGAGAACTCATCCACCGGGCAGCCCAGGTCCAGGGAGCAGGTCGCTTCCAGGGTCGGCATCAGCACGCGCTTCTCGGGGTTGAGGATCTTCGCGGTCTCGCCCATGAAGCGTACGCCGGCCACCAGGACCGTCTGCGCCTCGTGCTGGTTGCCGAAGCGGGCCATCTCCAGGGAATCGGACACGCAACCGCCGGTCTCCTCGGCCAGGGTCTGGATCACCGGATCGCAATAGTAGTGGGCCACCAGAACGGCGTTCTGCGCCTTCAGTTCGGCTGCGATCTGCGCCCGGAGCTGCGCCTCTTCATCGGCAGTCAGTTGCCGGGGCTGCTTCGCGGCGAGATGGGCCTGGACGAGAAAACGTTCGGAGAGATGGGACATGTCTGCTGGACCTGCGAGCGCGTTGCGCGAAAGCCTGTTGGGTCACCGCCCGCCGGGCCAGGGGCCACGCGGATCGGGGCGCGGATGATAACGTAGATTAACGCCATTGGGCATGGCAGCGGGAGGGGCTGCGCCCTCCGCGGTCACCGCGCTCGACTTTCCTGCGGACAAACGAAAGCGGGAAGACCTTTCGATCTTCCCGCTTCCGTTGCTCCTCGCGGAGCCCTGTATGGTGGGTCGTGTAGGATTCGAACCTACGACCAATTGGTTAAAAGCCAACTGCTCTACCGACTGAGCTAACGACCCGACGCGGAGCGCATAATACTGATTTTATTCAGGAATTCAACACCCCACCGTAAAAAAATCAGAAATATCTCGTAGGATCCTGCACGCCAGCGGCCGCGAAGCCATCCGCACGTAGCCTGCAGCTGTCGCATTTGCGGCAGGCGCGGCCCTCGTCATCGGCCTGGTAGCAGGACACCGTCAAAGCGTAGTCGACCCCGAGCCTGACGCCCGCCTGGACGATCTGCGCCTTGCTGAGGTTCTGCAATGGCGCCTGCATGCGGAAGCCATCACCCTCCACGCCAGCCTTGGTCGCCAGGTTGGCCATGCGCTCGAAGGCCTCGACGAACTCGGGGCGGCAATCCGGGTAGCCGGAGTAATCCACCGCGTTGACGCCGATGAAGATATCCCGCGCACCGAGCACTTCCGCCCAGCCCAGGGCGAGGGACAGGAATACGGTGTTGCGCGCCGGCACGTAGGTGACCGGGATGCCTTCGGTAGGCGCCTCCGGCACGGCGATGCTGCTGTCGGTCAGGGCCGAGCCGCCGATGCCATTCAGGTCGAGACCGATGACCTTGTGCTCCACCACGCCCAGTTGCCTGGCTACGCGCTCGGCCGCCTGCAGCTCGGCACGATGACGCTGGCCGTAGTCGAAGCTCATGGTGTAGCAGGCGTAGCCTTCGGCACGTGCCATGGCCACGACCGTGGCGGAGTCCAGGCCGCCGGAGAGGAGGATTACCGCTTTCTTGTCGCTCATATCAGTGTCCCGGCTCGTCGTTCCAGAGAATCTTGTGCAATTGCAGCTGCAGCCGTACCGGCAGGTTGTCGGCCACTATCCAGTCCGCGAGGTTCCGCGCGCTCACCTGCTGGTGGCTGGGCGAGAACAGCACCTCACCCGCGCGTTGCTCCAGCCGGTACTCGATCAGCTTGGAGACGGCCCAGTCGTAATCCTCGCGGGAGCAGATGACGAACTTCACCTGGTCGTTGCGGGTCAGCTGGGCGATGTTCTCGTAGCGATTGCGGGCAAGCTCGGCGGAGCCTGGCGTCTTCAGGTCGACGACACGGCTGACGCGCGTATCCACGGCCGAGATGTCCAGGGCGCCGCTGGTTTCCAGCGACACCTCGTAGCCGGCGTCGCAGAGCCGTTGCAGAAGCGGGATGCAGTTGGGCTGCGCCAGCGGCTCGCCGCCCGTCACACAGACGTAGCGGGGCTTGTAGGCAGCCACCTGGGCGAGGATGTCATCCAGGGTGTGGAGCTGGCCGCCATTGAAGGCATAGGCGGTGTCGCAATACTGGCAGCGCAGGGGACAGCCGGTCAGGCGCACGAATACCGTCGGCAAGCCGGTGGTACGCGTCTCCCCCTGCAGCGAGTAGAAGATCTCGGTCAGTCGCAGGGTCTGTTGCATAGGGGCCACGGGCGTAACGGCTAAACAGGCCATCCGCCTCCGTTGCTGGAAGAAGAATAAGAGGGCGGCGATTCTAACGAAAAAACCCGCGACAAGCGCGGGTTTCTCGATGCTCGGAGGCCGTGGATCAGGGCAGGCGCTGGAGATCCCGCTGCGCCAGCTGGGCGGCGGAGCTGCCCGGGTACTGTGCGACGACCTGCTTGAGGATGCCCTTGGCCTTGTCGGTATTGCCCAGGCGCTGCTCGACGTCGGCGAGCTTGTAGAGGGAATCCGGCACCTTGGCGTGCTGCGGATAGACCTGGCTGACCTTGGCGAAAGCCTGGCCGGCGCCCTGCAGATCACCCTTGGCGAGATTGACTTCGCCCAGCCAGTATTGCGCGTTGCCGGCGTACTGGCTGCTGGGGTACTTGCGCAGGAATGCGCCGAAAGCCTGGCTGGCCTTGTCGAAGTCCTTGGCCTTGATCAGGTCGAAGGCAGCGTCGTAGTAGAGCTTTTCCTTCGCCGGATCGCCCGGTTCGGTGCTGGCGGCCGGCTGCTGGGCCGGTGCCGAGGGGGTGCCGGCGGCGTTGATCGCGCCATCGGCAGGGGAATTCTGTTGTGCGGCTGGTGCGCCCGCTGCGCCCGCATTCAAGCGGCTGTCCAGATCCTGATAGCGCTCCAGCGACTCGCGCTTGAGCTGCTCGATCTGGTTCTGCTGTTCTTCCACCATCCCACGCAGGCGGGCGGTCTCTTCCTGCATCTGCTGCAGTTGCATAAACAGCTCGCCTTGCGCGGACACCGGGGCCGAAGCCCCGGATCCGGCATAGGCGCCAGTCGTGCCATAACCAGCGGGCGGGTAACTGTTGCCGTAACCGGCATCGTTTCCGTCCACCACGGGAACCTCAGCAAAGGCAGCCAGGGGCAGGCTGCTGAGGGCCAATACAGTCAAAGCACGACGGCACTTACGCATATCGAATTACTTACGCAGTTCGACGCGACGGTTCTGAGCCCAGGACTGCTCGTCGTTGCCAGTGGCAACCGGACGCTCTTCGCCGTAGGAAACCAGCTCCAGCTGAGCCGGGGAAACGCCCTGCAGAACCAGGTAGCGCTGAACGGCCTTGGCACGACGCTCGCCCAGAGCCATGTTGTACTCGCGGGTGCCGCGCTCGTCGGTGTGGCCTTCCAGAACGACGCGAGCGCCGTTGCCTTTCAGGTCCTTGGCGTGTACGTCCAGAGCGCGCATGGCTTCCGGCTTCAGGTCGGAGCTGTCGTACTCGAAGTAGAAGGTGGTGATGGCGCGCAGAGCGGCTTCTTCGCTCAGGCTGCCGTCAACACCGCTGTTGCCGCTGTTGTAGCCAGCGTTCGGGTCTACAGCGCCCTGACCGGAATCGTCGCCGCCCTTGGAGGAGCAACCAACTGCAACAGCCATGGCCAGAGCCAGAGCAGCGAACTTACCGAATTTGATCATTTCCATCATGTAACTCCTAATGAGCCCCAGTGTGTTTAGCAAAACAAAAGTGGATACCGCGTCAGTTCAGGTACGGCGACCAGGACGGTTCGCGGATATCGCCTTGAACGGTTGGAATCGGGAGTCGCACGCGCCCGTTTGTGGACACGAGCATCAGCACTCCCCGGCCCTGCTGGCGGGTGGCGTAGATTAGCATGGTGCCGTTTGGCGCAACAGTGGGCGAGTCATCCAGAGTGGTGCCGGAAAGGATGCGCGGAGCACCGCCACGGACCAGGTCCAAAGCCGCCACCTTGAAGTTGGTGAAGCCGTCCTGGCGATGGATCATCACCAGGGTCTTCTCGTCAGCCGAGAGCTTCGGGTTGGCGTTGTAGTTGCCGACGAAGGTCACGCGCTGCGGCTCGCCGCCATTGATATTGGTCTTGTAGATCTGCGGCTTGCCGGCACGATCCGAGGTGAAATAGATGGTCTGGCCATCTGCGCCCCAGAAAGGTTCGGTGTCGATCGCCATGTGGTTGGTGACGCGGCGCAGCTGGCGGCTGCCCAGGTCCATCACGTAGATCTCCGGGTTGCCGTCCTTGGACAGCACGAACGCCAGGCGATTGCCTTCCGGCGACCAGGCCGGCGCGCCGTTCAGGCCCTCGAAATTGGTGATCTGCTCACGGCGACCGGTGTCGATGTGCTGGATGAAGATACGCGGGCGCTTCTGCTCGAAGGAGACATAGGCGATGCGGCGGCCATCCGGTGCGTAGCGCGGCGACAGGATCGGCTCACGGGATTGCAGCAGGGTCACGGCGCGCTGGCCGTCGTAGTCCGAGCGCTGCAGGGTGTAGCGGGTGTTGTTCACCGAGAAACGCTCGGCGGTCACGTAGAGCATACGGGTGGAGAACGCACCCTTCACGCCGGTGAGCTTCTCGAAGGACTGGTCGGCCACGTAGTGCGCCATGTCGCGCAGCTGGTCGGTGGAGCCGCTGACGCTGCCGGCGAACACCTGCTGCTCGGTGGCGACGTTGAACAGGGCGAACTGCACCTGCAGGCGGCCGCCAGCCGGAGCAATGTTGCCCACTAGCACGTACTGGGCGCCAAGGGCTTTCCAGTCGCGGTAGATCACTTCGCTGGCCTGGGTCGGCAAGCTGATCATGTTCTGCCGTGGGATGGGCTCGAAGTAGCCAGAGTTGCGCAGGTCATTGCCGATGATCTCGGACATGTCTTCGGGCAGGACGTTGCCGCCCTGCCAGCCGAAGGGCACTACGGCGACGGGAACCGCGCGATCAGCGCCAGTGCGCACCAGAATGTTCTTTTCTTCGGCCTGAGCGACGCCAGCCAAGAAGAAAAGAGTTAACAGAACACCTTTAAGAATCTTCATCACAACGCTAGGTCCTCAGGCGTGAATGTCATCTTGAATGAACGATAGGGATTGAAGTCTGCGGGACTCATACCCTGCATCTCGGTTATACGACCCACATTCTTCACTGCGCTGATGGCCGATTGGTCGAATGCCGAATCACCACTGGAGCGCGATATCGAAGCGTTGGTGATGGTGCCGTCCGGCAGCATATTGATCTGAACAACGACCGACATGCCATTGCGCGCCGACGGTGGCCTTGTCCACAACTCCGATACTCTAGAACGAATCAGGTCGTCATAATTACCCGCCGTCTTGTCACCCACCTCATCGGCCAGCGCTTGCTCGCGCTCTACCTTATCGGAGAGCAATTCGGCGAGCGCGGCAGCCTTCTTCTCATCATTCGATTTGCGCTTGGCCTCCTCCGCTGCCTTTTTCTTCGCGGCTTCGGCGGCGGCCTTCTTCTTCGCATCCTCGGCAGCCTTCTTCTTGGCGGCCTCGGCTGCAGCTTTCTTCTTCGCCTCTTCAGCGGCTTTCTTCTTGGCCTCGTCGGCAGCCTTTTTCTTGGCTTCCTCTTCCGCCTTCTTCTTGGCGATGTCGGCTTGCTGCTTCTTGGCTTCCTCGGCCTTCTTGGCGTCATCCGCCTTCTTCGCTTCGGCTGCCTCTTCCGCTTTTCGAGCTTCCTCGGCTTTCTTTTGTTCCGCCGCCTTGGCCGCAGCGACCTTCTGCTGCTCCAGCTTCTGCTGCTCGGCCTTCTTCTGCTCCATCTGTTCGGTTTCGTACTGCGGAGCGGCGGCCTTCTTGGCTTCGCCGGCGATCTTCTGGTTGGTCTGGGTGGTCGCCTGGCTCTGCGATTTCAGCTGATAGAGCGTAGCCTGCACGATCGGGCGCGCTGGCGGCAGTTCAGGGGTGAAGGCGAAGCTGACGAACAGCGTGCCGAAGATCAGCACGTGCAGGCCTATGGCCCAGACCGCGGGCCAGAAATAGCTTTCCGATGGGGAGCGTTCGCTCTGCTGCTGCATCAGGGCGCCTCGGTGATCAGCCCGACATTACCTACGCCGGCCTGCTGCAGGCCGCCCATGACGGCCATCACGGAGCCGTAGTCGACGGCCTTGTCGCCCCGGACGAAGACCTGGACCTTCTTACCCTGGCTGGTGTTCTGGCTCATGATCGCGGTGACAGCTTGCACCAGCTGCGGCAGCGTGCTGGACGTCTCGCTGGCCTTGCCCTGGTCCGGGTCCACTTCCTCGCCCATGTTCCAGTAGTAGCTCTTGTCGGCCTTGATCGAGATGGTCAGGACGCGGGAGTCGTTGTCCTGCGGCAGCGCCTCGCTGGACACCTTCGGCAAGTCGACCTTGACGCCCTGGTTGAGCATGGGCGCGGTCACCATGAAGATGACCAGCAGCACCAGCATCACGTCGATGTAGGGCACCACGTTCATCTCGGCGACCGGCTTGCGTTTTTGGCGAATTCTGGCCATGGCGTGAAACCTGTCCTCTATGTGAACCTGCGTCTTATTCGTCGCTGGTGTGCACCTTGCGGTGCAGGATGGCCTGGAACTCGTCGGCGAAGGTGTAGTAGCGACCGATCAGGGTCTCGCCACGAGCGGAGAAGCGGTTGTACGCGATGACCGCCGGGATCGCCGCGAACAGGCCGATGGCGGTGGCGATCAGCGCTTCGGCGATGCCGGGAGCCACGGTGGCCAGGGTTGCCTGCTGCACCTGGGCGAGGCCACGGAAGGAGTTCATGATCCCCCAGACGGTACCGAACAGGCCGATGTAGGGGCTGGTGGAGCCGACGGTGGCGAGGAACGGCAGGCTCTGCTCGAGCTTTTCTTCCTCACGGGAAATGGCGACGCGCATGGCACGGGCCACGCCTTCCATCACCGCATCCGGATCGACGCCGGGCTGCTGGCGCAGGCGGGAGAACTCCTTGAAGCCGGCGCGGAAGATCTGCTCGACGCCGGAATCCGGGTCGGGGTTGCTGCCGGCCTGGCGATACAGCTTGGACAGGTCGATGCCCGACCAGAAGCGCTCCTCGAACGTCTCGAGGGACTTCTTCGCCGCGCGCAGCAGGTTGCTGCGCTGGAAAATCATGATCCACGAGGTGACCGAAGCGGCCACCAGAGTGAGCATGACCAGTTGCACCACGATGCTGGCGTTGCTGATCAGGCTCCACATGGAGGTATGGTCGACGACGTTGGCTTCCACGCTTAGTCTCCTGCAGGGGGTTGGCCCGGTACGGCGGCGAAGGCTGAACGCAGCGCTTCGGGGATCGCCCGGGGTTTCAAACTGTCGGCGCGCACACAGGCCACCAGGAACTGCCCTTCACAGAGCAGCGCATCATCCATAGCCCGCCTCACCTGTTGACGAAAGCGCAGGCTGGCACGGTTCAATTCGATCACTTCGGCGCTGATGGTCAGCTCGTCGTCGAGCCTGGCGGGAGCGTGGTAACGCGCCTCGGCCGAATGCACGACGAAGAGCAGGTTCTCCCCCACCAGCTCGGACTGGGCAAAACCCAGGCTTCGCAGGCACTCGGTGCGAGCCCGCTCCATGAACTTGAGGTAGTTGACGTAATAGACGATGCCACCGGCATCGGTGTCTTCGTAATAGACGCGGCTCCGATGCACGAAAGGCTGGGCCCCATTTTGCGCGCGCATACTCTAGTGCTTACTCCAAAGGTTGCCAATCAGGCCGGACACTGTTTTTTCACCCCCAGCGCCCGCCGCTCGGTTCGACAGCGATTTCCCCTATTCGTCCCCCGCCCCGAACAAATCGTCGGTGGGTGACTCGGCCATGCGCTTGGGCAGGTTCAAGCCGAAGTGCAGGTAGGCGTGACGGGTGACCACGCGCCCACGGGGGGTGCGCATGATGTAGCCCTGCTGGATCAGGTAGGGCTCCAGCACATCCTCGATGGTGTGGCGCTCCTCGCTGATCGCAGCGGCCAGGTTGTCGATGCCCACCGGGCCACCGTCGAACTTGTCGATCATCGCCAGCAGCAGACGCCTGTCCTGGTGGTCGAAGCCACGCTCGTCGACATCCAGCAGGTTCAGGGCCTGGTCGGCGATCACCCGCGTGATCTGGCCCTTGCCACGCACTTCCGCGAAATCGCGCACACGGCGCAGCAGGCGGTTGGCGATGCGCGGGGTGCCACGGGCACGACGGGCGATTTCGAAGGCTCCCTCGGGCTCGATGTGCAGCCCCAGGATGCCGGCGGAACGGGTGACGATGCTGGTCAGGTCCTGGGTGCTGTAGAACTCCAGGCGCTGGACGATGCCGAAACGGTCGCGCAGCGGGTTGGTCAGCATGCCGGCGCGCGTAGTGGCGCCGACCAGGGTGAAGGGCGGCAGGTCGAGCTTGATCGAACGAGCCGCAGGGCCTTCGCCGATCATGATGTCGAGCTGGAAGTCCTCCATTGCCGGGTACAGCACCTCTTCGACGATGGGCGACAAACGGTGGATTTCATCGACGAAAAGCACGTCGCCGGACTCCAGGTTGGTCAAGAGCGCAGCTAGGTCACCGGGGCGCTCCAGCACCGGGCCGGACGTGCTCTTGATCGAGACACCCATTTCCTGGGCGATGATGTTGGCCAGGGTGGTCTTGCCGAGGCCCGGCGGGCCGAAGATCAGCGTGTGGTCGAGGGCCTCGTTGCGCCCGCGGGCCGCCTGGATGAACAGCTCCATCTGCTCGCGCACGGTCGGCTGGCCCACGTAGTCGGCAAGGCTCAGCGGGCGGATGGCGCGGTCCAGCTGCTCGTCGCGGTCGCGGCTGCTGGCGGTTATCAGGCGGTCTGCTTCGATCATGCGGTGTTACACCATTCCTTTCAGGGCGCGGCGGATCAGTTCTTCGCTGGACAGCCCTTCTTCCTTGATGGCGGCAACGGCACGGCTGGCTTCCTGGGGCTTGAAGCCCAGGGATATCAAGGCGCTCAACGCATCGCTCTCGGCGCTGGAAACCTTGGCGTTGAGCGGCTCGACCACCAGGGTGGAAATGCTCGGCATGGTTTCCCAGGCCTTGAAACGGTCCTTCAGCTCCACCAGCAGGCGCTCGGCGGTCTTCTTGCCGACACCCGGGATCTTCACCAGGGTCGAGGTGTCCTGGGCCTGCACGCAACGCACCAGCTCGTCCACTTCCAGCCCGGACATCAGCGCCAGGGCCAGCTTGGGGCCGACGCCATTGAGGCGGATCAGCTCGCGAAACAGCTCGCGCTCGCGCTTCTCGAAGAAGCCGTAGAGCAGGTGCGCGTCCTCGCGCACCACCAGGTGGGTGTGCAGGGTCACGGGCTCGCCGGTCGAGGGCAGGCGGTAGAGGGTGGTCATGGGCACTTCCAGCTCGTAGCCGACGCCATTGACATCGAGAATCAGGTGCGGCGGCTGTTTTTCCGCCAGGGTGCCACGCAAACGTCCAATCACGAAGTGCGTCCTTATATGGGGTTACAAACGGAGCCGTCCGCCGCGGCGCTTGGCGGTGGCGAGGCCGTGCGGGATCAGGCTCTGCCGGTGATGCGCATGGCACAGGGCGATGGCCAGGGCATCCGAGGCGTCGATCTGGGGCTTCTGCACCAGCTTGAGCAGGTGCATGACCATCATCTGCACCTGCTGCTTGTCGGCGCCGCCGGTGCCGGCGATGGCCTGCTTGACCTGGCTGGCGCTGTACTCGGCCACCTCCAGCCCCTCCTCGCTCGCGGCGACGATGGCGGCGCCACGGGCCTGGCCCAGCTTGAGCGCGGAGTCGGCGTTGCGCGCCATGAAGACCTTCTCTATGCCCATGGTCACCGGCCCGTAGGTCTGGATGACCTCGCGCACGCCACGGAAGACGATCAGCAGGCGCTCCTGCAACTCGCCACTGCCGGTGCGGATGCAGCCGGACGCGACGTATTCACAACCGCGCCCGGTGTCGCGGACCACGCCGTAACCGGTGATGCGCGAACCAGGGTCGATACCGAGGATGAGGGTCATTGCAGCTCTATATCAGGTGCCCAAGTAAAAAAGCCGAAGCGTCCGCTCCGGCTTTTTCGTGTCAGCCCAGCTGGGCCATCACATCGTCGGGGATGTCCACGTTGCTGTAGACGTTCTGCACGTCGTCCAGGTCCTCGAGCATGTCGATGAGCTTCATCACCTTCTGCGCGGTTTCCAGGTCGGTGATCGGCGCGGTGATCGAGGGGATCATCGCCACTTCGGCCTCGTCGCCCTTGAAACCTGCGGCGGTGAGCGCTTCGTTGACACTGAGGAAATCGGCGAACGAGGTGTAGACCTCCACCGAACCGTCGTCCGCTGCGACCACGTCGTCGGCGCCCGCTTCCAGGGCCGCTTCCATCAGGGCGTCTTCATTCACGCCAGGGGCGTAGCTGATCTGGCCCTTGCGGTCGAACATGTAGGCCACCGAACCATCGGTACCGAGGTTGCCGCCGCACTTGCTGAATGCGTGGCGCACTTCGGCGGCGGTGCGGTTGCGGTTGTCGGTCATGGCTTCGACGATGATCGCCACGCCGCTCGGCGCGTAACCCTCGTAGCTCAGCTCGACCATGTTGTCGGCTTCGTTGGAACCGGCGCCGCGGGCGATCGCGCGATCGATGGTGTCGCGGGTCATGTTGGCGGTGAGCGCCTTGTCCACGGCCAGGCGCAGACGCGGGTTGTCCGCCGGGTTGCCGCCGCCGTGCTTGGCCGCGACGGTCAGCTCACGGATGAGCTTGGTGAAGATCTTGCCGCGCTTGGCGTCCTGACGCTCCTTGCGGTGCTTGATGTTGGCCCATTTGGAATGACCCGCCATAACTGACTCCGTGCTTTCTGGTGGCGGCGGCGCATCGGGCGCCGCCGTCGGGGTGGAACGATTTACTCGGCCTTGGGCTGTTCGCGCAGGCGGATGTGCAGCTCGCGCAGTGCCTTGCCATCCACGGTACCCGGCGCCTGGGTCATGACGTCACCGGCGCTCTGGGTTTTCGGGAAGGCGATCACTTCGCGGATCGAGGCGGCGCCGGTCATCAGCATGACCAGGCGATCCAGGCCGAAGGCCAGGCCGCCGTGCGGCGGGGCGCCGTACTTCAGCGCGTCGAGGAGGAAGCCGAACTTCTCTTCCTGCTCGGCATCGTCGATGCCCAGTACGCGGAACACCGCCTGCTGCATGGACTTGTCATGGATACGGATGGAGCCGCCGCCCAGCTCGGTGCCGTTGAGCACCATATCGTAGGCACGGGACAGCTTGCCGGCCGGGTTGGCCTCCAGCTCCTCCGGGGTGCACTTGGGCGCGGTGAACGGGTGGTGCAGCGAGGTCAGGCTGCCGTCGTCGTTCTCTTCGAACATCGGGAAGTCCACGACCCACATCGGCGCCCACTCCTTGGTGAGCAGGTTGAGGTCATGGCCGACCTTGATGCGCAGCGCACCCAGGGCGTCGCAGACGACCTTGGCCTTGTCGGCGCCGAAGAACACGATGTCGCCATCGACCGCACCGACGCGGTCGAGGATCACGTTCAGGTTGGGCTCGGCGATGTTCTTGACGATCGGCGACTGCAGGCCGTCCACGCCCTTGGCGCGCTCGTTGACCTTGATGTAGGCCAGGCCCTTGGCGCCATAGATGCCGACGAACTTGGTGTAGTCGTCGATCTGCTTGCGCGGCATGCTCGCGCCGCCCGGCACGCGCAGTGCGGCGACACGGCCCTTCGGATCGTTGGCAGGACCGGAGAAGACCTTGAACTCGACGTCTTTCAGTTGATCGGCGACATCGACCAGTTCCAGCGGGATGCGCAGGTCGGGCTTGTCCGAACCGTAGCGGCGCATGGCTTCCTCGAAGGGCATGTGCGGGAACTCGTCGAACTCGACGTCGAGGACTTCCTTGAACAGCTGGCGCACCATCTTCTCGGTGATGGCGATGATGTCGCTTTCGTCGAGGAAGCTGGTCTCGATGTCGATCTGGGTGAATTCCGGCTGGCGGTCGGCACGCAGGTCTTCGTCGCGGAAGCACTTGGCGATCTGGTAGTAACGGTCGAAGCCGGCAACCATCAGCAGTTGCTTGAACAACTGGGGCGATTGTGGCAGGGCGAAGAAGTTACCCGGGTAGGTACGGCTCGGTACCAGGTAATCGCGCGCGCCTTCCGGAGTCGGACGACCGAGGATCGGGGTCTCGACATCGAGGAAGCCGTTCTCGTCCAGGTAGCGGCGGATGCTGCTGGTGATGCGCGCACGCAGCTTCAGCTTGGCGGCCATTTCCGGGCGACGCAGGTCGATGAAGCGATAACGCAGGCGGGTCTCTTCGCCGACGTCGGAGTATTCGTCCAGCGGGAAGGGCGGGGTCTCGGCCTGGTTGAGGACCTCGAGCTCGTAGCCCAGCACTTCGATGGCGCCGGATGCCATGTTGGCGTTGACGGCGCCAGCCGGGCGCGGGCGCACCTTGCCGGTGACCTTGACGACGTATTCGCTGCGCACGCGGTCGGCCTTGGCGAAGGTCTCGGCGCGATCCGGGTCGAACACGACCTGGGCCAGGCCTTCACGGTCACGGATGTCGAGGAAGATGACCCCGCCGTGGTCACGGCGACGGTGGACCCAGCCGCAAAGGGTGATTTCCTGGCCGTCCAGGCTCTCGTTCAGTTGGCCGCAATAGTGGCTGCGCATCATGGTCGTGTTTCGCTTCTCTTGAGTCTTGAATTCATCGGGCCGCCAGTGTGCGTGCCGTCGATGACCGCGGGCGGGCGGTGACTCGCCGCCGGGCATCGGGACCACACTGCCGCAGGCCAGGGACCGGTGGCAAAGGGGCGGATTATATATGGTTAATCGATACCGCGCAGCCGCCCGCCGGAAGCCTTTCTATACTCAAGAGCCCGAGCCCGTGGAGGACGCCCATGGCCACGCCGCGCCCCGTCGACATCACCGCAGACCTCCTGGATGACTTCCGCCAGGAAACCCGCGAACAGTTCTCCCGCTGCGAGCACCTGCTGATCGAGCTGGAACGCCACCCCGATGACGACGAACGCCTGCGCGAACTGTTCCGCCTGGTGCACACGCTCAAGGGCAACCTCGGTTACGTCGGCCTGGACCGCCTGAACATCCTGCCGCAGGCCCTGGAGGACGTACTCGCCAGGCTGCGCGAAGGCAGTCTGGCCTTCGACAGCCTGCTGGGCGACATCCTCCTTCTTCTGCAGGACCGCCTGCGCGCGCAGATCGAGCAGGCGCTGAGCGGCGACACCCGGGAACAGGAGGATGTACGCCCGCTGAGCAAGGCCCTCAGGACCCTGGCCAGCGCCCCCGCCCAACGCCAGGCGGAACTGCGCAGCGCCCTGCTGCACCGGCTGGACCCGAGCACCCGCCTGCTACCCCCGGAACCCGAGGCGAAGAGCGGCGGCCCCTTGGCTCGCCACGACCTGGAGGACGAGCCCGACCTGCGTTTCTTCGTCGAACTCATGGCCGCGGCGGAGAACCGCTCGCGCTTCTGGCTGGGCCGTGGCCAGCGCCAGCTGGAACTCGCCCTGGCGATGAACGAGCGCGCCGGGCGCCCCGTATCGCCACGCCAGCTGGCCGCCGCCGTGTGCCTGCACGACCTGGGCATGGCGCTGCTGCCGCTGGAACTGCTGCACAAGCAGGACCCCCTGAACCATGACGAGCGCCGGCGCATGCAATCCCACCCGCGCATGGGGGCGGAACTGCTCAAGCGCATGCCGCAATGGGAGGACGCCGCCGAGATCATCCTGCAGCACCAGGAGCACGCCGACGGCAGCGGCTACCCCAAGGGCCTGCGCGAAACGGAGATCAGCCCCGGCGCACTGATCCTGAACATCGTCGACACCTTCGACGCCCGTACCCACGAACGGGCCCACCAGACCCTGAGCAAGCGCCCGCTGCTGCGCGCCATCCTCGAAATCAACGGCCTGGGCGGCAGCCAGTTCAGCGCCTACTGGGTCGACATCTTCAATCTCTGCCTGCAGGAAGACCCCACCCTCGCCCACCTTTGACTCGGTTGTCGCCCCCACGGCGCCTGACTAAGCTGCCCACGCAGCCCGACCACTCGCGGCGGGGCAGAATGAATCGAGGAGTCCAGATGCAGGCGCTAGCAGGGAAGGTCGCGGTGGTGACGGGGGCGGGATCGGGCATCGGCCGGGCACTGGCCCACCAGTTGGCTGCCGAGGGCTGCCACCTGGCGCTGGCGGATCTCGATCGGGAAAATCTCGCCGAGGTTGCCCGGGAACTCGATCGCCACGACCTCAAGATCACCACCCACCTCCTGGACGTGGCCGAGCGCGCAGCGGTCTATGCCTTCGCCGACGAGGTGCTCGCGGCGCACGGCAGCGTGCAACTGGTGATCAACAATGCAGGCGTCGCCCTCTCGCAGACCGTCGCGGAACTGCGTTACGACGACTTCGAATGGATCATGGGCATCAACTTCTGGGGCGTGGTGCATGGCACCAAGGCCTTCCTGCCCCACTTGCTGAAGAACAACGAAGGGCAGATCGTCAACGTCTCCAGCATCTTCGGCATCATCAGCCTGCCCACCCAGGGTGCCTACAACGCCAGCAAGTTCGCCGTGCGCGGCTTCACCGAAGCCCTGCGTCAGGAACTGGCGCACACCGGCGTACGCGCCACCTGCGTGCACCCCGGCGGCATCCGCACCAACATCGCCAGGGCCGCGCGCTTCTACCAGGGCCCGGATGGGCGCCAGGACGCCGCCCGCGCCGCCGCGCAGTTCGACAAGGTGGCCCGCACGACGCCCGAGGAAGCGGCCCGGGTGATCATCGAAGGCATCCGGCGGCAGCGCCCGCGCGTTCTCATCGGGGCCGACGCGCGCCTACTCGACCGCATCCAGCGGCTGCTACCGGCCGGCTATCCACGCGTCCTGGCAAGACTGCTCGGCCGCCGTTGAACCTCCCGGCGATCGATAGCCTCAAAGCATCGCAACGATTGACACACGCCAGGATCGACCCTGGGGCGCTCTATGCTAGGCTCTGCCGCATCACGGGCCCCAGCCAGGCCCCGGCCACTGAGAGGAGTAAAGGCATGGAAATCAATATCGGAATCGCCGAACAGGATCGCGCCGCGATCGCCGAGGGCCTGTCCCGCCTGCTGGCGGACACCTACACCCTCTACCTCAAAACCCACAACTTCCATTGGAACGTCACCGGGCCGATGTTCAACACCCTGCACCTGATGTTCGAAGGGCAGTACACCGAGCTGGCGCTGGCCGTGGACTCCATCGCCGAGCGCATCCGCGCCCTGGGCTTCCCGGCACCCGGCACCTATGCCGCCTACGCGCGCCTGTCGTCGATCAAGGAAGAGGAAGGCGTACCGTCTTCGGACGACATGATCCGCCAACTGGTCCAGGGCCAGGAGGCCGTCGTGCGCACCGCTCGCGGCATCTTCCCGCTGCTGGACAAGGTCAGCGACGAGCCGACCGCCGACCTGCTGACCCAGCGCATGCAGGTCCATGAGAAGACCGCCTGGATGCTGCGCAGCCTGCTCGCCAGCTGACCCTGACGGACGTGTGCAAAGGCCCGGTTCTCCGGGCCTTTCGCTATGCGCAAAAGCCTGCCTGAACTATGCTCTGGCAATCCGCTCCCGACACAGTGACGCGAATGAGTCAGCCGCCGAAACCTCCCCTGCTCATCGAGCTATTCCCCGAAGAAACCCGCGAGGCAGCCGAGTTGCTGAAGCAGGCGGTACCCCTCATGGTGCGCCACGACATTCCGCCGAATCCCGTCCACTACGCACTCTGGTACACCTACAGCAAAGGCCTGGAGCCGGACCTCAACCGGCGCCTGGACAAGATCGTCAAGGACTTCGACAGCTTCCCGCCCGACTCGGCCATCAAGCTGTTCCGTGACTACATCATCCGCGGAGAACTCGACGCCGCCCGCGCCGGGCAGCAACAGGTCATCGAACTGGTCGACGACATCGAGTCCGGCGTGAGCCGCAGCGTGGTGGGCAGCACCGCCTATCAGCACAGCCTCACCCTCGGCCTCGCCGCGCTGCACGATCCGATCATCGACGACCTGCCCAGCGTCCTCGGCGAACTGCAGCAGAGCACCCAACTGATGCAGGAGCAGCAGGAGCAGTTCCTCTACCGCCTGCGTGCCGCCCAGTCGGAGATCCAGAACCTGCGCAACCAGCTGGAGAAAGCGCAGATGGCGGCGACCCTGGACAGCCTGACCCAGGTGTTCAACCGCCACGCCTTCACCCGCCTGCTGGAGCAGGCCCTGGCCAGCACCCATGAAGGGCTGGCCCTGGTGATGCTGGATATCGACCACTTCAAGCAGTTCAACGACCACTTCGGTCACCCGCTGGGGGACCGCGTGCTGCAGCATGTCGGCCAGTTGCTGCGCGAACTCCTGCCACCCCGTGCCATGGCGGCACGCTACGGCGGCGAGGAGTTCTGCGTGGTGCTGCGGGATTGCCACGACCTGGCCACCGCCCACCAGTTCGCCGAAACCCTGCGCCAGAAATTCCAGGCCCTGCGGGTGAAGGTACGCCGCACGGACCAGATCCTCGACACCATCACCGCGAGCTTCGGCCTGGCCCTGGCAGAGCCCGGCGACAACCTCGAAAGCCTGCTGACCCGCGCGGACGATGCGCTCTACCAGGCCAAGCGCAATGGCCGCAACCAGGTCCATCCGCAAGCCCCGGAAGCGGCCCTAACCGCTTGATTTGAGTAGCCCTCCTCTTTGCTGTTAAATACGGCCCGGTGCTCCCGGCCTCAAGTTGCCGAGGCCCGGAAACGACCGCCCAGCCCAGCCCTCCCTTCATCTGGATACGCTGCTGGACGGTCTTTCCGATGTGAGCGTTATCAAGGTGAGTCCATTGAACATGTTGAAGATCGTCCATCTGCTGACGGGCGCTGCCGCCCTGCTGTTGTCCTTCATTCCCAGCCTGCGAACCGATGCCCTGCCCTACCTGCAACAACCCGATGCCATCTACCTGGCGCTGCTCGGTGCGCTCAACCTGCTACTCGCACCTGTAGTGCCTACCTGGGCCAAGGGCCTGCACAACCAGCTGCAGGGCGTCGTCTCCGCCCTGCTGGTCCTTGCCGTCGTGCTGCAGACCCTCATCCTGCTGGCGCCGCTGTCCACCATCGGCGACCAGCCCGCCATCCTGCTCAGCCTGCTGACCGTCATCGCCGCCGTTCTGCTGCACCTGGCGATCAACCTGCGCAAGGTAACCCAGGCCGCACCGCTGCCCCAGGACATGTCCAACCGCGAGACGGGCACGGTGAAGTGGTTCAACACGTCCAAGGGCTTCGGCTTCATCTCCCGCGACTCCGGCGATGACATCTTCGTGCACTTCCGTGCCATTCGCGGCGAAGGCCACCGGGTGCTGATCGAAGGCCAGCGCGTGGAGTTCTCCGTCATGCAACGCGACAAGGGCCTGCAAGCCGAGGATGTGATCGCCGCGCTACCCGGCCGTCGCTGAATCCGGCAGTAAAGAAAAGCCCGCCAGATGGCGGGCTTTTTCATGCCTTCAATAATGAGGGGGCGGTGCCTCTTCCTCACCGCCGCCGAATTGACCGAGCAGTTCATCCTGGCGCTTGGCCAGCGCGGCAAGCTGGAGCTGCAAACGCTCGACCACCCGCTGCTGCGCTACCAGCACGTCGTTGAGCGCCTGGATGGTGTCGTCCTGAAAAGCCAGGCGGGTCTCCAGTTCGTTGATACGTGCTTCCAGGCTCATGGCTCGACCTCCGCGAAGCGAAAGTCTCCGGTCAGCACCAGGCGCAGCCTCGCCATCACCTCAGCGACCTGCTCCGGCGAATAGGGCTGTGCCGGATGGCGGCCCCAGACCGGAGCCGGCCAGGCGGCATCCTCGCGACGCCGCACGATGACATGCATGTGCAACTGGCTCACGACGTTGCCGAGGGTGGCGACGTTCATCTTGTCGGCACCGAAACTGTCCTTGAGCACCTCCGCCAAGCGCGTGGTTTCGTTCCAGAGGCGAAGCTGATCGTCGGCGTCGAGCTGGAACAGCTCGCTGACCTCCTCGCGGCGGGGCACGAGGATGAACCAGGGGTAGTGCGAGTCATTCATCAGCAGCAGGCGGCACAGGGGGAAATCCCCCACCGGCAGGCAATCCTGCTGCAGTCTCTGATCCAGGGCGAACATAGCGACCTCTCCTGTTCTACCGGGGTGAGCCCCGAGCTTAGTCCCGCCCCGGCGACAGGCAAAGCTGAACGACGAGGTGGAAAACGGCGCGCAGGATACCCAAGGAATCCGGGCAGCGGAATCATCGCAACGCCTTCCTTTATATGGAGGCAGAGCCGATGCGTTCCGAAAGTGCGCACTGGTTACCGTGACGCACCAAAATCGTCCACCCACATCCCGACCGTTACCCACCTTCACACTCGCACCACGCCGGAGCACGGGCCTAACCGACACGGCGTGACACCGCAACCCCCGGAAAGCACAAAAAGGCCGCCCAACCGGCCATTCGCCAGCCACCACGGCAGAGCGAGCCGGATGAGGATGCTGCTCAGGAACACGCCATCCGTCTCACGCCGATAAATTTTCCTGGCGACAACCCCAGTTTGAGCACGGTTGTTGCTTTAGACCGAACAAGGTCGCAGCAGGCACGCCGCCTTCGGAGTGCTGCCAGAAGGCTGTCGAACAGCCATCGGAAGCGCAAAACCAATGGAGGACGGAAGTGCAGGCTTAGTTGCCCTAAGTGCCTGGCCAGACCGCATAAAAATACGAAACGAAGGGATTGCAAGGCGAAAACTACGAATATGCGACATGCTCACACCAAATTTGCGACATGGCCGTGAAGATTTCGTAAGGAATAGAGTTGAACTATCGCCAACATAGACGTCGTGCTATAAGTTAGCGCCGACACAAAAAGAAAGAACCGCCTTCCATATATAAGAAAGCGGCGAGAATCTTCAAAACCAAAGGAGCAATCACAATGCAAGTGATGAAGTGGAGCGCACTGGCCCTGGCCGTGACCGCCGGTACCACCCAACTGGCATTCGCCAGCGCCCAGGACGAGTCCAAGGGCTTTCTGGAAGACAGCAAGCTGTCCGTTCTGAACAAGAACTACACCTTCTACCGCAACTTCCTGAACAACCCCGGTGGCCAAAACTACCGTAACGAGACTGCCCACGGCATCATGGCCGACTACCAGTCCGGTTATACCCAAGGCACCGTAGGTTTCGGCGTGGACGCTCACGGTATGTTGGGCATCAAGCTCAACAGTGGTAACGGCACCAATGGTACTGGCCTGATGCCTACCGGCTCTGACGGTCGCTCTCAGGATGATTACTCTTACGCTGGCGGCGCTGTAAAAGCCCGTATTTCGAACACCGAGCTCAAGTACGGCAATCTGATGCCGGCCAACCCCGTGTTCGCAGTGGGCACCGCCCGTCTGTTCCCCGGCTCGGCTGAAGGCTTCCAGGTCCTGAGCAGCGAGATCGAAGGCCTGAATCTCGAAGCCGGCCACTTCACCTCCATTCGCGACGGTAGCGCCTCTACCAACCGCGACGGAAGAATCACTCTCTCCTACGACTTCGGCGGCATCGTTGACGCTAAAAATGTTGACTACCTCGGCGGCTCGTATGCGTTGTCCGACAACTTCAGCGTTACTCTGTACGGCTCCGAATTCGAAGATGTATGGCGCCAGTACTACGGCAACGCGAACTACAACATCCCGCTGAGCGATACTCAGGCACTGAGCTTCGACTTCAACATCTACCGTACTACTGACAAAGGTCAGAGCCTGGCCGGTGATATCGATAACACCACTTGGTCGCTCGCTGCGGCTTACTCCATTGGTGCTCACAAATTCACCTTGGCGCACCAGCGCGTGAATGGCGACGAGCCCTTCGACTACCTGTCCATGGACGGTGCGAACTCTGGCGACTCGATCTTCCTGGCGAACTCCGTTCAGTACTCCGACTTCAACGCTCCGAACGAACGCTCCTGGCAAGCTCGCTACGACCTGAACATGGCTGAGTTCGGCGTCCCAGGCCTGAGCTTCATGGCTCGCTACATCACCGGTGACGACATCGACGGCACCAAAATGGACCCGAACGGCGTCTATGCCGGCAACTTCGGTGGCGATGACGAGAAACACTGGGAGCGCGATCTGGAAGCCAAGTATGTAGTGCAAGAAGGCTCCGCCAAGGATCTGTCGTTCCGTGTGCGCCAAGCCACCCACCGCGCCACTGGCTTTGACTCCGATCTGGATGAAGTCCGCGTGATCATCGAGTACCCGCTGAGCATCCTGTAATACAGGCCCAGCTATTACTTCGATGGAAAGAGCCCGGCTTATGCCGGGCTCTTTCTTTATATATGCCTACACGCGCGCAGTTGAAGGGCATCATTAAAACTTGTCGAATCAGTCAGATTGGCAACGCATAAGTCCCGGTTACATGGGCTACCAACTCTTCCTCCATTCCCTGCGAATATAGCGACACCTCGCACACCGCCTGCCTCCTGCTCAATCTGAGTATCCGGGCCTCCGCCATCAGGTCCAGCGGCTGTGGCCGGGCCAGGAAGTTGATGTTGAGGTTGCTGGTCACGGCCATCTCCACCCGCCCGAGGCGCCCCAGCACCACCGCATACATCGCCGCATCGGCCAGCGCCATGAGGGTCGGGCCGGAAAGCGTGCCGCCCGGGCGCACCAATTTGGGCTGGAACGGGACCCGCGCCAGTGCACCCGTCGCGTCCAGGCGCTCGATACGCAAGTCGATATCCTCCGCCATCGGCACCCCCGTGCGGATCAATGCCTCCACCTGCCCAGCACTCAAACCGCCCATCGCCCCTCCCCTTTTCGATTACCGGGCCGCAACCTGTACGCGCCCCAACGAGCGCCGTACAATGCCGAGCCAATAAAACCCATCGCAACCGACGAAACGGCCAAACATGCGTACCAGTCAGTACCTGCTCTCCACCCTGAAGGAAACCCCCACCGACGCGGTGGTGATCAGTCATCAGTTGCTGCTGCGCGCGGGCATGATCCGCAAGCTGGCCTCCGGTCTCTACACCTGGCTGCCGATGGGCCTGCGCGCGCTGCGCAAGGCCGAAGCGATCGTACGTGAGGAAATGAACGCCGCCGGCGCCCTCGAGGTGCTGATGCCGGCCATCCAGCCCGCCGAGCTCTGGCAGGAATCCGGCCGTTGGGAACAGTACGGTCCCGAGCTGCTGCGCCTGAAGGACCGTCACGGCCGCGACTTCTGCGTCGGCCCGACCCACGAGGAAGTCATCACCGACCTCGCGCGCAACGAGCTGAACAGCTACAAGCAGCTGCCGATCAACCTGTACCAGGTACAGACCAAGTTCCGCGACGAAATCCGTCCGCGCTTCGGCCTGATGCGCGGCCGCGAATTCATCATGAAGGACGCCTACTCCTTCCACAGCACCCAGGAATCCCTGCAGGAAACCTACGACGTCATGTACGGCGCCTATTGCAAGGTCTTCACCCGCCTGGGCCTGAACTTCCGCCCCGTGCAGGCCGACAACGGCTCGATCGGCGGCAGCGGCTCCCATGAATTCCACGTACTCGCCGAATCGGGCGAGGACGACATCGTCTTCAGCGACAGCTCCGACTACGCCGCCAACATCGAGAAGGCCGAAGCCGTACCGCGTGAAACCGCTCGTGGCGCTGCCACCGAGGAACTGCGCCTGGTCGACACCCCCGATACCAAGACCATCGCAGCCCTGGTCGAGAAGTTCGGCCTGCCCATCGAGAAAACCATCAAGACCCTGGTCGTCCACGGCGCCGAGGAAGGCACGCTGGTCGCCCTGATCGTCCGTGGCGACCACGAGCTGAACGAAATCAAGGCCTCCAACCAGGCCCTGGTCGCCAGCCCCCTGGTGTTCGCCAGCGAAGAAGAACTGCGTGCCGCCATCGGCGCCGGTGCCGGCTCCCTCGGCCCGTTGAACCTGCCGATGCCCTGCATCGTCGACCGCTCCGTAGCCCTGATGAGCGACTTCGCCATCGGCGCCAACATCGACGACAAGCACTACTTCGGCGTCAACTGGGAACGCGACCTGCCCCTGCCGGAAGTCGCCGACCTGCGCAACGTCGTCGCCGGTGACCCCAGCCCGGATGGCAAAGGCACCCTGGTGATCAAGCGCGGCATCGAAGTGGGCCATATCTTCCAACTCGGCACCAAGTACAGCGAGGCGATGAAGCTCAGCGTGCTCGGCGAGAACGGCAAGCCCGTCACCCTGATAATGGGCTGCTACGGCATCGGCGTTTCCCGCGTCGTGGCCGCCGCCATCGAGCAGAGCTACGACGAGCGCGGCATCCTCTGGCCGGACGCCCTGGCGCCCTTCCAGGTCGCCCTGGTGCCGCTCAAGTACGAGACGCCGGCGGTCAAGGAGGCCACCGACAAGCTCTATGCCGACCTCACCGCCGCCGGCATCGAAGTGCTGCTGGACGACCGCGACAAGAAGACCAGCCCCGGCGTGAAATTCGCCGACATGGAGCTGATCGGCATCCCCCACCGCATCGTGGTGAGTGAGCGCGGCCTGGCCGAAGGCAACCTGGAATACAAGAGCCGCCGCGAGACCGATAGCCAGGCTGTCGCCGTCGACGAGGTTCTGTCCTACATCACAGCACGCGTCCGTCGCTGATCGAGAAGAAATGTTCAAGCGTAGTTCCATCCGCCTCACCGGCGCCGCCCTCGGCGGCGCCCTCTTCCTCAGCGGCTGCGCCAACCACCTGCCCCAACGGGCCGAACACGAGGAGCGCGTCGAGCGCAAGCTGCTGAGCCATGAGCTGCAGATCGATGTCGGCGAGCCACGTGTGCTGGAACTGCCGCAACGCCGCGTGCGTGTGAACGAACAGAAGACCTTCGAGGTGACCGAGTTCGAGGTCACCCGTCGCTACGACCGCTACACGCCCTACCAGCCCTGGCGCGAGATCTACGAGATCCCGCTGGGCGCCGTGGCCGTGGTGGCCGGTGTCGGTGCCAACGTGCTCAACGTGGTGCTTTTGGGCAGCCTGCCCGATACCGCGACCAAGGACTGGATCAGCTACGGTTTTGCCGGCCTCAATCCCTTCATGAACGTCGAGTCCAATGGCCGCTCCGAACAGAACCTGGCCGATATCGACGAGCAGCAGCGCGACAAGCGCGTCGAATACTCCAGCCTGCCCTGGGCCGAGCGCCCGGTGCTGGTGACCGCCGGCAAGCAGAGCAACGAGCTGCTCACCGACCGCCACGGCGTCTTGCGCCTGAACCTGCTCGATGGCCCCTTCGCCGAGCAGGACACCAGCCGCATCGGCAAGCTGCTGCTCAGCGTGGAAGACCCGCTCGACGGCACCCGCTCCGAATCCAGCCTGATGGTCAGCCGCTCCCTGCGCGGCAAGCTGCAGGAAGCCCACGCACTGATCTTCGAGGACCTGGAGGACGATGAAGTGCCGCAGTGGGTGCATCGGGTCAAGCGCCTGTCCGAGCTGGGCCTCGAAGAGGAAGCCAGCGAGCTGGAACAGAGCCTGATCGAACTGACCCGCAACGACCCCGAGCTGCAGCAGGAATTCCTCAAGGCCTTGATGAAAGACGCAGGGCGCCTGGCCGCCGACCCCGGCGAAAGCGACTGACCCCAGCATGCCCGCGCCCTGGCCAACGCTGCTCCTCAGCGGCCTGCTGGCGCTGGCGGCCCCCGCCTTCGGAAGCCTGCGCCAGGCGCCGGAGCCCGAACTGCGGCAATTGCTGCAACGCACGGTCGCCGAGGCGGACAGCTTCGGCGATCGATTCGACGCCGAAGTCTGGCTTCTCGACATGTCCACCCGCCTGAAGCGCTACGTGCCCGACCCGGCCGAGCGCCTGGAACTGCTCAGGCTGGTGCACCACGAGGCGAGCAAGGCCGGCCTCAGGCCGGACCTGGTGCTGGCGCTGATCCATACGGAAAGCCGTTTCGACCGTTTCGCCATCTCCGCAGTGGGCGCCCAGGGCATGATGCAGGTGATGCCCTTCTGGAAGGCCGAGCTGGGCCGCCCCCAGGACAACCTCACCGACAACGCCACCAACCTGCGCTACGGCTGCACCATCCTGAGCTACTACCTGAAGAAGGAACGGGGGGACATCAACCGGGCACTGGCGCGCTACAACGGCAGCCTCGGCGAAAGCTGGTACCCGGCCAAGGTGGTCGGGCTGTGGCAGGACATCTGGTACGTACGCCCCTAGCGGCGCACGATGAAACCGGCGATCCCTTGCAAGGGCTGCTCCTGCAGCTCGACCGCCGTGACCTTCGCCCCGCCGGGGCCCTGCTCGAGCCAGGCTGCCAGTTCGCGCACCGCCGGTTCCTCGCCCTCGAACAGCACCTCCACGCGACCGTCCGCCAGGTTGCGCACCCAGCCATCCAGATCGAGGCGGTCCGCCTGTTCCTGGGTCGACTGGCGGTAGGAGACACCCTGGACCTTGCCGCTCACATAGCCGTGCAGACAGATGCGCGCCATGCTCATTCCCCTTCCTTCAGAGCGACCAGGCGCTCGTTGAGCCCGGCGGCGGTCTGCTCACCCATCAGGCGCTCGCGCACCTTGCCCTGGGGATCGATGATGTAGGTCACCGGCAATGCCTCGCTGCGCGGCAACTGGTAGCGCTCCGCAGGGTCCTGGGCGAGTACCGTGAAGGTGATGCCCATCTGCTTCGCGGCCTTCTCCAGTTCGGCCCCTTGCAGGCCGTCGAAGTTCACGCCCAGTATGCGTACGCCCTTGCCCTCGGACTGGCCGGCCAACGCGTTGAGCTCGGGGATCTCCGTGCGGCAGGGGCCACACCACTCCGCCCAGTAATTAATCACCAACCACTGGTTTTCGAGGCCGGCAGTCGCTACCTTCTGTCCATGTTGGTCGAGGCCGATATCGTCCGAACAGCCTCCCAGCAACAGCCCGGCACCCATGAGAATGAGCGCCCCGAAAACAGCCTGGAGTCGTGATCCCATGCAATCGATCCTCGTATATGCAGGGTTGATATGACGCTGGATGCCCTGTGCCTGGAAGTGCCGGACATCCTCGAAGAGGACACCCCTATCCTGGCGGGCCTGAACCAGTTCCTCGCCGACGCCCGCCAGCAGCCGCAGGACGGCGCATTGCAGCAGGTGCTCGGCCAGCTGTTCCGGCTCAATCGAAGTGCGGTGACCTTACTCGAAAGACAGCGCGCGCTGCAAAGCTTCAGCGAGGAATACCGCCACTACGCCACGGCCTATGAGCACGGCGCCCTGCCGCCGATGCTGTTCCTGCGCCTGTGCAGTGAACTGGCCGCCGGCTTCAAGCGCCTGCTGCTGCAGATCCTCCAGGGTCGCCAGCCCTCGCTGCCGCACCTGGCCTGGTGCCTGTACATGGCCCAGCACTTCATCGCGCAGACGCTGATGCGCCACTACCAGCACTACCAGGAGCCGCCCGGCGCGCTGTGGCGCGACAGCCACTTGCTGTACTGGATCGGCGAGCACCAGGGCTGCCTGGACGAGCCGGTCGCCGCCGCTTTCCGCCCGGTTCCGGCCAGCACCCTGCGTGGCCTCTACCAGCAGGTGCTGCTGCTGGCCCTGAGCAACCCCTTCCACCTCACCGAGGGCGAGTGCACCCTGCTGTTCGGCGCCCTCGCGCCCCTTGCCGGGCTGGCCCACCTGCTGCCCTGGGACCAGGAAGACGAGAGCGAGGGCCCGACCATCGATCTCACCGACGCACAGCCCTACGTGCCTTACGATCGCCAGCAGGCGCTGACCGGCGGCCCCTACCTGCGCCGCATGGAACTGGGCCCGCTGCTGATCGCCCTGCACGAACCCGCGCCCCTGCGCAGCGCCGCCGAGCACGACCTGCTGGAACGCGTGAGGCAGAACTGGCTGGGACGCCAGCAGCGTCGCCACCCCCGCACCGAATACGAAGGCTCCTGCAGCATGGTGGTAGGCCTGCCCGCCATCCATGCCCAGCTGCTGGCCCAACGTCCGGTCAGCCTCGATGCCCAGATGCTCGACGCCAGCGCCGGCGGTGCCCGCCTGCTGTGCCACTCGGACCAGGGCCCGCAACTGCCGGTAGGCCAACTGACCCTGTTGCTCAACAGCGGCACCCCGACGCTGGCCCTTGTGCGCTGGCGACACACCAACCAGGAAGGCCTGCACCTGGGCCTGCGCTACCTCAAGGGCCTGCCGCGCCCGGTCTGGCTGCGCCGCGCCCCCAATTCGCAGACCCACCCCGGCGTACTGCAGAGCACCCCCGCCCCCGGCAACGGCTGGCACCACGGCCTGTGGCTGCCGAAGGACCAGTTCGTCAGCGGCGAACACCTCTGGCTGCAACTCGCCAGCGTGCACAACCAGGCCATCCTGCCGCTACCCGAGCCCAACCTCAGCACCTCGATGGTCACGCGCTATCCGCTGAAAATGGCCTGATCGGCGAAAGTGCGAGACCGGTCACGCCGCCCATCGGCCAAGCGCACAGTTTCGTCCGCGTGCCCTCCTTATAATTCCCCGCACTAACCGTACGAACGTACCGCTATCAGCCTGGAAATATCGCCCAATGTCCCAGAACCAAGACAAGCTGATCGGCCCCGTGCCTTCCCGCATCGTCGAGGCGGCTCGCCTGATCGTCACCCCCTATGAAGGGCGGGTCGCCGAGTTCAACGTCGCCGCCTGGCTGCAACTGCCAGGCCTGGCCAACCTGCCGGTTTCGCTGCTGATCAACTACCGCGACGGCGAGATCCGCCGCGAAGTCTCGGTGGACCACGGCAAGGTCAACGCCCACGGCAAGATCCTGCTCTCGGGCATCGCTCGCATGACGGTCAAGCACAAGATCGAAGACATGCAGGTCCGCCTGAGATCGGCGGTGCCCGTCCAGGGCCTGCTGGTGGAGGAGCTCTTCGTCCAGGCCGTGGAGCAGGCCGGAGCCGACAGCCGCCAAGCCCTCGCCTGAGAACGCCAGGCTGCAACGAAAAACCCCGCGCCTGTCGCGGGGTTTTTCATTGGCGTTCGGCTCAGGCGCGTGCGGCGCCGTTGCTTGGGGTGGGCGGCTCCTGATCCTCGTCCCGACGGGCTTCGGGCACGGGGGTGGGCGGCACCAGGGATTCGGGCCATTGCGAGAACTGCAGGCCGGTGATCCGGTTCAGACGCTCGAGCGCCTCCTGCGGATCACGCTCGTGAAGATGGACGACTTTGCCCTTGGCCTTGCTCATAGAACACATACTTCCTTGGCTAATCCCTGTCTGATAGCAGAGTGACAGCAGACTCTGCCTGAGATTGCCAGAAACGTGCCACATTCTGCCAGCAGCGCCTTCGGGCCCTGGCAGCGGCCCTGTCGCTGGGGAGCCGCTGGCAATGTGCCGCAAACTGCCTTTTTTTGTCACTCGGGCGCAGGCCGCAGCCAGCCGGCCAGGCTCCCGTCGAACAAGGCCTGTTGCTCCTGGTGCACCCCCTCCAGCGCGGCCTTCAACGGTGGGTACCAGGCCTCGTCCAGATGCGCCGGCAGTTGCGATGGGCGCGGCAACGGCCAGGGGCAATGGCTGAGCAACTGGTGCAGGCTGTAGTGGTTCAGGTCACGCGACAGCACCCAGGAGCCGCCTCCCACGCGGCACGCCAGGTGCTGGCTTTCGAGCAGCTCCATCAGCTCCAGCCACTCATCTTCTGGCAGCAGCCAGCCGGCACGTTGCGCATCCAGGTGCCGCGTGGGCAGGCCTCGCTGCTGGCGGTCGTGCATGACCCGCAGCACGCCCATCAGCACCAGCAGGCGCGGCATCGCCTGGCGCCGCCAGTGGCGTGAGCTGGTGAGGTTGCATACCAGCTCCGCGCCGAACAGCACGATGAGCCAGGACACGTAGATCCACAGCAGGAACAGCGGCACCGTGGCGAAGGCACCGTAGATCAACTGGTAGCCCGGGAAGAAGCTCACGTAGAGACCGAACAGCGCCTTCGCCGACTCGAACAGCAGCGCGGTGAAAGCGCCCCCGGTCAATGCATGGCGCAGCGGTACACGGGCATTGGGCACCGCCGCGTAGAGCAGCGTGAACGCCGCCACGTTGAACAGCAGCGGCGTGAAGCCGAGGAGGATGCGGGTGCCGGCGATCTCGTTGAGGCTGGAAAGCATCGACAGCGAGGTGATGTAGGTGCTCACCGCGAACCCCGTCCCCAGCAGCAGCGGCCCCAGGCTGAGAATGGCCCAGTACAGGAGGAAGCTGGACACCCCGCGCCGTGGCTGGCGCACCCGCCAGATCGTGTTGAAGGCCTTCTCGATGGTCACCAGCATGGTGAAGGCCGTCACCGCCAGCAGCGCCACGCCCACCCAGGTCAGGTGCCGCGCCTGCAGCGTGAAGCCCTGCAGGTATTCCTGCACCGCCTCGCCGGTCGATGGCACGAAGTTGTGGAAGATGAAACGCTGGATCTGCTCGCCCATGCCCTGGAAGGCCGGGATCGCCGAGAGCATGGTGAAGGTCACCGTCATGATCGGCACTACGGCGAACAGGCTGGTGTAGGTCAGCGCTGCAGCGCTGTTGAAACCGTGGTCGCTGATGAAGCGATGCAACAGGAAGCGCCAGAACTCTTCCACGTCTTTGATGCGTTGGCGCATTCCATCTCCTTAATGCTGGGTGCCCTGTCCGCCGGCCGACTCGACACGCAAGGTTCAGGCCTGCGCCCGGACGCGGTTAGAATAGCCGCCTCCCACAAGGCCTTGCGACCCCCGCCATGACCGAAATGACGCTGTATCACAATCCCCGCTGCTCGAAATCCCGCGGCGCCCTGGAACTGCTCGAGGCGCGAGGCCTCTCGCCGCATATCGTGCGCTACCTGGAAACCCCGCCCAGCGTCAGCGAGATCGAGACCCTGCTGCGCCGCCTCGGCATCGGCGCCCGCCAGTTGCTGCGTACCGGCGAGGACGACTACAAGGCGCTCGGCCTGGATGACACCCAACTCGACGACGCCGCGCTGATCGCCGCCATGCATGCCCATCCCAAGCTGATCGAGCGCCCCATCCTGGTGGTCGGCGAGAAGGCCGTGATCGGTCGCCCGCCGGAGAAGGTCCTGGAGATCCTGCCTTGAGCACGCCCTACATCCTGGTTCTCTACTACAGCCGCCATGGCGCCACCGAACAGATGGCCCGGCAGATCGCCCGTGGCGTGGAGCTGGGCGGCATGGAGGCGCGCCTGCGCACCGTGCCCGCCGTCTCCAGCGAATGCGAGGCGGTGGCCAGCGACATCCCCGCCGACGGCCCGCTCTACGCCAGCCTCGACGACCTGAAGAACTGCGCCGGCCTCGCGCTCGGCAGCCCGACGCGCTTCGGCAACATGGCCGCGCCGATGAAGTATTTCCTCGACGGCACCAGCAGCCTCTGGCTCAGCGGCGAACTGGTCGGCAAGCCGGCCGGCGTCTTCACCTCCACCGCCAGCCTGCACGGCGGGCAGGAGACCACCCTGCTGTCCATGCTCCTGCCGCTGCTGCACCACGGCATGCTGGTCACCGGCCTGCCCTACAGTGAACCGGCCCTGCTATCCACCAGCGGCGGCGGCACCCCCTACGGACCCAGCCACTACGCCGGTGCCGACGGCAAGCGCGCCCTCGACGAACACGAAACCACCCTTTGCCGCGCCCTGGGCCAACGCCTGGCCACGACGGCGATCCGCCTGGAGAAGCCCCGTGGCTAAGAAACCCAAAGTGCTCCCCGAACTGGACTGGCTCGCCCCGCGCCTGGCCATCAGCCGAGCCCTCAGCCTCATCGCCTTCTTCGGCCTGGCCTTGCTGCTGGTGGTCTGGACCCTGGTGTACGCCGAACTCAACGGCGCCCGCCCCTGGGTGGTACTGAGCATCGAGCTGCTGCCACTGGCGCTGCTGGCGCCGGGCATGGTCCTCGGCAACGCCCGCGCGCATGCCTGGGCCTGCTTCGTGATCAACCTGTACTTCATCCAGGGCGTGCTGGCTGCCACCGACCCGAACCGCGCGCTGTTCGGCTGGCTGATGGGCGGGCTGAGCCTGCTGCTGTTCTGCGCCGCGCTGCTCTACACGCGCTGGCGCTTCCAGTACAACCGCAAGCTGGCCGGGGAAAACTGAGCAGGGACGCGAAGCGGCGCGGCCAGGGCCGCGCCGGGGTTCACCAGCCCAGGGTTTCCTTGAGGAAGGGGATGGTGAGCTTGCGCTGGGCCTGCAGGGAGGCCTGATCGAGACGTTCGAGCAAGTCGAACAGGGCGCTCATGCTGCGCGAGCCGCGGGTGAGGATGAAGCGCCCGACCTCATCGGTCAGGTGCAGGCCACGGCGCGAGGCACGCAGTTGCAGGGCGCGCAGCTTGTCCTCGTCGGACAGCGACTGCAGCTGGAAGATCAGCGCCAGGGTCAGGCGCGACTTCAGGTCCGGCAACTTCACCGCCAGCTCCCGCGGTGCGGTATTGGCCGCCAGCAGCAGCTTGCGACCCGAATCACGCAGGCGGTTGAACAGGTGGAACAGCGCCTCCTCCCAGTCCGCGCGCCCGGCTACCGCATCCAGATCATCGAGGCAGACCAGCTCGCACTGCTCCAGGTTGTCGAGGATCGCCGTCCCGTATGGCGCCAGCTCCGCCAGCGGCAGGTAGACCGCCTGCTCGCCCCGCTGCTCGAAGCGCAGGCAGGCCGCCTGCTGCAGGTGGCTGCGACCGACGCCCTCCCCGCCCCAGAGGTAGATCAGGCTTTCGGTCCAACCGGCATCGGCCTCGCAGAGGCGCTCGACATAGCCGAGTGCCGCGGCGTTGGCGCCGGGGTAGTAGTTGGCAAATGTCGCGTCGTCACGCAAGCGGATGCCGAGGGGAAGCTGAATGGGTTTCATGCCGAGTCGCTGGGTTCGTCGGAACCGCTGCCGGTCTCTCCGTAAAGTTGGGAAAGTTTATAGAAATCATGCGCATGGCGCAGCAAAACCATGATCACGGCGGCCACCGGCAGTGCCAGCAGCACACCGGTGAAACCGAACAGCTGGCCACCGGCGAGGATGGCGAAGATCACCGCCACCGGATGCAGGCCGATGCGATCGCCCACCAGCAGCGGGGTCAGCAGCATGCCCTCGAGCAACTGGCCGACGCCGAACACCACCGCGACGCCGATCAGCGGATACAGGTCGAAGCCGCTGAATTGGAACAGCGCGGCCGCCACGGCGGCACCGAAGCCGACCACGAAGCCCATGTAGGGAACGATGCTGGCGAGCCCGGCGAGCAGGCCGATCAGCAGCCCGAGATCGAGCCCGATGGCCATCAGGCCCACGGCGTAGATGGTCCCCAGCGCCAGCATCACCAGCAACTGGCCACGGATGAAGGCGCCGAGTACCTCGTGGCACTCACCGGCGAGCTTCACCACCAGCCCCTCGCGGGCACGCGGCAGGAGCCCGCGGAGCTTGGCGACCATCAGGTCCCAGTCGCGCAGCAGGTAGAAGCCAACCACCGGGATCAACAGCAGGTTGCCGACCCAGCCCACCAGCGCCAGGCCCGAGGCGGTGGCACTGGCCAGCAGCACGCCGACCACGTCGGTGGTCTGGCCCAGGTGGCCGCTGATCACTTCCTTGAGCTTGTCGAAGCGCCAGAACCCCTGCGGCAGGCCCAGCTTGGCCTGCACCCAGGGCAGCGCGCTGTTCTGCAGCCAGTCGAGCATCTGCGGCGCCAGCTCGTAGAGGCGCACCAGCTGGCGGCCGAGCATGGGCACCAGCACCAGCAGCAGGGCCAGGAGGATCAGGCTGAACAGGGTGAATACCGCCACCACGCCCCAGGTGCGTGACAGCCCCAGGCGCTCGAGGCGATCCACCAGCGGATCGCCCAGGTACGCCAGGAGCATGCCGATCAGGAAGGGGGACAGGATCGGGTGCAGCAGGTACAGCAGCCAGCACAGGAGCAGGACGCCCCCCAGCCAGAGCCAGCGACGCGAATCGGTCATGGAGAAACCTCAGCCTTGAGTTGCGGGAGCGGCCGTCCGGGCCCTCACCAATGGAATCGCAATACCGGGTCGCGCGGCTGCACCTGCGGTGCCGGCGCCGCCCCCGGGGTGGCAGGAGCCTGGCCTGCATCCACCGGAGCGGCTTCGGGAGCGGACTCCTGCAGGCCGCTCAGGGCCAACTGGGCACGCAGTTGCTCGCCGCTGGCGTTGATCTGGTAGCGCAGCAGGTCGCCCTCGACCTGCACCAGGCGGGCGCCGAAAGGCTCCAGCGCGCGGGACAGTTCGGCGTAGCGCGCGAGGTCGGCGCCCTTCACTTCCAGGACCTGGCTCTGGCCGACACCCGCCGCCACGACGAAGCGCGGCGCCAGGCGCTGGCTCACGGCGAGCAGCACGGCGTCGGCGACGGCGGCCTGGTCGGCTCCCTCGACGTTGCCCTGGTCGCGGTTGTCGCCCAGCCACAGGTGCCACTGGGCCTTCCACTTGCCATCGGCCTCGCTGGCCAGCACGGCGAGCAGGGCGTCGGCGGAATAACGCTCGGAGGCCGGACGCAGCGCCTCCGGGTCGGTCGCCACCAGAGCCTCGGGCGTGGCCACCAGCTGTTCGCTGAGATCCGCCAGCGGCAGGCGCAGGGGCAGGCCACGGTGCTGGGCGGCATCACGCAGCGGCTTGGCCGCCTCCTGGGCATCCCCCACCAGGCTCGCGCCGTCGCTGCCCTGGTTCAGCCACCAGGCGAGGATCGCCGGGCGATTGGCGCCCCACAGCGGAACGCCGGCCTGGCGCAGGGTGCGCTCGGTGGTCACCGGGTCGAAGTCCACCAGCAGGGACTGGCCCTCGTAGCCGAACTGGCTGATCAATTGCTGCGGATTCTTGCGCGCCTCGGCCAGGGCCGGGTTATCCAGCGCCTTGGCATCGCCCGCGAGACGGATGACCAGGGTCTCCAGCGCGCGATTCAAGGCCTGGTCACGCTCGGCCGGCTGCTGCGAGGCGACGGGTTCGCGCACCTGGTAGAGGCCGCCGACCGTTTCGGCGAAGGCCGGCAGGCTGGACAACGGCAGGCAGACCATGAGCAGGCGGGCGATCAGGCGCATTGGGACTCTCGACATTCTGTTGGACGGCGGCTGGCCGCGAGTGAAGGGCTATACCTTAAACAGGCCCAACCTCACCGGCAACGGGCCGGATACCGGGCGAGCACTTATTTGAACGCTTTTCGCCAACACCGACCGCTGCCGATGGCCGCTGTGGGTCAAGCCTGATAAAATCGCGCGCCTTCGCAAACCGGCAGCCAGACTTGCCGGTCGATCCTCGAATTTCCCCTATAGGCCTGGATTTATGAGCAAGCAACCCTCCCTGAGCTACAAGGACGCTGGTGTGGACATCGACGCGGGCGAAGCCCTGGTCGAACGCATCAAAGGCGTGGCCAAGCGCACCGCGCGCCCTGAAGTGATGGGCGGCCTGGGTGGCTTCGGCGCCCTCTGCGAAATCCCGGCCGGCTACAAACAGCCCGTGCTGGTCTCCGGCACCGACGGCGTCGGCACCAAGCTGCGCCTGGCGCTGAACCTGAACAAGCACGACAGCATCGGCCAGGACCTGGTCGCCATGTGCGTGAACGACCTGGTCGTCTGCGGCGCCGAGCCGCTGTTCTTCCTCGACTACTACGCCACCGGCAAGCTCAACGTCGACGTGGCCGCCACCGTGGTCACCGGCATCGGTGCCGGCTGCGAACTGGCCGGCTGCTCGCTGGTGGGCGGCGAGACCGCCGAGATGCCCGGCATGTACGAAGGCGAAGACTACGACCTGGCCGGCTTCTGCGTCGGCGTCGTGGAAAAGGCCGAGATCATCGACGGCTCCAAGGTCGCCACCGGTGACACCCTGATCGCCCTGCCCTCCTCCGGCCCGCACTCCAACGGCTACTCGCTGATCCGCAAGATCATCGAAGTCAGCGGTGCCGACATCGAGAACGTGCAGCTCGACGGCAAGCCCCTGGCCGACCTGCTGATGGCGCCGACCCGCATCTACGTGAAGCCGCTGCTCAAGCTGATCAAGGACACCGGCGCGGTGAAGGCCATGGCCCACATCACCGGCGGCGGCCTGACCGAGAACATCCCGCGCGTCCTGCCCGAAGGCGCCCAGGCGGTGATCGACGTCGCCAGCTGGACCCGCCCGGCCGTGTTCGACTGGCTGCAGGAGAAGGGCAACGTCGACGAGCGCGAGATGCACCGCGTCCTCAACTGCGGCGTCGGCATGGTCATCTGCATCGCCCCCGAGCAGGTCGAGGTGGCCCTGGAAACCCTGCGCGCCGCTGGCGAGCAACCCTGGGTCATCGGCCAGATCGCCGCAGGCGCCGAAGGCAGCGAACGCGTCGTCCTGAACAACCTGAAAAGCCACTGATGTCCGACCGCTGTGATGTGGTGGTGCTGATCTCCGGTTCCGGCAGCAACCTCCAGGCCCTGATCGACAGCAGCTCCAACGCCGACAGCCCGGCACGCATCCGCGCGGTGATATCCAACCGCGCCGATGCCTACGGGCTGGAGCGCGCCCGCCAGGCGGGGATCGCCACCCGGGTGCTCGACCACACGCAGTACGCAGGCCGCGAAGCCTTCGATGCGGCGCTGGTCGAGGCCATCGACGCCTACGCACCGCGCCTGGTGCTGCTGGCGGGCTTCATGCGCATCCTCACCCCCGGCTTCGTGCGCCACTACCAGGGGCGCCTGCTCAATATCCACCCGTCCCTGCTGCCCCTGCACAAGGGCCTGCACACCCACCAGCGTGCGCTGGAAGCCGGCGATGCGGAGCACGGCTGCAGCGTGCATTTCGTCACCGAGGAACTCGATGGAGGCCCTCTGGTCGTACAGGCGGTAATCCCGGTAGAGTCTGGCGATACGCCGGAAAGCCTGGCCAGACGGGTGCATGCCGAGGAACACCGTATCTACCCGCTGGCCATGCGCTGGTTCGCCGAAGGTCGCCTGCACCTGGGCGAGCAAGGCGCGCTACTGGATGGCCAAGCGCTGCCCCCTTGCGGGCAGCAACTGCGTAACTAGGAGATTTTGCCGATGCGTCGTGCCCTGTTGTTGCTCCTCGCCCTGTTCACCCTGCCGGTCACGGCGGCCGAGCTGAAGCCCTTCGAGGCCAGCTACACCGCCGACTGGAAGACGATGCCCATCAGCGGCACCGCCGGGCGCAGCCTGAAGAAACTGGACGATGGCCGCTGGCAGCTGGATTTCGAGGCCTCCATGCTGGTGGCCAGCCTCACCGAAACGAGCGTGTTCCGCCTGGAGAACAATGCCTTCCTGCCGCAGACCTACCGCTTCAACCGCAGCGGCCTGGGCAAGAGCAAGCAGATCGAGCTGGATTTCGACTGGGGCGAGAAGCAGGTGATCGGCAGCGATCGCGGCAATCAGGTGCGCGTACCGCTCAACCGTGGCCTGGTGGACAAGTCCACCTACCAGCTGGTGCTCCAGCACGACGTCGCCGCCGGCAAGAAGAGCATGAGCTACCAGGTGATCGACGGCGACGAGGTCGAGACCTACGACTTCCGCGTGCTCGGCGAGGAGAAGGTGGAAACCAAGGCCGGCACGGTCGACGCCATCAAGGTCGAGCGCGTGCGCGACCCCACCCAGAGCAATCGCAAGACCGTTCTCTGGTTCGCCAAGGAATGGGGCTACCTGCTGGTGCGCCTGAACCAGGTGGAGAAGGACGGCAAGGAATACCAGATCATGCTCAAGGAAGGCACGGTCGACGGTCGCAAGGTCGAAGGCGCCCAGTAAGGCGCGAGCGACACCGAGAAGCCGGGCCGATGCCCGGCTTTTTCATGCCCTTACAAAGGTGGGCTGGCAGCGTGCCGACGGGGGTATAGGATGATCGGAACCCTGGATCGAGACTCCCGCCCGAGGAGGCCGAGATGAGCCAATACCTGCCCCTGTCCTGCGAGCTCTACGACTTCATCGAGATCGCCTGCATGCACCGCTATCAGTTGCTGATCGAGCTGGACGACGGCGCCAGCCTCGAAGCCCGCGCGGTGAGTACCGAAACCACGCCGGCAAAGGAAGAGTTCTTCATCGTCCAGGGCGAAACCGGCCGCGAGCGCCTGCGCCTGGACCACATCGCCGCCATCACCCCGCTGACCGAAGGCGCGAGCTTCGGCCGGGTACTGCTGGGCAACCAGATCTGCTGATGATCCACCTCCCGGGCCGAGTCGGGTTACAGGCAATCCCTGTAGGTCGGGTACAACCCGACAAGCAGCGAGCACCGGGCTCCGCGAGCTTCACCCGCCCTACTGCCGACTCCAGGTACCCATGAAAAAGCCGGGCATCGCCCGGCTTCCTTCATACCCGTCCCGCACTCACCACATCAGGTCGTCCGGCACCTTGTAGGCGGCGTAGGGATCGTCCGCATCCGCTTCCTCGGTGGGGGTGTTGAGCAGCAGGATGCGGCGCGGATCGCGCTCCTGGATACGCAGCGCGGCATCACGCGGGATGATCTCGTAGCCGCCGCCGTGCTGGACGATGGCCAGGGAGCCACGGCTCAGCTTGTCGCGGACCATGTCGTTGACGGCGATGCGCTTGACCTTCTTGTCGTCGACGAAGTTGTAGTAGTCCTCGGTGGTCAGCTTGGGCAGGCGCGAACTCTCGATGAGCTGCTTGATCTGCGCCGACCGGGCCTTCTGCTCGGCCTTCTCCTGCTGCTGGCGGTTCAGCTCCTGGTCCCGGGCGACCTTCTCGGCCTGGGCCTTGAGAGCGGCCTGGCGCTGGGAATCGTCCTTCTCGACCTGGTTCTTCTTCTCCAGGCGCTGCTGCTTCTGCTGTTGCTTGCCGGCCTGCTTGACCTGCTTTTCATTGACCAGCCCGGCTTTCAGCAGTTGGTCACGGAGGGAAAGGCTCATGGGTAATTCAGTCTCTCTGCTTAGCAGCCAAGGGCGGCTTTTTCCTGTTTCTTGGCTTCGCCCCACAGGGCATCCAGTTCGTCCAGGGTGCAATCTTCGATGGGACGACCCGCTTCGCGCAATGCCTGTTCGATGAATCGGAAGCGCCGCTCGAATTTGCCGTTGGCCGAGCGCAGGGCGGTTTCCGGGTCCACCTTCAGGTGGCGCGCCAGGTTGACCACCACGAACAGCAGGTCGCCGATCTCGTCGGCCACGGCGGCAGGGTCGTTGTCGGCCATCGCCTCCAGCACCTCGTCCAGCTCCTCGCGCACCTTGTCCACCACCGGCAGCGCCTCGGGCCAGTCGAAACCGACCTGGGCGGCACGCTTCTGCAGCTTGGCGGCGCGGCTCAGGGCGGGCAGCACGGCGGGTACGTCATCCAGCAGGGACAGCTGCTCGGGTGCTGCGGCCTTCTCGGCGCGCTCCTCGGCCTTGATCGCCTCCCAGCGCTGCTTGATGGCGGCCTCTTCCAGGCGTGCCATGTCCGGCGCGCCGTACAGGTCGCCATCGGGGAACACGTGAGGGTGGCGACGTACCAGCTTGCGGGTGATGGCATCGACGACGGTGGCGAACTCGAAGCGGCCCTCCTCCCGCGCCAGCTGGCTGTAGTAGACGACCTGGAACAGCAGGTCGCCCAGCTCGCCCGGCAGTTGCTCGAAATCGCCCCGCTCGATGGCATCGGCCACCTCGTAGGCTTCCTCGATGGTGTGCGGGACGATGGTCGCGTAATCCTGCTTCAGGTCCCAGGGGCAGCCGTACTGCGGGTCACGCAGCCGGGCCATCAGGTGCAGCAGATCATTGAGTTGGTACATGGCAGGTCCGATGATATATGCCCGACACGACCTGAGCGTCGCGAGCGAAGGGCTGGCTAGGCGGAATGGGGCCGGAAAAGCGGAGTTGGCTAGTGCCAATGAGCATTTTCCGGTCCCTTTCCAACAACGCCAGACCGAGCGCCACAGCTCAGGCGGCGCGGTTACGGCGGGCTTCGATGATATTGGGCAGCTGCGAGATACGCGCCAGCAGACGCCCCAGCGCATCCAGCCCGGGGATCTCGATGGTCAGCAACATGGAGGCGGTGTTGTCCTCCTTGTTCGAGCGGGTGTTCACCGCCAGCACGTTGATGCGCTCGTTGAGCAGCACCTGGGAAACGTCGCGCAGCAGACCGGACCGGTCGTACGCCTTGATGACGATATCCACCGGATAGGTCTGCACCGGCACCGGGCCCCAGCTGACCTGGATCATCCGCTCCGGCTCGCGACCCGCCAGTTGCAGCGCCGAGGCGCAGTCCTGGCGGTGGATGCTGACGCCGCGACCGAGGGTGATGTAGCCGACGATCGGATCACCCGGCAGCGGCTGGCAGCAGCCTGCCATCTGGGTGAGCAGGTTGCCGACGCCCTGGATCTGCACGTCGCCACGCTTGCCTGGCTTGTGCTGCCCGGCGACGCGACGGGGGATCAGCTCCAGCTGTTCGCTGCTGCCACGCTCCGGCTCCACCAGTTGCTGCGCGCAATTGACCACATGCGCCAGGCGCAGGTCTCCGGCGCCCAGGGCGGCATGCATGTCCTCGGCGGTACGCAGGTTGCACTTCTCGGCGAGCTTCTCGAAATCCACCGGCGGCAGCGCCAGGCGTGCCAGCTCGCGCTCGAGCATGGCCTTGCCGGCGGCGACGTTCTGGTCGCGGGCCTGCAGCTTGAACCAGTGGACGATCTTCGCCCGCGCCCGCGAGGTGGTGATATAGCCCAGGTTGGGGTTGAGCCAGTCACGGCTGGGCGAACCCTGCTTGCCGGTGATGATCTCCACCTGCTCGCCGGTCTGCAGGCTGTAGTTCAGCGGCACGATGCGGCCATTGATCTTGGCGCCCCGGCAGTTGTGGCCGATCTCGGTGTGCACGCGGTAGGCGAAGTCCAGCGGCGTCGCGCCCTTGGGCAGGTCGATGGCGTGGCCATCGGGGGTGAAGACGTAGACGCGGTCGGGCTCGATATCCACCCGCAGCTGTTCGGCCAACCCGCCGATGTCGCCCAGTTCCTCGTGCCACTCCAGCACCTGGCGCAGCCAGGAGATCTTCTCTTCGTAGTGGTTGGAGCTGGATTTGACGTCGGTGCCCTTGTAGCGCCAGTGGGCGCAGACGCCCAGCTCGGCTTCCTCGTGCATGGCGTGGGTGCGGATCTGCACCTCCAGCACCTTGCCGTCCGGGCCGATCACCGCCGTGTGCAGGGAGCGGTAGCCGTTCTCCTTGGGGTTGGCGATGTAGTCGTCGAATTCCTTGGGGATGTGCCGCCACAGGGTGTGCACGATGCCGAGCGCGGTGTAGCAGTCGCGCACCTCCGGCACCAGCACGCGCACGGCGCGCACGTCGTAGATCTGGCTGAACTGCAGGCCCTTGCGCTGCATCTTCCGCCAGATGGAATAGATGTGCTTGGCGCGACCGCTGATGTCGGACTTGATGCCCGTGGCGGCCAGTTCCTCGCGCAGCTGGTTCATCACATCGGCGATGTACTGCTCGCGATCCAGGCGGCGCTCATGCAGCAGCTTGGCGATCTGCTTGTATTGGTCAGGCTCCAGGTAGCGGAAGGACAGGTCCTCCAGCTCCCACTTGATATGGCCGATGCCCAGGCGATGGGCCAGGGGCGCGTAGATGTCGAAGACCTCGCGGGCGACGCGGTGGCGCTTCTCGTCGTCGGCGTTCTTGACCTCGCGTATGGCGCAGGTCCGTTCGGCCAGCTTGATCAGCGCGACGCGCACGTCGTCGACCATGGCCACCAGCATCTTGCGCAGGTTCTCCACCTGCGCCTGGGTGCCCAGCACCAGGGAATGACGCGGGTTGAGGCTGGCGCTGATCGCGGCCATGCGCAGCACGCCCTCGATGAGCTTGGCCACCACCGGGCCGAAGCGCTGGTTGACGTCGGCGAGCTGGATCTTGCCCTCGCGCACGCCGCGGTAGATGACCGCCGCCACCAGAGACTCCTGGTCCAGCTTGAGGTCGGCGAGGATCTCGGCGATCTCCAGGCCGGTCTGGAAACTGGAGGTGCCCTCGGCCCAGAGGTTCTGCGCGGCGTTGGCCTGCTGCTCGGAGTCCCGGGCGAATTCGCAGGCCTGTTTCAGCACCTCGCGGTCCAACACCGGATCGAGACTGAGGACATGGTCCAGCCACGCCTCGAGGTTGATACTGCCGTCGGTGTTGACCGGCTGTTGCGCTCTGACCTGTACCATCTTGCCTTACCTTCCCTACGACGTACGCCCGTCACGCCGAATGTTCGCCAGCCTCTCTGGGCCAGTCGGATTACGCGAGCATCCTAGCCCGCCTCGAATAACGCCATGGCCTCGACATGGGCCGTCTGCGGAAACATGTCGAGGATGCCGGCTCTCCTGAGCCGATAACCCTGCCGGACCAGCTCGGCACTGTCGCGTGCCAGCGTCGCCGGGTTGCAGGACACATACACCACGCGTTTCGCGCCGAGCCCGCCCAGGTGGCGGGCGACCTCGAAAGCGCCGTCGCGCGGCGGGTCCAGCAGCACTGCATCGAACCCCTGCCGGGCCCACCGGGCCTCGGCCAGCGGCTTCGACAAGTCGGCCTGGAAAAAGTGCGCATTCTCCAGACCATTGATTACCGCATTGCCACGGGCGCGTTCGACCATGGCATCCACACCTTCCACCGCCACCACCTCGCGCACCTGGCGCGCCAGCGGCAGGGCGAAATTGCCGAGCCCGCAGAACAGGTCCAGCACCCGCTCGGACGCCTGCGGTGCCAACCAGTCTAGCGCCTGGGCGACCATCGCCTCGTTGACCGGCGCATTGACCTGGACGAAATCACCCGGCCGGTATTCCAGTTCCAGGCGCCACTGTTCCAAACGGTAACCCAGGCGCATGGCCGGGTCGTCCGCGTGCGGCTCGCCCGCACCGTGCAACCACAGCTGGGCCTGGTGTTCGGCGCAGAAATGCCGCAGGCGCTGCAGGTCCGCCTCACCCAGTGGCTGGATGTGGCGCAGCAGCAGCGACGAGGCATTGCCGTGAAAGAGCTCGACATGACCGAGGGCTTGCGGCCTTTCCAGGCTGCGCAGCAGTTGCGGTAACGCACGGACGATAGACTGCAAGGGCTGTACCAGCACGAGGCAGTCATCGATGCCGATGATGGTCTGGCTGGCGGCGGCGCGGAAGCCGACGTCCAGGCGCGCGGCCTTGGCGTCCCAGCGCACAGCGATGCGAGCGCGGCGGCGGTAGGCGAACTCCGGCCCCACCAGCGGTGCGGCCCAGGCCTCGGGCTCGAGCCCGGCGACGCGCGACAACTGCTCGGCCAGCGTGCGCTGTTTCAGGGCGAGCTGCTCGGCATGGGGCAGGTGCTGCAGGGTGCAGCCGCCGCACTGGCCGGCATGGGCACAGGGCTCGGCACGCCGCAGCGGGCTGGCCACCAGCACCTTCTCCGCGCGTGCCTCGACGATCTGGGCGCGGGCGCCGAGTACACGGGCCTCGACCTGCTCGTCCGCCAGCGCACCGGAAACGAACCAGGTACGCCCTTCGACGAAGGCGATGCCACGGCCGTCGTTGGCCAGGCGCTCGATGGACAGGCGCTGCTTCTTGCCGGTCGGCACCTGCTGCGTCGAGCGGGTGCCGCCACTGGGCTGGAAGCGCAGGCCGCCGCTACGCTTGGCCATGTTTCACATCCTTGGGCAGATACCAGGAGCGCTGCAGCAGGGCCGACGGCGCATAGCGGGAAACGGACGCAGCGGCGCCCAGGGCGAGGCCCCGGCTGGCGCCGCTCACGGGGTGCAGGTGAATGCGATAGGCGCGCAGCGAGTAGCGGCCTGCACAGCCATCGGGACGGGGAATGACGAGTCTCACGGGATCGGGTCGTACACGCCGGTGGACAGGTAGCGGTCGCCGCGATCACAGATGATCGCCACCATCACCGCGTTCTCCACCTCGCGGGACAGGCGCAGCATGGCCGCCACCGAGCCGCCGGAGGACACGCCACAGAAGATGCCTTCTTCCCGGGCCAGCCGGCGCATGGTCTGCTCCGCCTCGACCTGGGCCATGTCGACGACGCGATCGACGCGATCGGCCTGGTAGATCTTCGGCAGGTATTGCTCGGGCCAGCGACGAATGCCGGGGATGGCCGAGCCTTCCTGGGGCTGCAGGCCGACGATCTGGATCGCGGGGTTCTGCTCCTTGAGGTAGCGCGAGGTGCCCATGATGGTGCCGGTGGTGCCCATCGAGCTGATGAAGTGGGTGATGGTGCCCTGGGTCTGGCGCCAGATCTCGGGGCCCGTGCCGACGTAGTGGGCCTCGGGGTTGTCGCCATTGGCGAACTGGTCCAGCACCTTGCCTCGGCCTTCGGCCTGCATGCGTTCGGCCAGGTCGCGAGCGCCCTCCATGCCCTCCTCCTTGCTGACGATGATCAGCTCGGCGCCATAGGCGGTCATCGCCGCCTTGCGCTCGGCACTCATGTTGTCCGGCATGATCAGGACCATCTTGTAGCCCTTGATCGCCGCCGCCATGGCCAGCGCGATGCCGGTGTTGCCCGAGGTCGCCTCGATCAGGGTGTCACCGGGCCGGATGGCACCGCGCAGTTCGGCGCGGGTGATCATCGACAGGGCCGGGCGGTCCTTCACGGAACCGGCGGGGTTGTTGCCTTCGAGCTTGACCAGGAGGGTGTTGCTGGTGGCTCCGCCCAGGCGCTGCAGGCGCACCAGCGGAGTGTTGCCGATGCAGTCGGCGATGGTTGGGTACTGCAGGGTCATGGCGGGGTTCGCAATCCAGACGCAGGGGGTGCACATGATACCGGCAAACCGGCGATGGCCATATCGCGGGAAGGTGTCGCGTTATGCCATGAGGCTATATGCATGGAACCGACGGCTATTGCAGGGCCGGTCCGGCCCGCGTCGCGACCCCGCCCCTCCTTATATAGGTACGCGAGAACGACGAAGCCCCGGCAGCGATCGCGACCGGGGCTCCGTGGCCTGGCGGGGCGGCAGGACCGCGCCGATCAGAAGTGGAAGTTGGTGCTGAGCAGCGCCGTACGACCCGCCGCCTGGTTGGCGAAGTGGGTGGTGAAGGCCTTGTCGTAGTAGGTCTCGTCGGTGAGGTTCTGCACGTTCAGCTGCAGGTCGACGTTCTTGGTCAGCTGGTAGGCCGCCATCGCGTCGTAGCGCCAGTAGGACGGGACGTACACGGAGTTGTTGTTGTCGCCGAACACGTCGTCCACGTAGAAGGCACCGGCGCCGAGGGTCAGCTTCGGCAGTACCTGGTAGGTGGTCCACAGGCTGAAGCTGTTCTTCGGCGTATTGGGCATCTCGTTGCCCTTCGCCGCGTTGACGGTGCTGGTCACCAGGCCCGTACGGTTGCCCACGGCACCCGGGTCGACCAGCTCGCTGTCCAGGTAGCTGTAGCCGGCGAACACCTGCCACTTGTCGGTGATCTTGCCGCTGGCGGTCAGCTCGAGGCCGTCGACGCGGGTCTTGCCGGCGTTCTCGTAGGTGTAGTTGCTCACCAGGACGCGGGTGTTTTCCTTCTCGGTGCGGAAGATCGCGGCGGTCAGCGACAGGCGCTCATCGAGCAGGTCCCACTTGGTGCCCAGCTCGTAGTTGGTGGTCTCTTCCGGCTCCAGGTCGCTGACGATACTGGTCGGCGTGCCCACGGACGTCGGCAGGGCGTTGCCTTCCGTGCCCTCGCCCAGCATGGAGCCCGGTGGCGTCGCGGACGTGGCGTAGGAGGCATAGATGCTGCCGTTGCTGGCCGGCTTCCATACCAGGCCCACCTGGTAGTTGACGAACTCGGCGGTATCGGACGCCTTGAAGGTGGTGGCGCCAGAGGCGGACTTGGTCCTGGACTCGGTCTGGAAGTTGTCGTAGCGCAGGCCCAGGTTGAGGATCCACTGCGGGTCCAGCTCGATGCTGTCGAAAGCGTAGAGCGCACGGGTATCGCCGGTGGTCACGGTGGCGGCGTAGTTGCGCGCGACGCTGCCGGCCCAGGGGTCGTCCGGGTTGGGATTGCCCAGCGAGGTGCAGTTGTAGCCGGTGCCGGCGCCCGTGGTCGGGCAGTTCAGGGTGCCGGTCCCCACCGAGTTGGCGACCGTGTAGGAAGAGCGATCGGACTCCTCGCGGGACAGCTCGATCCCCGTGGAGAAACTGTGCTTGAGCCCGGCCAGCTGGAAATCGCCGAACAGGTCGGTCTGGTTGGTGGTGGTGGCGGTGTTGCTCACACGGCTGTTGGCGCGGCGCCAGACGGTGCCATTGATCACGTTGCCCTTGCTGTCGTCCGGCTGGGTCAGGATGTAGTCCTGCATGCTGTTGCCGTGGCGCAGGGTGTTCTTGAGGGTCAGCGAATCGGTCAGGTCGTGCTCGATGGCGATGGTCGCGATGTCCGCCCGGGTCTTGCGGAAGTCACGGCTGGTCAGGCCATAGAAGTTGCTGCTGTCGCCGCCGTCGACGGGTTTGTCCGGGCTGCCCGCGGTGTGGGTGGAGCCCACCGAGTAGCCGTAGGGGATGCCCGAGTCCGGCAGGTCGTCGCTTTCCAGGTGGTAGAAGTCGAGGTTCACGCGGGTGTCGGTGCCGAGGCCGAAGGCCAGCGACGGGGCCACGCCCCAGCGGTCGTAGTTGACCTTGTCGCGGCCGGCGACATTGCTCTCGTGGCTCATCAGGTTGAGGCGGAACGCGGCGGTGTCGAGGAACTGCTGGTTGATGTCGGCGGTGTAGCGCTGGGTCTGGTCGGAACCCCAGGTGAAGCCACCGTCGATGGAATCACCGAGGTGCGCCTTCTTGGTCACCAGGTTGAGGCTGCCACCGGCCGAGCCACGGCCACCGAAGGACGAGTTCGGCCCCTTGCTCACCTCGATGGACTCGATGGCGAAGATCTCGCGGGTCTGCGAACCGGTGTCGCGCACGCCATCGAGGTAGGTATCGGACTGGGCGTCGAAGCCGCGGATGAAGGGACGATCGCCCTGGGGGTTGCCGCCCTCGCCCGCCCCCATGGTGATACCGGGCACGGTGCGCAACGCGTCCTGCAGGCTCAGCGCGCCGGTGTCCTTGATCACCTGCTGCGGAACCACGGTCACGGAGCGCGGCGTGTCCACCAGCGGCGCGGTGTACTTCTGCGAGGCGGAGCGCTGGACCTGGTAGTCCTCGCCCCCGATCTGCTCACCGACCACCGAGGTGGCATCGAGCGAGATCACGCCGTCCTGTTCGCCATCCTTCTTCTCCGCTTGCGCGGCATGGGCAACCGGTGCCAGGGAGGCGGCCGAGAGGGCGACGCCGATGGCGGATGCCAGCAGGCGCTGGGCAGAAGCGGTGGATTCGAGTGACTGACGCGACATCGTTTTCCCTCCCCAGGGATCTCAGAGGCCGCGGAATCTATTTCAAAACGTTTACACTATCAATTGCCATATATTCTCATTTGCATCTTTTTTACAAACTTTACACTCGTCCGCGCAGACCGTCGGCAGGCCCGGCCAATCCCCTTGCCAGCAACAAATGTAAATCACTATCATTTGCGCTTTTTTCCCATCCGGAGGCCCCCGACCATGCTCCTGCGCATACCCGGTGTATTCACGCCCGAAGAGGCCGCCCGCATCCGCGAAGCGCTGGAACAGGCCGACTGGGCGGATGGCCGCGTCACCGCCGGGCACCAGTCGGCGAAGGCCAAGCACAACGAGCAACTGGTGGAAGGCCATCCCCTGGCGAAGGAAATCAGCGCGGCGATGCTGCAGCGCCTGTGGACCCACCCGCTGTTCGTCTCCGCCGTGCTGCCGCTGAAGGTCTTCCCGCCCCTGTTCAACCGCTACACGGGCGGTGGCACCTTCGACTACCACATCGACAACGCCATCCGCCGCATTCAGGGCAGCCCCGAGCAGGTCCGCACCGATGTCTCCGCCACGCTGTTCTTCAGCGAACCGGACAGCTACGACGGCGGCGAACTGGTGATCCAGGACACCTACGGCACCCAGCGCGTGAAGTTCGCCGCCGGTGACCTGGTCATCTACCCCTCCACCAGCCTGCACAAGGTGGAGCCCGTGACCCGGGGCGCACGCATCGCCTCGTTCTTCTGGACCCAGAGCATGGTCCGCGACGACGGCCAGCGCACCCTGCTCTACGAGATGGACCAGGCGATCCAGGGCCTGACCCGCGACGTACCCGAACACCCCGCGCTGATCCAGCTCACCGGCACCTACCACAACCTGCTGCGGCGCTGGGCGGACACCTGAAATGCACGTCACCCTCAGGCGCACCGAAACCCTCAGCGCAGAAGAACTGCGCGAGCGACTGGCCAGCGACCCTCGCCAGGCCGCACGGATCATCCTCGGTGCCGCCCGCGACGGCCTGACCGATGCACAGACGCTGCTGGGGCAGATCCTCCTCGACGGCAAGGGCATCGAGAAAGACCCGGCCCTGGCCCGCGCCTGGTTCCGCATCGCCGCCGACAACGGCGACGCCATGGCGCGCAACATGCTCGGCCGCTGCCTGGAGCACGGCTGGGGCGGTGACGTCGACCTGGTGGAGGCTGCCAACCAGTACCGGCAGGCCATCGCCAGCGGGCTCGACTGGGCCCTGTACAACTACGCGGGCCTTCTGGCCACCGGACGCGGCGTCGAGCTCGACCAGGCGGCCGCCTTCGCCCTCTACCTGCGGGCGGCCGAAGCCGGGCACGCCAAGTCGATGAACCTGGTGGGGCGCTATTTCGAAGAGGGCATCGCCGTGCCACGCGATGCAGGAATCGCCCTGGACTGGTACCGGCGCTCGGCCGAGGCCGGCGACTTTCGCGGCCAGTTCAGCTATGCCGCGGTACTGGCGGCACAGGGGCGGATCGACGAGGCCCTGGGCTGGCTGCGACGCTCGCTGGCCGCCGGCAATCTCAACTTCCTCCGCACCAGCCGTGCCAGCCTGGCCCAGGCCAGCGACCCGCGCATACGGGCCCTGGCCGGCGACTTCCACCAGCGCGCGAGCGAACTCGGCGACGACAGCGACCATCAGGCCCAGCAGCGTTTCCTGGCCCAGGACGGCGACGGTGTGAATATTCTCAACTAGCTCGGCCGCCCATCCTTTCAGGGAGACATTCGGATGGCCGCCAGGAAGCCTCGGGGCCCGAGTCCTATGGCGTTCTCAGCCTGACCCCGAGGCGCCGCCCGGCCAGGCTTGCAGGCGCATGTGCAAGCCCAGCCCCGGATTCAGGTTGCACGCCCACAGTCGGCCCCCCTGAAGATCGATGGCGCTGCGGGCGATGCTCAGCCCCAGGCCGAAACCGCCATCGCCGGGCCGCGCCTCGTCGAGCCGGGAGAAGGGCTCGAAGATCAGCTCCAGGTGTTCTTCCGCCACCCCCGGTCCCTGGTCGCGGAGGCACAGCAGCCAGTGCTCGCCCTCCTGGCGGCCGGACAGCGTGACCAGCCCGCCCGCAGGTGAATGGCGGATGGCATTGCGCAGCATGTTCTCCAGGGCCTGGGCCAGGCTGTTGAGGTGGGCCTTGACCACGCACCGCTCGTCCAGCTCGAAACGCAGTTGCTCCCGGGGCCATCCCGTCTCGAAACAGGCGTCTTCCGTGAGCACGTCCCAGAGCGGCCGCAACGGCACCGCCTCCTGGGGGAAACGCGGGCGCTCGGAATCCATCCAGGCCAGCTCCAGGGTGTTTTCCACCAATTGCTGCATCACGCCGATCTCGCGCTCCAGGCGCTGGCGCAGCGCCGGCAGGTCGTCCTCGCGCTCGCTGGCCGCGCGCAGGCGGCTGAGCGGGGTCCGCAGTTCGTGAGAGAGGTCGCTGAGCAGCCGGCGCTGGTAGACCACGGTGCCTTGCAGGCGATCGGCCATGTGATCGAAGGCCCGGCCCAGCTCTCCGAGCTCGTCCCGCCGCGAAACGAAGGGTTCGCCCAGACGCGCGCCGAGGTCGTCCGCCTTCAGCGAATTGGCCTGTTCGCGCAGGCGCGCCAGCGGGGCGATGAACAGCCGGTAGAGCAGCATGCACAGCAGCAGGGCGAGCAGCCCGGGCACCACCTTCTGGGCGATGAAGAACAACAGCGGCCGTGGGCCCCAGGGGCTGAAGCGTTGCGGCAGGAGCATCACCAGTTGCCCGTCCTGGCCCTCGAAGGGAATGCTCAGCGTGCGGGGTTCCGGCGTCTGCCGCCCCATCGGCCACTCCAGTTGCCGCATGAAGCCCAGGCGACGGCGCTGCTCCTCGCTGACCGGGCGGCTGCCCAGGGGGAACAGGTGCTGGTCGAGCACCAGCACCCAGCTGCCCTCGCGGCGCTCCAGGTCGGCCTGGAAGGCATCGACGCCGGCCCGCCCTCCCTCACGCCAGGCCCGCTCGGCCTCATGGGCGTAGCCGCGCAGGGTCGTGCGCGCCGCGTCGGACAGGTAGGAGGTGCGCTCGCCGATGAGCTGACCGAACGACAGCGTCAGGGCGATCATCACCAGGCAGAAGCCGACGAGGATGATCGCCAGCTTCCAGAACAGCGAATGGCGACCGGGCATCAGCCTTTCCCGCTGGTGAGCACGTAGCCCTTGCCCCAGACGGTCTCCAGCCGCCACTGGGCATAGCCGAGCCGCGCCAGTTTGCGACGGATGTGGCTGACGTGCATGTCCAGGCTGCGGTCGTGCTGCGAGTAGGCGCGGTGCAGCACGTGCTGGTAAAGGAACGCCTTGCTCTGCGCCTCCTCCATGTGCCGCGAGAAGGTGACCAGCAGGCGGTACTCGGTGGGCGTGAGTTCGGCCCAGCGCCCGCGATAGCTGATATCCGAGCGCCCTTCGTCGAACTTCAGCTCCAGTGCCTCGCTGGGCGGTTCCGGCTCACGCCGTTCGTAGGCCACGCGACGCAGCACGGCATCCACCCGCACCTGCATCTCCGCCATGCTGAAGGGCTTGGGCAGGTAGTCGTCCGCCCCCTGGCTGAAGCCGGCGATGCGGTCCTGCTCGGCGCCCAGCGCGGACATCAGGATCACCGGCACGCGGCGGCGTCGGCGCAGCTCGGCGAGCACCTCCAGGCCGCTGCGCCCGGGCAGCAGGATGTCCATGAGGATCAGGTCGAAATCCTCGGCGCAGGCCAGGCCCAGGGCCTCATCGCCATCCCGCCGCAAGGTCACGTCGAACCCCCGGCGACCGAGGTGATCGCAGAGATGGGAGGCCAGGACGGGGTCGTCCTCGATGGCGAGGATGCGGGCACTCTGGGGGATACTGACGTTCATGGAATCACCAGCAAATGCGAATTATTCGTTAATAGAATCGCATTCTGGCAAATCGCCGCCTGGATTCCCATATCACCGCCTGGATTCCCGCCTATATGTGGGAGGATTCCGACCGGCCGAATCGCTACACTTCCGGCATTCACTGACCGAAGGAACGAGCGTGTACAAGGATCTAGGCATCAAGGGCCGCGTTCTGCTGCTCACCCTGCTGCCCACCAGCCTGCTGGCCCTGGTGCTGGGCGGCTACTTCATCTGGGCGCAGCTTTCCGACATGCAGGCGCAGTTGCTGCAGCGCGGCCAGATGATCGCCGAGCAACTGGCACCCCTGGCGGCGCCGGCCCTGGTCCGCGGCGACGCGGTGCTGCTGGAGCGCATCGCCGACCATGCGCTGGACCAGCCCGACGTGCGCGCCGTGAGCTTCCTCAGCCTGGAACGCGCACGCCTCGCCCACGCCGGGCCGAGCATGCTCAACGGCACGCCCGACAGCGACGGCAGCCACCTCAGCCTGACCAGCAACACCGATGCCACGCGCTTCATGCAGCCGGTGTTCGAACGCCATCGCGTGCTCTCCGGCGACACCGCCAAGCTGGGCGACGACCAGCTGCTGGGCTGGGTCGAGCTGGAGATGTCGCACCACGGCACACTGCTCAAGGGCTATCGCAGCCTGTTCGCCAGCCTGCTGCTGATCACCGCCGGCCTCGCCGTCACCGCGCTGCTCGCCCTGCGCATGAGCCACCAGATCAACGAGCCGCTGCGGCGCATCAAGCAGGGCGTCGCGCTGCTCAAGGAAGGTCGCCTGGAAACCCGCCTGCCGCAGCTCGGCAACCACGAGATGGACGAACTGGCCGGGGGCATCAACCGCATGGCCGAGGCGCTGCAGAGCGCCCAGGAAGAACTGCAGCACAACATCGACCAGGCCACCGAGGACGTCCGCCAGAACCTGGAGACCATCGAGATCCAGAACATCGAGCTGGACCTGGCGCGCAAGGAGGCCCTGGAGGCGAGCCGGATCAAGTCCGAGTTCCTCGCCAACATGAGCCACGAGATCCGCACACCGCTCAACGGCATCCTCGGCTTCACCAACCTGCTGCAGAAGAGCGAGCTGTCGCCGCGCCAGCAGGACTACCTGTCGACCATCGAGAAGTCCGCCGACAACCTGCTGGGGATCATCAACGAGATCCTCGACTTCTCGAAGATCGAGGCCGGCAAGCTGGTGCTGGAGAACATCCCCTTCAACCTGCGCGACCTGATCCAGGACACCCTGACCATCCTCGCCCCCGCCGCCCACGAGAAGCGCCTGGAACTGGTCAGCCTGGTCTACCGCGACACCCCTCTGCAGCTGGTGGGCGACCCCCTGCGCCTCAAGCAGGTGCTGACCAACCTGGTGAGCAACGCCATCAAGTTCACCCGCGAGGGCACCATCGCCGTGCGCGCGATGCTCGAGGACGACAGCGATGCCGACCTGGTGCAACTGCGCATCAGCGTGCAGGACACCGGCATCGGCCTTTCCGACGAGGACCTGCGCGCCCTGTTCCAGGCCTTCAGCCAGGCCGACAACTCGTTGTCGCGCCAGGCCGGCGGCACCGGCCTGGGGCTGGTCATATCCAAGCGCCTGATCGAGCAGATGGGCGGCGAGATAGGCGTGGCCAGCACCCCGGGCGAAGGCTCCGAGTTCTGGATCAGCGTCAGCCTGCCCAAGGCCCGCGACGACGCCGACGACCTGCCCAAGGCCCTGCTCGCCGGGCGCTACGCCGCAGTGTTCGAGCCCCAGGAACTGGCCCGCCAGGCGCTGCACCACCAGCTCGAGGACTGCGGCCTGGAGGTGCAGGACTACCCCAGCCTGGAGGCCTTGCTGGAGGCAGTCGAGACCCAGCGCAACGGCACCCGCGCCATCGGCTTCGCGGTCATGGGCGTGACCGCCCGCGACCTGCCGCCGGATCGCCTCAGCCAGTACATCTGGGAACTGGACCAGCTGGGCTGCAAGAGCCTGGTGCTCTGCCCCACCACCGAGCAGGCGCTCTATCACCAGGTGCTGCCCGACTCGCACAACCAGCTGCAGGCCAAGCCGGCGTGCACGCGCAAGCTGCACCGTGCCCTCACCGGCCTGGTCAGCCCGCGCCAGCAGCCGCGCCTGGAGGCACCGCAGCCACAGAGCACGCGTGCGCCGAAGATCCTCTGCGTCGACGACAACCCGGCCAACCTGCTGCTGGTCAAGACCCTGCTCGGCGACATGGGCGCCCAGGTGACCGCGGTGGACAGTGGCTATGCCGCCGTCGAGGCCGCGCAGCAGCACAACTTCGACCTGATCCTCATGGACGTGCAGATGCCCGGCATGGACGGGCGCCAGGCCACCGAGGAAATCCGCCGCCTGGAAGCCGGCAGCGAATTGAGCCCGGTGCCCATCGTCGCCCTCACCGCCCACGCCCTGGCCAACGAGAAACGCGCCCTGTTGCAAGGCGGCATGGACGACTACCTGACCAAGCCCATCGGCGAGCGCCAACTGGCCCAGGTGGTGCTCAAGTGGACCGGCCTGGTCCTGCACAGCCCGGCCCCCGAGCGCGGCGCCGAGCACCCGGCCAACGAGGATGAGCCGAGCGTGCTGGACCCGGAGGAAGGCCTGCGCCTGGCCGCCGGCAAGGCCGACCTCGCCGCCGACATGCTGGCGATGCTGCTGGCCTCCCTCGCAGCGGACCGCCAGGCCATCCGCCAGGCGCTGGACAGCGACGACCACGCGACCCTGCTGGAGCGCGTCCACCGCCTGCACGGCGCCACCCGCTATTGCGGCGTGCCGCAGTTGCGCGCGGCCTGCCAGCGCAGCGAAACCCTGCTCAAGAAGAACGACCCGGCCTATCGCCAGGCGCTCGACGAGCTCGACGTGGCCATCGTCCGCCTGGCCGGGGAAACGCGGGTGAACGCTTGACCTGATGCAGGGCGCCTCTTCCCCGGCGGTCTAGAATGGCCGGGGATAAAAGGAGAGCCCATGCGCACCATTCTTTTCAGCAGCCAGACCTATGACCGCGAAAGCTTCCTCGGCGCCGCGGCAGGCATCGAGCTGCATTTCCAGCCGGCACGGCTGACCCTCGACACCACGGCCCTGGCCAATGGCTTCGACGTGGTCTGCGCCTTCATCAACGACGACCTGTCCGCGCCGGTGCTGGAGCACCTGGTGGCGGGCGGCACGCGCCTGATCGCACTGCGCTCGGCTGGCTACAACCACGTCGACCTCACGGCAGCCCGCGCGCTCGGCCTCACCGTCGTGCGGGTACCGGCCTACTCGCCCCACGCGGTCGCCGAACATGCGGTGGCATTGATCCTCGCCCTCAACCGGCGCCTTCACCGCGCCTACAACCGGACGCGCGAAGGCGACTTCAGCCTGCACGGCCTGACCGGCTTCGACCTGGTGGGCAAGCGCGTGGGCGTGGTCGGCACCGGGCAGATCGGCGAGACCTTCGCCCGCATCATGGCCGGCTTCGGCTGCCAGCTGCTGGCCTACGACCCCTTCCCCAACCCGGCCGTGGAAGCCATGGGGGCACGCTACCTGCCCCTGGACCCGCTGCTCGCCGAGAGCGACATCATCAGCCTGCACTGCCCGCTCAACGACGCCACCCGCTACCTGATCAACGCCGACAGCCTGCAGCACATGAAACCCGGTGCGATGCTCATCAACACCGGGCGCGGCGCACTGGTGGAAACCCCGGCGCTGATCGAGGCGCTGAAGAGCGGCCAGCTCGGCTACCTGGGCCTGGACGTCTATGAAGAGGAAGCCAACCTGTTCTTCGAAGACCGCTCCGACCTGCCGTTGCAGGACGACGTGCTGGCCCGGCTGCTGACCTTCCCCAACGTCATCGTCACGGCGCACCAGGCCTTCCTCACCCGCGAGGCGCTGGCGGCCATCGCCCGTACCACGCTGGACAACATCGCCGCCTGGGCCGCCGGGCGGCCGTGCAACCAGGTCGACGCCTAGGCCGTGATAGGATGCGCGGCGTTTCTGGAGGACCTATGGCCGAACACGATTTCCGTTACAACCTGCTCAACCCCGCCCACACCCTCAGCGAGTGCCGTGCACTCGCGCCGGGCCGCTATCAGGTCACCGGCACCGGGGGCTCGATCCAGAATGGCGACACCCTGGTCGTCACCCTCAAGGGCAGCCGCGACCTGGCGATGCGCCTGGAGGTGGAGAAGGTCCGCCACCTGATCAACCCGCCCGGCCAGTGGCTGGCGGTGGCCAAGGGCCCGGTCTTCAAGGAACTGTCCATCCTCAACTGGCACGTGGACTGCGACGCCTGCGCCAAGCGCCTGGACTTCGAGTTCGCCGTCGATTCCAGCCTCGGCAAGAGCGCGCAGGCACCGGCCGCGGAAGCCCGTATCGCCGAGCTGGGCTGGTTGAACAGGGAAGGCAAGCACCTCTGCCCGAAATGCCGTCAGGAGACCCCATGAACCGCAACGCAATCAGTGCCGCCGTCGGCGCCCTGGCCCTGGTGGGCTGCGCCAGCGAAGGCCCGAGCATCGAGACCGAGCGTACCTACCAGGTGGAGTGGATCGGCGAACGCCCGTTGATCGACAACAGCCACCTGACCATCACCCTGGGCCGCGACGGCCGTGCCTATGGCAATGGCGGCTGCAACCACTGGTTCGCCTCCTACGAGCTGAAGGACGACAGGATCAGCTTCGGCCCGGTCGGCAGCACCCGCAAGATGTGCGCACCGGCTTTGATGGAGCAGGAGCAGCGCTTCCTCGACGCCCTGCCGAGCGTGCAGCGCTGGGACTTCTCGGCGATCGAGCAACTGCGCCTGTGGCCCGCCGAAGGCAAGCCGCTGCGCCTGTGGCCGGAACGCTGAGTTTCAGAAAAGCTTGAGCTGCTCGGCGACGCCCTGCAGATCCTGCAGGCGCACGCCGATGCCGATCAGCCGCACCGGCTTGTCACCCCGGGCGAACGCCGCGCCCAGCAACAGCCTGTAGCTGTCCAGGTCACGCCCAGCGCCGGACTGCTCCAGGGTGGTCTGGGCGAAGTCGTGGAACTTCAGCTTCACGAAAGGCTTTCCGGGCTTATAGCTGGCGTCGAGCCGTTGCAGGCGCCGCTGCAGCTCCTCGTAGAGCTCCGGCAGGCGCTCCAGGCAGGTGCCCAGGTCGGGCAGGTCCTGATCGAAGGTGTTCTCCACACTCAACGACTGACGGCGGCTGTCCACCTGCACCGCGCGCTCGTCGATACCCCGCGCCAAGCCGTACAGGCGCTCGCCGAAACTGCCGAACTCGCGGGCCAGGGCCAGGCGGCTCCATTCGCGCAGGTCCGCGCAACTGATCACGCCGAGGCGGCCGAGCTTGTCCGCCGTCACCTTGCCCACGCCATGCAGCTTGCTCACCGGCAGCTGGGCGACGAAGTCGTCCACCTGGTCGGGCGTGATCACGAAGAGGCCGTCGGGCTTGCGCCAGTCGCTGGCGATCTTGGCCAGGAACTTGTTCGGTGCCACCCCGGCGGAAACGGTGATGCGCAGCTCCTGCCACACCCGCCGGCGGATCTCCTGGGCGATGCGCGTGGCGCTGCCACTGAAGTGCTGGCTCTCGGATACGTCGAGGTAGGCCTCGTCGAGGGACAGCGGCTCGATGATCTCGGTGAAGTCGCGAAGGATGGCGTGGATCTCCCGCGAGGCCTCGCGGTAGGCGTCGAAGCGCGGGCGCACGATCAACAGGTCCGGGCACAGTTTCAGCGCATGGCGCGACGACATGGCCGAACGCACGCCATAGGCACGCGCCTCGTAGTTGCAGGTGGCGATCACCCCGCGCCGCTCCGCCGAGCCGCCGACCGCCAGGGGGCGGCCGGCCAGCGAGGGGTCGTCGCGCATCTCGATCGCTGCATAGAAGCAGTCGCAATCGATGTGGATGATCTTCCTTTGACTCATGGACGCCTGGTTACCGGTGGAGCGAAGGAAGCACGCTCGGGCGGGCGGATGCCGCCGGGGGAGCCTCCACGGACGGGAGGCGGGCAAGTCTAGCCGATTTGCCAGGCGGGTTTCAGCGGCCGGATGTGCGCACGACCTGGGCGGCCCGGGCGTGATGCTCCGGCCAGAGTTCGGGCCGTGGGTCTGGGGTGCGCCAGGTCCTTATATAGAGATCCCAGGACGCCTCCACCTCATCGAGCGCAGGCAGACGCGCCGGGTCGCTCCACAGCAACAGCCGCGCGAAAGCGGCGGCCAGCGTATCGTCATGCCCCAGCGCAACGCGAACCCGCTCATCCACCGGCGGTACCTGGCGGGCGTCGCATACCTCGACGGCGACATCCCGGGTCACCGGGCAGCGCAGGACGAAGTGGACCATTTCATCGGGCGACTCCGACTGCCAATAGCTGTGAGGCCCGCCCTTGACCAGCGGGCGCTTCTCCAGACCGCTTTCCTGCAGGCCGATGGCGAGCAGCATCAATTGCGCCTCGCGGCTGTTCATCTCATCGGGCAGCAGGGCCAGGGCCGGCTCGATGACGAGGCGGCTGAAGGAATCGAGCGTCATGGGAACTCCGGAACGAAACGCCCCGTGGAACGAGGCGCGACCAACGCGGATGGGGCGCCACCGGCACCCCGTTGAAGCGGAGCAGTATCGCCGTAGCCCAAATCGCTACAACGGACGCGGGGCGGAATCAGCCCGAGCCTACCGGTGTCTGGAACTCTCCTACAGCACCTCCCCGTTACGCTCGTCCAGCGGCCAGGAAATGGACCTCCTGCCGCCCTCGGGTCCGGTTCCCCGTTCCGGACCCGAGGTTCATCCGGTCCATTCCCGCACCTGCGCACCTCGGCACCCGAAAAGCCTGAAGAACCCCGCCCGGCAGGGGCTGGAGGACTATCTGACCACTCGGATCACGCTAAGCACCTGAAGAAAAAACACTTTTTTCTCAATCAGGCGTTGACAGGGTGAATTAAATCGCTAGAATGCCGACCCACAGACGCGGGATGGAGCAGTCTGGTAGCTCGTCGGGCTCATAACCCGAAGGTCGTTGGTTCAAATCCAGCTCCCGCAACCAAATACGGAAAGGCCACTCGAAAGAGTGGCCTTTTTCGTTTGGGCGTCTTTTCTTAGGCTGAAGCCGCCCGACTCTGAGTCAGGCCATGCGCCAAGGAAAATATTGCATGACAGGGCTTGGAACTTGCCCGCGCTGCCCACATCCTGTGGCGCACATTGCATGAGGTGCTCGATGCGCGCCAACCCCACCGTTGAAAATCCGCTCTCCGACGATTCCACGCTGCAGGACGAACCCGCGCAACTGCGCTGGCTCGATCGCATAAGCGCCTACCGACAGCCCATCGGGCTGGCCTTCACCCTTCTTCTGTTCACCATCGGCCTGGTCGCCTGCTGGCACCTGCTGCGCGAGCTCGATCCCGACGCACTGCGCACGGCCGTCCGTGATGTACCCGGCACCAGCCTGCTGATGGCCATTGGCGCCACGGCAATCGGCTTCGTCGCGCTGATGGGCTACGAGTGGTCCGGTTGCCGCTTCGCCGGGGTCAAGCTGCCCTTCCCGCGCATGGCGCTGGGCAGTTTCTGCGCCACGGGCATTGGCAACGCCATCGGCCTCTCGGTGATCACCGGGGGCTCGGTGCGCTACCGCCTCTATAGCCGCGACAACGTCGGCACCGGCGATATCGCCCGCATCACGCTGTTCGCCAGCCTGGCCCTGGGCAGCGCCCTGCCCCCCCTGGCCGCCGTGGCCGCGCTGAGTGACCTGCCCGCCGCCGCCCAGGCCTTGCGCATCTCCACCAGCCTGGTGGCGATCATCGCCAGCGCCGTGCTCGCCGCCACCGTCATCGCCGTGGTCTGGCTGTCGCGCCTGCGCGAGCCGGTGGCGCCGACACCGGGTTGCGTGAACATCCGCATCGGCCATCGCACCCTGCGCCTGCCGGGCCTGCAGTTGTCCGCGCTGCAGCTGGTGATCACCCTAGTCGACGTCTGCGCCGCCGCTGCCGTGCTTTATGTATTGCTGCCGGAAGCGCCGCCGCTGGGTGCCTTCCTGCTGGTCTACCTGCTGGCCCTGGCAGCGGGCGTGCTCAGCCATGTGCCGGGCGGTGTCGGTGTGTTCGAGGCCGTGCTGCTGGCAGCCTTCGCCGGGCAACTCGGTGCAGCGCCCCTGGCCGCCGCCTTGCTGCTCTATCGCCTCATCTATGTGGGCCTGCCGCTGATCCTCGCCTGCCTGCTGCTGCTGGCGAACGAGGCGCAACGCTTCCTGCCCGCCGGGCGCCAGGCGGTGCGCGCCGCCTCCGGCCTGGCCGCGCCGGTGCTGTCGCTGATGGTGTTCCTCTCTGGTGTGGTGCTGCTGTTCTCCGGTGCCACCCCAGCCATCGACACCCGCCTGGAGCACCTGAGCTTCCTCATCCCCCATCGCCTAATCGACGCCTCGCACCTGGCCGCCAGCCTGGTGGGCGTGCTCTGCCTGCTCCTCGCCCACGGCCTGCGCCGGCGCCTGTCGGCGGCCTGGGCGCTGACGGTGGTGCTGCTGCTCGCCGGTGCCGGGCTGTCGATGCTCAAGGGCTTCGACTGGGAAGAGGCCAGCCTGCTGGTGCTCACCGCGACCCTCCTGGCGATGTTCCGCAATGCTTTCTATCGCCCCAGCCGCCTGCTGGAGATGCCTTTCTCGCCGGTCAACCTGGGCGCAAGTGCCTGCGTGCTGGCCGCGTCGCTGTGGCTGATGTTCTTCGCCTACCAGGACGTGCCCTACAGCCATGAACTGTTCTGGCAGTTCGCCGTGGACGCCGACGCCCCGCGCACCCTGCGTGCGACCCTGGGCAGCGGCCTGCTGCTGGCGGGCCTGGCGCTGATCTGGCTGCTGCGGCCGGTCCCCCTGGTGATCCACGAACCCACCGAGGAAGAACTGCTCAAGGCCGCCGATATCGTCAAGGCATCCGGCCAGCCCGACGGCGGGCTGGTGCTCACCGGCGACAAGGCGCTGCTGTTCCACCCCGAGGAGGACGCCTTCCTGATGTTCGCCCGTCGCGGGCGCAGCCTGGTGGCGCTGTTCGACCCCATCGGCAAGGCCAACCACCGCGCCGAGCTGATCTGGCAGTTCCGCGACCTCTGCGACGTGCACCATGCGCGCCCGGTGTTCTACCAGGTGCGTGCGGAGAACCTGCCGTACTACATGGATATCGGCCTCAGCGCCCTGAAGCTCGGCGAAGAGGCGCGGGTCGACCTGCGCCGCTTCGACCTGGAAGCCAAGAACAAGGCCATGAAGGACCTGCGCTACACCCTCAGCCGGGGCCAGCGCGACGGCCTGTCGATGGAGATCTTCGACGCCGGGCTGGCGCCGCTGGATGCGCTGCGGGCCATCTCCGAAGCCTGGATGCAGGGCAAGCAGGTGCGCGAGAAGGGCTTCTCCCTGGGCCGTTTCGACCCCGACTACCTCAAGCACTTCCGCATCGCGGTGGTCTCCTTCGAAGGCAAGCCCATGGCCTTCGCCAACCTGCTGGAGACCAGCAGCAGCGAACTGGCCAGCCTGGACCTGATGCGCGTGCACCCCGAAGCGCCCAAGCTGACCATGGAATTCCTCATGCTCAACCTGCTGCTGCACTTCAAGGAGCGCGGGCACGAGCGCTTCAGCCTCGGCATGGTGCCCCTGGCCGGCCTGCAGCCGCGCCGCGGCGCGCCGCTGACCCAGCGCCTGGGGGCCCTGGTGTTCCGCCGTGGCGAGCAGTTCTACAACTTCCAGGGCCTGCGCCGCTTCAAGGACAAGTTCCAGCCCGAGTGGGAGCCGCGCTACATGGCGGTGCCTGCGGGCCTCGACCCGCTGGTGGCGCTGGCCGATACCGCCGCGCTCATCGCCGGCGGCTTCACCGGACTGGTCAAACGCTGAGGGAACCATGCTCAAACGCAACTGGAAGCGCATCCTGGTCGTCGCCGTCCTCCTCGCCATCGGCATCGGCCTGCTGCTCTGGAGCCGCCCCGCGCCCCAGGCCAGGGTCGAGCAGAAGCGCCTGCCAGATGGCAGCTCCGCGACACTGGCCAGCCCACCGGCGGACGCCAAGGCGTGGGTACTGGTCCTGGTGGATCGCGACCAGCAACTGAAGGAAGCCGAACTGCTGGCCCTGGCCCACGACGGTGCGGCGCGCATCGTCCAGCTCGCCCTGCCGGCCAATGATTGCGATGCCCAGCAGCACCTGCTCCAGAACGCGCGGGAGCTGCTCCAGGGCGAACCCACCCTGGTAGCGGGCATAGGCCCGGGAGCCGCCTTCGCCTGGCGGTGGCTGGCCGGCCAGGACAAGGACGAGGCACGCGCCCTGTCCATCGACTTCAGCCTGGAACATGCCGACTGCCCGGCTCCTCTGCCCAAGGCCGCCCCCCACGGCCACTGGACCATCGCCTGGAACGACAACCCGGACGACCCCAGTGCCGCCTTCGCCCGGGACCAGGCCAACGCCGACACCAGCATCAGCGACTACGACACCACCCTGCCCCAGCTGCTCGACGAGCAGTTGCGCGCCCTTCTGCAAGGCGAAGGCACGCCGATGCCGGTGGTCGAGGTGCCCGCCACCAAGCCCTCCTCCACCGTCACCCTGTTCTATTCCGGCGACGGCGGCTGGCGTGACCTGGACCGCGCCGTGGCCGAGGAAATGGCCAAGCGCGACCACTCGGTGGTCGGCATCGATGCGCTGCGCTACTTCTGGCAGCACAAGAGCCCCGAGCAGGGCGCCGCCGACCTCAGCCGCCTGATGAAGCAGTACCGCGAGAAGTGGGGGGCCCAGCGCTTCGTGCTGGCGGGCTACTCCTTCGGCGCCGACGTGCTGCCGGCCTTCTACAACCGCCTGCCCAAGGCCGACCAGCAGCAAGTGGACGCCGTCCTCCTGCTGGCCCTGGCGCGCAGTGGCAGCTTCGAGATCGAGGTGCAGGGCTGGCTCGGCAAGGCCGGCCAGGAAGCGCCCACCGGCCCGGAACTGATCAAGCTGCCGGCTGCGAAGGTGCTTTGCGTCTATGGCAAGGAAGAGGCCAGCGAGAGCGGCTGCACCCAGCCCGGCGCGCCAGGCGAAGTGCTGGCGCTGCCCGGCGGCCACCACTACGACGAAAACTACCCCGCCCTGGCGGAGCGCCTGGTCGCCGCCATCGCCAAGCGCCAGCCCGCCCCTTGACGCCGCCTGCCCGCTACCCGCCCGGTAGCGGGCAGCGCGACGCTTGATCTGCTTCATTTTCACTTAAGCCACGGCCGCTAAACTGGAGACAAGCCCGCCGCTACGATGCGGGACAACAAGGAGCCGTGATGACCACCCCAACGTCCCGCTACGGGAAACTTTCAATCGCACTGCATTGGCTGATGTTGCTGCTGATCGCCGCCGTCTACGCCACCATCGAACTGAAGGGCAACTTTCCCAAGGGCAGCGAAACCCGCGAACTGCTCAAGCAATGGCATTTCATGCTGGGCCTCTCGGTGTTCGCCCTGGTACTGGTGCGCATCGCCGCACGCTTCCTCTCACCCACCCCGCCGATCACCCCGAACCCGCCGGCCTGGCAGAACGCCCTGGCCAAGCTCGCGCACCTGGCGCTGTACGGCCTGATGCTGGGCCTGCCGCTGGCGGGCTGGCTGATCCTCAGCGCTGCCGGCAAGCCGATCCCCTTCTTCGGTTTCGAGCTGCCGCCGCTGATCGACAAGAACCCCGACCTCGCCGGGCAGATCAAGGAGGTGCACGAGACCGTGGCCGTGCTCGGCTACTGGCTGATCGGCCTGCACGCGGCGGCGGCCTTGTTCCACCACTTCATCAGCAAGGACGACACCGTCCGGCGCATGTTGCCTGGGCGAAATTGAGTCCTGCCCTCCGGGCCCGAGCACGGCCCGCTGGCTGATCCCATCCATGAAAAAGCCCGGGCATGCCCGGGCTTTTTTCGTCGTGGCGAACCCCGTCGCCGGCTAGATCTCCACCTGGGTGCCGAGCTCGATCACGCGGTTGAGCGGCAGGTTGAAGTAGCGCAGGTTGCCGTTGGCGTTCTTCAGCAGGAAGGCGAACAGGGCCTCGCGCCAGCGCGCCATGCCGATCAGCTTGGACGGGATCACCGTCTCGCGGCTGAGGAAGTAGGTGGTGCGCATGGGGCTGAAATCCAGGTCGTTGAGGTGACACAGCTTCAGGGCCTGGGGGATGTCCGGGTCCTCGATGAAGCCGAAGTGCAACACCACGCGGAAGAAGCCCTCGCCATAGGCATCCACCTCGAAGCGTCGCTCCGGAGGAACCCTCGGGCTGTCTTCGTTGACCACCGTGAGCAGGACCACCTGCTCGTGCAGCACCTGGTTGTGCAGCAGGTTGTGCAACAGCGCGTGGGGCACGGCATCGGAGCGCGCGGTGAGGAACACGGCGGTGCCCTGCACGCGGTGCGGTGGTTGCGAGCGAATGCTGGCGATGAACAGCGGCAGGGGCAGCGAGCCCTCGTCGAGACGCTCCACCAGCAGCTGGCGACCGCGCTTCCAGGTGGTCATCAGGATGAACAGCGCGAGGCCGGCGATGACCGGGAAGGCGCCGCCCTGGACCACCTTGGGCAGGTTGGCGGCGAAGAACAGCGCATCCACCAGCAGCATCAGCAGGAAGAACGGGACGGCCAGCCACAGCGGCCATTTCCACAGCAGCCAGATCACCACGCCCATCAGCAGGGTGGTCATCAGCATGGTGCCGGTCACCGCCACGCCATAGGCCGAGGCCAGCGCCGCCGAGGACTCGAAGCCCAGCACCAGCAGTACCACGCCGACCATCAGCGCCCAGTTCACCGCCGGGATGTAGATCTGCCCCTGCTCCTGGCTGGAGGTGTGCTGGATGAACATGCGCGGCACGTAGCCGAGCTGGATCGCCTGGCGGGTCAGCGAGAAGGCGCCCGAAATCACCGCCTGGGAGGCGATGACGGTCGCCGCCGTGGACAGCGCCACCATCGGCAGCAGGGCCCAGCCGGGGGCCGTCAGGTAGAAGGGGTTACGTGCAGCCTCCGGGTTGACCAGGATGGTCGCGCCCTGGCCGAAGTAGTTCAGCACCAGCGCCGGCAGCACCAGGGCGAACCAGGCGCGGGCGATGGGCTTGCGGCCGAAGTGGCCCATGTCGGCGTACAACGCCTCGGCGCCGGTCAGCGCCAGCACCGTGGCGCCGAGGATGGCGACGCCTATGCCGGGGTGGGAGACGAAGAAATTGATCGCCCAGGTCGGGCTCATCGCCTTGAGCACTTCCGGCTCCTGCGATACGCCATAGATGCCCAGGGCCGCGAGGGCGAGGAACCAGGCCACCATCACCGGGCCGAACAGGATGCCGATGCGCGCGGTGCCATGCTTCTGGATGAGGAACAGGCCGACCAGCACCACCAGCGACATCGGCACCACCCAATGCTCCAGGCCGTCGAAGGCGATCTCCAGGCCCTCGATGGCGGAGAGCACCGAGATCGCCGGGGTGATCATGCTGTCGCCGTAGAACAGCGCGGCGCCGATCAGGCCGGCGACCACCACCATGGCCTGCAGGCGACGACGCCCGGTGGCGGCACGACGCGCCAGCGCGGACAACGCCATCACCCCCCCCTCGCCTTCGTTGTCGGCCCGCAGGACGAAGATCACGTACTTGATCGACACCACCCAGATCAGCGACCAGAAGATCAGCGAAAGCACGCCGAGCACGCCGTCGTGGTTGGCCTGCACGCCATAACCGCCGATGAAGACTTCCTTCAGGGTGTACAGGGGGCTGGTGCCGATATCGCCGTAGCAGACGCCCACGGCGCCGGCCATCAGGCCGATCGCGGAGCTGGAGTGGGGCCGCTCATGCTCAACGGTGCCGGCGCTTGCATCGGACATGTAACAAGATTCCTCGAAAAAATTCCGCGCATCCTGCTCCGACCCATTCGTCGATGCAAGAGTCGGGCGGTGTCGTCCTGACTGACTATAGAGCCTGCCCCCTACAATTACCGGGTATCACGAGCCTTGACCGGCCTGCGACAGCTTGTCCCAAAGAAGCTGGTCAAGTGCGCGGGCTGCCGCTAGAATTGCGCACTTTTTGATCAGAGGCACCCCGCGAGGTGCCCTTCGAGGTTAGTCGCCAATGTCCACCGCAACGCCCAAAGTCGGTTTCGTATCCCTTGGTTGCCCAAAAGCCACGGTCGACTCCGAACGCATCCTCACCCAGCTGCGCATGGAAGGGTACGAGATCGTCCCGACCTACCAGGATGCCGACGTCGTGGTGGTCAACACCTGCGGCTTCATCGACAGCGCCAAGGCCGAGTCCCTGGACGTGATCGGTGAAGCCATCGCCGAGAACGGCAAGGTCATCGTCACCGGCTGCATGGGCGTGGCCGAGGACAGCATCCGCAACGTGCACCCCAGCGTGCTCGCCGTCACCGGCCCGCAGCAATACGAGCAGGTGGTCAACGCGGTGCACGAGGTGATCCCGCCGAAAGCCGAGCACAACCCGCTGATCGACCTGGTGCCGCCGCAAGGCATCAAGCTGACCCCCCGCCACTACGCGTACCTGAAGATTTCCGAGGGCTGCAACCACACCTGCAGCTTCTGCATCATCCCCTCCATGCGCGGCAAGCTGGTCAGCCGCCCGGTGGGTGATGTGCTGAGCGAGGCCGAGCGCCTGGTCAAGGCCGGCGTGAAGGAGCTGCTGGTGATCTCCCAGGACACCAGCGCCTACGGCGTCGACGTCAAGTACAAGACCGACTTCTGGAACGGCCAGCCGGTGAAGACCCGCATGCTGGAGCTGTGCCAGGCGCTGTCGAGCATGGGCGTGTGGGTGCGCCTGCACTACGTCTACCCGTACCCGAACGTCGACGACGTGATCCCGCTGATGGCCGCCGGCAAGCTGCTGCCCTACCTGGACATCCCCTTCCAGCACGCCAGCCCGAAGGTGCTCAAGGCCATGAAGCGCCCGGCCTTCGAGGACAAGACCCTGGCGCGCATCAAGAAGTGGCGCGAGATCTGCCCCGAGCTGACCATCCGCTCCACCTTCATCGTCGGCTTCCCCGGCGAGACCGAGGAAGACTTCCAGTACCTGCTCGACTGGCTGAGCGAAGCCCAGCTGGATCGCGTCGGCTGCTTCCAGTACTCCCCGGTCGAAGGCGCCCCGGCCAACGACCTGGGCCTGGAGCCGGTGCCGGACGACATCAAGCAGGAGCGCTGGGAGCGCTTCATGGCGCACCAGCAGGCGATCTCCGCCGAGCGCCTGCAGCTGAAGATCGGCAAGGAGATCGAAGTGCTGATCGACGAAGTGGACGAGCAAGGCGCGGTCGGCCGCTCCTTCGCCGATGCCCCGGAGATCGACGGCAGCGTGTTCATCGACAGCACCGACCTGAAGCCGGGCGACAAGGTGATAGTCCGCGTGGTCGATGCCGACGAGTACGACCTCTGGGCCGAGCGCGTCTGAGCCAGCCCATGAGCCATGAAGAAGCCCCGCAGATGCGGGGCTTTTTCATGGGGGGCGGAAAACCGGGCTGAAGACCGGGCGGCGGTGGGATGTGGTTGGCATTGGCTGGCGCCCGCTGTCGGCTCGACCTTGCACCCCGGCGAGACTGGCCTATACAGGAAGCTCTCGACCAAGGAAGACCCACATGCCGAAGATGAACCACCAGGACGCCCACGAGCTGATCGCCACCCTGCGCTACGCCGTCAACGAGTCCTTCGAGAAGAACCAGAAGCTCTCGAACTTCGACCCCGAGGCCCACAACCTGTGCATCGCCCACTGCACCTTCAACAACGCCCCGCCGCTGAACCTGTTCTCCTTCTCGGCCATGAGCTCCTTCAGCAAGACGGCGCTTAACAAGCTGGTGCACGAGTGGGGCGTGGAGTTCGTACCGGACGTGGCGACCCATATCCGCACCTTCGCCTGCGGCGGCATGGGCCAGTTCCACACCGAGCCCCGGCTGATCAACTACATCCATGGGCGCCCGGGCTTCATCGGCCATCTCACCGACGTGACCCTGGTCAGCGAGATCGACTGCTGCGGCACCTGCGTGCCCCACAGCATCAACGCCTTCAAGCAGACCTTCACCGACGTGCAGGTGCACATCATCGAACTGGGCATGAAACCCAGCCTGGGGATCGGCCCGCAATACGGCTACGCCCACCTCTACTGATCGCGAGACCTGCCATGAGCCGCCACGTCACCCTCTTCCACTGCCCGCACACCCGCTCCTCCGGCGTCCTCACGCTGCTGGAGGAGCTGGGCGCCGATTACGAGCTGCACCTGATGAACATGCACAAGGGCGAGCAGCGACAGCCCGCCTACCTGGCGATCAACCCGATGGGCAAGGTGCCGGCCCTCCGCCATGGGGAAACCATCATCACCGAGCAGGTCGCGGTCTACCTGTATCTCGCCGACCTGTATGCCGATGCCGGGCTCACGCCGGCGGTGGACAGCCCGCAGCGCGGCACCTTCCTGCGCTGGATGGTGTTCTCCGGCACCTGCTTCGAACCGGCGGTGGTGGACCACGCGCTGCAACGCGCGCCGGTGGAGCCCTCCCGCTCGCCCTACGGCGACTTCGCCACTGTGCTCGATACCCTGGCCGAGCACCTGCAAGGGCGGACCTGGATGCTAGGGGACAGCTACAGCGTCGCCGACGTGCTCTGGGGCACCGCGCTGAACTGGACCATGGCCTTCGGCCTGATCCCCGAGCGGCCGGTGTTCCGCGCCTACGTCGAGCGCTTCCTCGCGCGCCCCGCGGTGCAACGGGCCAGGGCCAAGGACGTCGCGCTCGCCGAGAGCCAGAAGGCGGAATGAGGCGAAACGGCGGAATGCCGGCGCATTCCGCCCCTCGATAATGCCGCCGCGCGAAGCGGCGCCAGGCTAGGGTATCGACCTCACCCGATCAGCGACGAGGTTTCCATGCATCACTACTTCAGCCTCCAGGGCCGCACCGCCCTGGTGACCGGCGGCACACGCGGCATCGGCAGGATGATCGCCCAGGGCTTCCTCGAAGCCGGCGCCCGCGTGTTCATCTGTGCCCGCAACGCCGAGGCCTGCGCCGAGACCGCAGCAGAGCTTTCCGCCTACGGCGAGTGCATCGGCCTGGCCGCCGACCTCTCCAGCGAGGAAGGCGCCAAGGCCCTGGCCAGCGAGCTGGCCGGGCGCATCGAGCACCTCGACATCCTGGTCAACAACGCCGGCACCACCTGGGGCGCCCCCCTGGAAAGCTACCCGGTCAAGGGCTGGGAAAAGGTCATGCAGCTCAACGTCACCTCGGTGTTCAGCTGCATCCAGCAACTGCTGCCGTTGCTGCGCAAGGCCGGCAGCGCGCAGAGCCCGGCGCGGGTGATCAACATCGGCTCGGTGGCCGGCATCAGCTCCCTGGGCGAACAGGCCTACGCCTACGGCCCGAGCAAGGCGGCGCTGCACCAGCTCTCGCGCATGCTGGCCAAGGAGCTGGTGGCCGACCATATCAACGTCAACGTGATCGCCCCCGGCCGCTTCCCCAGCAAGATGACCCAGTTCATCGCCAACGACAGCGAGGCCCTGGCTGCCGACGTCGCGCACATCCCCATGAAGCGCTGGGGCCGCGAGGAGGAGATGTCGGCCCTGGCCCTGAGCCTGGCCAGCACCGCCGGCGCCTACATGACCGGCAACATCATCCCCATCGACGGCGGCTTCCACCTCTGACGACACTGCGCAGGCCGCCGGGCAACGGCGGCTTGCGCAAGGCGCCACCGGGGCGCTAGGGTAGCCGCGCCACCGCCCCGGATACCCGCACCATGCGCCTGTTCACCCTGCTCCTTTCGCTCGCCCTCGTCGCCCCGGCCTTCGCCGCGCCGGCGCCGTTCTACCTCTGGCAGAGCAAGCAGGATGGCCGCTACAGCTGCGCCCAGGTGCAACCTGGCGAAGGCTGGCTGCGCCATAGCGGGCCCTATCGCGACGCCGGTTGCCGGGTCCCCCTCGACGCTCCGATCCGCAGCCGCTGAGCCCATCGCCATGCCGCATTCCGTCTCGCCCGTGGGCATCGTTCGCTCCTGCTTCAAGGAAAAATTCGCCATCCCCCGCCAGCCGCACCTGGCGCCCGCCGCGCGTGGCGTGCTGGAACTGCTGCCGCCCTTCGACAGTGGCGATGCCGTGCAGGGGCTGGAGGAGGTCAGCCACGTCTGGCTGCTGTTCCTCTTCCACCAGGCGCTGGAAGACAAGCCGCGCCTGAAGGTGCGCCCGCCCAGGTTGGGCGGCAACCGCTCCCTGGGGGTGTTCGCCACGCGCTCGACCCACCGGCCCAACGGCATCGGCCAGTCGGTGGTGAAGCTGGACAAGGTCGAGGCCAATCGCCTCTGGCTCTCGGGCATCGACCTGCTGGACGGCACCCCGGTCCTGGACATCAAGCCCTATGTCCCCTACGTCGACCGCCAGGACGGCGCGACCAACCGCATCGCCGAGGCGGCGCCGGAGCCGATACCGGTGGAGTGGGTGGAGGGTGCGCTGGTGCTGGCCCGCGAACACGCCCTGCGCCTGGACGAGCCGCTGGTGGAGCTGATCGAGCAGTGCCTGGCCCAGGACCCGCGCCCGGCCTACCAGCAGCCGGAGCCTGGACGCCGCTATGGCGCGCGTCTCTGGGACCTGGACGTGCGCTGGCACTACCCGCGCCCGGGGCTGATCCGCGTGCTGGAAATCAGCCCTTCGGACTGAACGCCTCTAACGGGCCGCGTTGAGCGCCAGCACATCCGCCTCGATGACGTCCTGCTGGATGATCAGCGGGTTCACCAGCGGGCGGCTGGCTAGAAAGTGCGGTGTCTCCATATGCGCGTCGAAGGCCGCCTCGTCGGTGTAGACCTCGTAAAGCCATATCAGGTCCGGGTCGCTGCGATCCCGCACTACATCGAACACCAGGCAGCCTGGTTCGTCGCGCACGGAGGCGGCGGCGTTGACGCGCATGGCATCCATGAAGGCATCGAGGCTGCCGGGCTTGAGCTGGGTCTTGAGCAGAAGACAATACACGTTGGATTCCTTTTGTTTTATATTTCAAGGAAATTGTATACAAAAAAGGAATCCTGCTCATGCCTGTCCGTCCGAGCCGCCTCAATGGTCTTCGCCACCTGGCGATCGTGGTACCCAACCTCGAGGAGTGCGAGCGCTTCTACGTGGACATCCTGGGGATGCAGGTGCTCAACCGTGCCAACGAAGACCTGGTCTACCTCACCTGCGGCAACGACAACCTTTCCCTGGGCCGCTCCGACGTGCCCAGAAGCGGCGTGCAGGCGGTGGACCACTACGGCTTCGTGGTGGACAGCCTGGAGGAGCTGCGCGCCTGGTACGACTACCTCAAGGCCAGCGGCGTGACCCTGCTCGACCGCCCCTTCGCCCATGGCGACGGCGCCCACAGCTTCCACGTGCTGGACCCGGCGGGTAACAAGATCCAGCCGATCTACCACCCGGCGATCTCCGGACAGCGCTTCGGCTCGCCGCTCTGACCGTATTCGGTGGGTCCCCGCGTTCGCGAGGATGACGACCGGATCGCCGAAACGAAAAAGCCCGCCAATCGGCGGGCTTTCTCATGAAGCTGGCAGCGCTTACTTCTCGACGAATGCACGCTCGATCAGGTAGTCGCCGGGCTCGCGCATGCGCGGGGAGATCTTCAGGCCGAAGCTGTCGAGGACCTGGCTGGTCTCGTCGAGCATGCTCGGGCTGCCGCAGATCATCGCGCGGTCGTCCTGCGGGTTGATCGGCGGCAGGCCGATGTCGGTGAACAGCTTGCCGCTGCGCATCAGGTCGGTCAGGCGGCCCTGGTTCTCGAAGGGCTCGCGAGTGACGGTGGGGTAGTAGATCAGCTTGTCACGCAGTGCTTCGCCGAAGAACTCGTTCTGCGGCAGGTGCTCGGTGATGAACTCGCGGTAGGCGACTTCGTTCACGTAGCGCACGCCGTGGACTAGGATCACCTTCTCGAAGCGCTCGTAGGTCTCCGGGTCCTGGATCACGCTCATGAAGGGCGCGAGGCCGGTGCCGGTGCTCAGCAGGTACAGGTGCTTGCCGGGGTTGAGGTCGTCGAGCACCAGCGTGCCGGTGGGCTTCTTGCTGATGATGATCTCGTCACCTTCCTTCAGGTGCTGCAGCTGGGAGGTCAGCGGGCCGTCCGGCACCTTGATGCTGAAGAACTCCAGGTGCTCTTCCCAGTTGGGGCTGGCGATGGAATACGCACGCATGAGCGGGCGGCCGTTGGGCTGCTGCAGGCCGATCATGACGAACTGGCCGTTCTCGAAGCGCAGGCCCGGGTCGCGGGTGCACTTGAAGCTGAACAGCGTATCGTTCCAGTGGTGAACGCTGAGGACGCGCTCGGAGTTCATGTTGCTCATTTACGGGGGCTCCGAAAATTTGGATGTCGCCAGCGCCTCGGGGCGCAATTGCGCGACATTGTATTGATAGCCACAATATCTGTTAACTGGATTATCAAGATATAGGTTATCGGTTATATCGATATGCGATTCACACTCCGTCAACTCCAGGTATTCGTCAGCGTCGCCCAGCAGGGCAGCGTCTCCCGTGCCGCCGAATCGCTGTCGTTGTCGCAGTCGGCGGCGAGCACCTCGCTGACCGAGCTGGAGCGGCAATCCGGCTGCCAGCTGTTCGATCGCGTCGGCAAGCGCCTCAGCCTCAACGCCCTGGGCCACCAGTTGCTGCCCCAGGCCGTGGGGCTGCTGGACCAAGCCCGGGAGATCGAGGCGCTGCTCAACGGCAAGAGCGGCTTCGGCTCCCTCGCGGTCGGCGCCACGCTCACGGTGGGCAATTACCTGGCGACGCTGCTGATCGGCAGCTTCATGCAACGCCACCCGGAGTGCCAGGTGAGGCTGCATGTGCAGAACACGATGAATATCGTCCAGCAGATCGCCCACTACGAACTTGATCTGGGTCTAATCGAAGGCGATTGCCAGCATCCGGATATCGAGGTCCTGCCTTGGGTGGAGGACGAACTCGTGGTGTTCTGCGCCCCCGGCCATCGCCTGGCCGAGAGCGGCCAGGCCTCGCTGGAGGAACTCAGCCGCGAGGCCTGGATTCTCCGCGAGCAGGGCTCCGGCACGCGCCTGACCTTCGACCAGGCCATGCGTCACCACCCCACCCCGCTGAACATCCGCCTGGAGCTGGAGCACACCGAAGCGATCAAGCGTGCGGTGGAGTCGGGGCTGGGCATCAGCTGCATCTCGCGGCTGGCGCTGCGCGACGCCTTCCGCCGGGGCAGCCTGGTGCCGCTGGAGACGCCGGGGATCGACCTGCGCCGGCAGTTCTACTTCATCTGGCACCGGCAGAAGTACCAGACCGCGGCGATGCGTGAATTCCTCGACCAGTGCCGCGAACTGACGGCGGGCGTGCAACGCAGCGACCAGATCGTGCTGCCATCGATCGCCTGATCAGCCCAGGAGGATGGTGGCCCAGACTGCGGTGATCAGGCTCAGGGCGACGAACTGAGCGGCGCTGCCCATGTCCTTGGCGTTCTTCGACAGTGGGTGGCGATCCAGGGAGATGCGGTCGATGGCCGCCTCCACCGCCGAGTTGAGCAGTTCGACGATCAGCGCCAGCAGGCACGCGGCGATCATCAGCGCACGCTCGCCACGGCTGACGTCGAGGAAGAAGGTGATGGGGATCAGTACGACGTTGAGCAGCACCAGCTGGCGGAACGCGGCTTCACCGGTGAAGGCGGCGCGCATGCCGTCCAGGGAATAGCCGGCGGCATTGAGAATACGCTTGAGGCCGGTCTGGCCCTTGAATGGCGATGACATAGAGGCGGGACTGCTTGGTAAGGAGGCCGCAGGCTAACCCGCGACGAATCAAAATTGCGTGAAAACCGCCGGCTCAGGCCGAGGGAATCGATTCCATCTGTTGCAACAGCAATGCGGCCTGGGTGCGGGTGCGCACGCCGAGCTTGCGGAAGATCGCGGTGACGTGGGCCTTGACGGTCGCCTCGGACACGCTGAGCTCGAAGGCGATCTGCTTGTTCAGCAAGCCCTCGCAGACCATGGTCAATACGCGGAACTGCTGCGGGGTCAGGCTGGCGAGGCCGGCGCTGGCCGCCTTGGCCTCGGCGGAAACGGCAACGCTTTCCTCCACCTGCGGCGGCCACCAGGCATCCCCATCGAGCACCGCGCTCTGGATCACTTCCAGGGGGCTGGACTTGGGGATGAAACCGCTGGCGCCGAATTCGCGGGAGCGGACCACCACGGCCGCCTCTTCCTGGGCGGAAATCATCACCACGGGAATCTGCGGGTACTGCCCTCGCAACAGCACCAGGCCGGAGAAACCGTAGGCGCCGGGCATGTTCAGGTCGAGCAGGACGAGGTCCCAGTCGGCCTTTTCAGCCAGGCGCGATTCGAGTTCGGCGATGCTGGCCACCTCGACCAGCCGCACATCCGGGCCGAGACCGAGGGTCAGGGCCTGGTGCAAGGCACTGCGGAACAACGGGTGATCATCGGCGATGAGGATTTCGTATGCGGCCATGGGCGAGTCCTTTTTCTTGTGGGCCCAGAGATGCTGCCGATCCTGTCGGAAACACCCGGCACGGGGGAGGTGCCGCCTCTGCCAAGCCCTGAATGCTTACGGGTTGGCCGTAAAGCGGCGCCCAGCATGCCGACCCGCAACGGGGTGGTCAAGCAGGCATCTTTACGGCAAAGTCTGCGCCTTTGCCCGTCGAGAATCACCATGCGAAGCCATGCCCTGCGCGCCGATATCCTGATGCTGATCACCGCCGCCATCTGGGGTGCCGCATTCGTCGCCCAACGGCTGGGCATGGATGCCGTCGGGCCCTTCCTCTATACAGGCCTGCGCTTCACCCTCGGCGCCCTGGTGCTGCTGCCACTGCTGTTCCTTCTGCCACGCACGGCACCGAAAGCGCCACTGAACCGGGGCATGCTGCTGGGCGGCGTGCTCATGGGCCTGGCCCTGTCGCTGGGCATCAACCTGCAGCAGGTCGGCCTGCTGTTCACCAGCGTGACCAACTCGGGCTTCATCACCGGGCTGTACGTGATCATCGTGCCGCTGCTCGGGCTGCTGCTGGGGCATCGCACCGGCACGGGTACCTGGCTGGGCGCCGCAATGGCGGTGGCCGGAATGTTCCTGCTCAGCGTCGGTGACGGCTTCCAGGTCGCCTCGGGAGACTGGCTGCAACTGGCCGGCGCCTTCGTCTGGGGCGTGCATGTACTGCTGGTGGGCTTCTTCGCCAGCCGCTACGACCCGATCCGCCTGGCCATCCTGCAGTTCATCACCTGCGCGGTGATCAGCATGGTGCTGGCGCTGTTGCTGGAGGAGATCCGCCTCGACGCCATCCTCACCGCCGGCCCGGCGATCCTCTACGGCGGCGTCATTGCCGTGGCCATCGGCTACACCCTGCAGGTGGTGGCACAGAAACACGCGATCGCCTCCCACGCGGCGATCATCCTCTCCCTGGAGGCGGTTTTCGCCGCCATCGCCGGCGCCCTGCTGCTGGACGAGTCGCTGCATGCCCGTGGCTACCTGGGCTGCGGGCTGATGTTCGTCGGCATGCTGGTGGCGCAGCTCTGGCCGCAACCGAAGGTCGCGGCCGAGGGCGCGGAGGCTGCGCCCGCTCAGAGATAGGGCACGAGCGCCTGGTGCGCAGGGCTGGCGAGGTCCAGCGGCAAGGCGCGCTTGGCGCCGATGTAGTGCTCGGTGAAGACATCCAGGTAGGCATTGAGCGCCCCCGCGGCGCGCTCGTCGCCGGCCAGCTCCAGGCACAGCGCGGCCACTTCCGCGGTGCACAGGTGCTCGTCGCGGTTGGAGCGGCGCAGGCGGTAGCGGGAGATCTGCTCCGGCTGCAGGCTTAGCACCGGGAAGCGATCCAGGTAGGGACTCTTGCGGAACATCTTGCGGGCTTCGTTCCAGGTGGCGTCGAGCAGGATGAACAGCGGGCGCTTGCCGTCCTCCACCTGCACATCACTGACCACTCGCGACTGCGGCTCGACGTACTCCCCGGGGAATACCAGGTACGGCTGCCATTGCGGGTCGTCGAGCAAGGCGATGATCGCCGGGTCGACTTCGGTGCGCGACCAGCTGAAGGCACTGGTGTCAGCCACGGTGTCGGCGATCAGCCAGCCGGTGTTGCTGGGTTTCATCGGCTCCGAGTAGTACATGAACAGGCACATGCCGGAGCGGGCCTCCACCTGTGGGCGCAGGGTGCAGAAACAGTAGGGGGCGATCACCCGGCAACCCGGGCAGCGTGGCGAGCGGGCACCACGGGCGACGAAGGGGCGGGTACTGCGCGCCAGCAGCTCGGCGCGCAGGCGGGAAACGGCGTGACTCATCGGATAGCGGTCCAGGACAACTGATAGAGATCGCGACGCCGGTCCTGGCCGTTACGCACGGCGCCCGCCTCGCGCAGTTGCGCGAGGCGGGCGAGATCCAGGTCGGCGATCGCGAAGGATTCGATATTGGCATCCGCCTGGGCCAGTACGGCATCAGGCGGGAATGGCAGGTCGGCCGGGCTGAAGATCGCCGACTGGCTGTACTGGGTGTCGACGTTGTCTACCCCGCGCAACAGGCCAACGCCGCCGGCGATGGCGACGTAGCACTCGTTCTCCACCGCCCGCGCCTGGGCACAGAGGCGCACACGCAGGTAGCCGTGGCGGGTGTCGGTCCAGAACGGCACGAGGAGTATCTCCAGCCCCTGCTCGCGCAGCAGCCGCGGCAGCTCGGGGAATTCCACGTCGTAGCAGACGAGGATGCCGACGCGGCCCACGTCGCTGTCGAACACCCGCAGGCTGTTGCCACCTTCGAGACCCCAGACCTCACGCTCGTTGGGGGTGATGTGCAGCTTGGGCTGGCGGTCCTGGCTGCCATCGCGGTGGCACAGCCAGCTCATGTTGAGCATGCGCCCGCCCTCCTCCAGCGGCAGGCTGCCCGGGCAGAGGTTGACCCGGTAGCGCTGGGCCAGGCGCGAGAATGCGGCCAGTAGCGGCTCGGTGTACTCGGCGAGCTTGCGCATCTGCGCCGGGCCCTGGGCGAAGCGCGCGCCCTTGAGCAGGTTGACGTGGAAGAACTCGGGGAACACCGCCAGCTCGACGCCATAGCCGGCGAGGGTCGCCACCGTGTGTTCCAGGGCCTCCAGCAGGGCCGGCAGCTCGCTGCTCTGGCCGAGCGCCCACTGCACGGTGGCGACACGCACGGGGCGACGTTGCTGGGCGAGCGGCAGGACGGTTTCCGGGCCTGGCATGGCGGGCTCCTGAAGGTCGGGGGAATGCCGCGCAGTTTACCTGCGCCTCCACGGAAAAGGGCGGCCGCAGCCGCCCTTCCGTCACCCCTAGCCTCAGAAGGTGTGGTTGAGCGCCAGGCCGATGAAGTGGATCTGGGTCTTGTACTCGCCCTTGTAGTTGCCGCCGTTGCCGGTGCAGCGCACGCCGCTGTCGACATACAGGCCGCCGCTGCCGGGCACCCAGCCGGCCGGGGAGCAGTTGTCGGTGTAGTCCATCTTGCCGGTGTCGAACTGCACGAAGCTGTAGGCGAGGTCCACCGAGGTGTCCTTGAACAGCTTGTAGTTGGCGCCGAAGGACAGCCAGTAGCGATCCGCGTCGGGGAAGCCCGGGTGGCGGGTGGTGGAGCCGCTGACCGGGCTCTTGTCGTAGGCAACACCGGTGCGCAGCAGCAGGTCGTCGCTGTACTGGTAATTCATCCCCAGGGAGATCTTGTAGGTGTCGTTCCAGTCCTGCTTGACGCTGAGGTCGCCCTCGGTGACGCCGTTGAAGTAGGGGTAACCGGCAACCTGGTCGAGCCCCACGCCGATGGTGCCCAGGCGCGAGTGGCGGGTCCAGGTCACGTCGGCCATCAGCGCGACCTTGTCGTTGAGCTGGTGGAAGGCGTTGATGGACAGCGACTCGGGGGTGTCGATCGAGGTGCTGGCGTTGGAGTTGGGGTGCAAGCGGGTGGCGGCGAAGTCGCCGGGGTTGATCCAGTTGGCAGGATCGAGCACCTGCTCCAGCGCGTCCTGCGGCGGCAGCGTGATGATCCCGAGGTCGATCCCGCCGCTCAGGTCGGTCGTCGGAGAAGGCACGGCCCCCTGGACACCGGCGAAGCTCCACTTCGACTCACCTTCCAGGGTGTGCTTGATGTGGGAACGGTAGGAGATGCCGAAGCGGGTGAATTCGGTCGGCTCCCACAGGTACCCGATGTTCCAGCCGAAGCCCCAGTCATCGCCCTTGGCGCGGAAATAGCCGTCGCCCTGGACGTTGTCGGCGAAGTTGGAGGCCACGCAATCCACGAAGGAGTCGCCTGTCTGCCCGTCGCAGCTACTGATTTCGGTGGGCACGTTGACGCCATAGAGCAGCGGGATCGCGAACTGCCCGAGAGGGGACGCGGCCAGTTCGGTGACATCCTGGTTGGCGGCGACGAACTGCCCGGCCAACTGCCGTGAAGCCCCCTTCACATCGGCCGCGCCACGCTGGATCGACTTGATGTACTGGGCCGAGACACCGAAGCCGATGCTGTGATGCTCGTTGAAGCGGTAGGCGATGCTGGGGTTGAAGTTGACCGTCTCCAGGCTCGCCGACTGGATGCCGTAGCGGCCGCTCCAGTCCTCTTCGTAATCCAGCTTGGCGCCATAGGGCACGAAGATTCCCAGCCCGACCGTGACCTGGTCGTTGATCTGCTTGGAGAAGTAGAAGTTCGGCGCCGCGGCGGCGTCCGGCAGGTAGGAACCGGCATCGCCATCACCCGTGCCGGTGGGGTTGCCGAACACGTCGGTCGAGCCCTTGTCCTCGTATTCGCCCTTGGGGAGCAGGATGCTCAGCCCGCTGGTCATCTGGGTGCCCTTGAGGCGGGCGAGCCCGGCAGGGTTGTAGAAGATCACCGAGGGATCGGCGGCTTCCGCGCCATTGGCATGGGCAGTGCCCTGGGCAGAGACGGATTGCGAACCGAAGTGATACCCGGACGCCAGGACCGGGGGGGTGAATGTAAGCACCAGACTGCCGCCGCAGAACGCGGTGAGCCAGCCGGCAGGACGAGTTATTGTCATTGTTCTCGACTCCCAACTTTTTTGACGGAGCCTCTCGGCACCGTTGAAGCAGCTTTCCTCTTTGGCCGGCACGCAAGTGTTTCCGGGGTTTTGGCAGGCCAACCTCACTGGGACGCCGGGGACGTCCGCTTTTTTGTGACAGTCCGTGTTTTCCACGCTATCCCCGACCTTTAGTCGTGGTGACCCGCCAGGTCGCGCGGTGCGGTAACACCCCGGGGCGGAGTCTCCAAAAGGCCGGCCGAAATTGCCGTTTCGCTTATCCGGCAAGGCGTTAAGCGGTACGCCCAGCCAAAGCGGCTGGGCGATCCAGCGAGCGTTGGCAGGCGTGTTACCGATCGTCCCGCCGGCCGGGACTCGCTCCTCGCAGCGGGCTCGCGGCGGCTATCATTTCGCCGCTACGCGCGATAGCACAAAGAATCGGGAAAGGAGCGCGTTGGCTGGCCAGTCGCCATCCGCCCCTGAAGGGACAGACCGGCCAGGCGGCAATTGATTCAAGCGATGGATTTCGCGGCGATCGCCACAAGGGTTGGATGCACACCGCTACATGAGGAGGAAACCAGGCGAGGCGGGGTCTGCGGGGGCGGATCGATTGCCTCTTGATCTGCCAGCCGCGCTTGTTCAGGATGCGCCGACGATAACGCCGGACGATTTCAGGTCGCCGCTGAACACCGGCGCCGACCTCGGGTCAAAGGCTGCCAACCGTTGGAGATTTTCATGTCACGCCCCCTCGCAATCGCCCTCGTACTCGCCCTGCCCTTCACTGTCCAGGCTGCCTCGCTGAAGGACTTCGAGCTGACCAAAATGCTGGAAAAAGTGGCCGAGGAAAGCAGCGTCGGGACGCCGCGCGCGATCAACGAGGACATCCTGGACCAGGGTTACACCGTCTCGGGGGCAGAACTCGTGAACCACCTCAGCGTGCGCGAGGCCCACGCGGCGCAGATGCGCGCCAATCCGGACTCCATGCGCGCACAACTGGCCAACAGCGTGTGCCGCAACAACGGCTATCGCCAGTTGCTGGCACGCGGCGCAGCACTGCGCTACGAGTTCAGCGAGTACAAGACCAATCGCCCGATCAGCAACGAGCGCTTCACCGCTTCCGATTGCGGCCTGAGCACCGCACCGGCCAAGTAGCCCGGCGCTCAGTCTTCGGCGGCGCGTCGTTGCTCGTCATCGGCGCGCAGCTCCGCCAGCAATGCTTCCATATAGCGCGAGCGCCGCAGGCCGCCGTCCAGGCGTCGCTGGCATTCCTCCTCCAGACTGAGGCCATTGGTGTAGGCGGCCTGTTGCAACATGCGATACAGCTCGAGGTCGATCTCCAGACTCAACTTGGGCATGCCTGCCCCTCCCTCCGTACATCCCTAGACGGCCCGGACCGACCCGCTGGCCCGAACCTCCCTTGTCCTCGGCTTGCCGATACCTGCAGGTTAGGCGAGGCACGGCACATCTCCACCGCTGCAAAGGGCGGCGCCGACAGATTCCGACAAGCGCGACCGATAGCCGCGGCGAAACAATTGCGCTCCTATGCTTCTGGTATCGACGGACGCCCGCTGGCAAACGCCCGGGGGCTGAAGCAAGCTGTATTCGAGCGCTCGCAGGGCGCGCGGATGCGCCTGTGACGTCGATGACGCTCGACGCGATTCGCCCACCGGCAATGGTGGCTCGAGGGTCGCGATGCAGTTGATGAGCAAGGAGAACGCTATGCCTTACGAACCGGACGACTACCTGTCGAGACACTTCCAGACCAGCGGGATCGACCTCAACCAGAAGGTCGACGAACAGGTCAACCTCACGGTCCCGGGCGACAGCCGCAACCTCGCGCTGTACCGGGAAATGGTGATCACCGTGGTGCGCATGGCCCAGGCCGACCGCAACCGCTGGGACGCCAAGATCATGCTGCAGACGCTCCGCGAGATGGAGCACGCCTTCAGCGTCCTCGAACAGTTCAAGCGGCGCCGCAAGGTCACTGTGTTCGGCTCGGCACGTACGCCGGTCGAACATCCCATCTACGACCTTGCGCGCCAACTGGGCAGGGAACTGGCCAAGCTCGACCTGATGGTGATCACCGGGGCCGGCGGCGGCATCATGGCCGCCGCACACGAAGGTGCGGGGTTGGAGAACAGCCTGGGACTCAACATCACGCTCCCCTTCGAACAGCACGCCAACGCCACTGTGGACGGTACGGATAACCTGCTGTCGTTCCACTTCTTCTTCGTGCGCAAGCTGTTCTTCGTCAAGGAGGCGGATGCCCTGGTGCTTTGCCCGGGCGGCTTCGGCACCCTCGACGAGGCCCTGGAAGTGATGACCCTGGTTCAGACCGGCAAGAGCCCGCTGGTGCCGATCGTACTGCTCGATGAGCCGAACGGCAGCTACTGGAAGGAGGCGCTGGATTTCCTCCATCGCCAACTGGAGCAGAACCGCTACATCCTGCCCACCGACATGAAGCTGATGCGGCTGGTCCACAGCGCCGAAGAGGCTGCCGATGAAATTGCGCGCTTCTACGGCAACTACCACTCCAGCCGCTGGCTAAAGGGCGGCTTCCTGATCCGCATGAATCACGGCCTGACCGAAACTGCCCTGGCGGAAATCCGAGAAACCTTCGCTGACCTGTGCCTGCAAGGCAGCTTCGAGCAAAGGCCCCATTGCGAGTCGGAGAAGGACGAACCGGAGTTCTGCGATCTCATCCGCCTGGCGTTCACCTTCAACGGACGCGACCATGGACGCCTGCGCGAACTGATCGACTTCATCAACGAACCGCAGCACTGGGCAACGCACGCCTGAGCACCCACCCGACGGCCATGCGCGAACGCGCATGGCCCGAGTGGCGGGCAATCAGTCGTCGAGGGATGCGCCGCGCAGCAGGCGGCTGATCATGTCCATGGAATAACCACGGTAGGCGAGATAGCGGCCCTGCTTGGCACGCTCACGAGCATCGGCAGGTCGTTCGCCGCCGAACTTGCGCAACCAGACGTCACGCAGATGACTGCCCCAATCGACATCCGCCTCGCGCAGGGCGGCCTCGATTCCATCCCTGGCCAGGCCCCGCTGAGCGAGATCTTCACGAATGCGCTGCGGTCCATAGCCTGCACGGGCACGGCTGGCCACGAAGCTTTCCAGGTAACGGGACTCATCGAGCAGGCCCTCGTCCGCAAGGCGGTCGAGGGCGCTGTCGATCAGTTCGGGAAGAGCACCCCGTTGACGCAGCTTGCGCGTCAACTCGACCCGCCCATGTTCTCGTCGCGCCAGGAGGTCCATGGCGGCCCGCCGCACAGCGGCGGGGCTATCGAGCACGATGGGCACGGGGTTTAGAAGTCGGCTTCGGTTTCGGCGACTTCGCTGGTGGCAGCGGACTCGCCCTTGATGGCATCACGATTGAGCAACTGCTCGCGGATCAGCTTCTCGATGGCCTTGCCTACTTCAGGGTTGTCTTCCAGGTACTTGGCGGAATTGGCCTTGCCCTGGCCGATCTTGTTGCCCTGGTAGCTGTACCAGGCACCGGACTTCTCCAAGATGCCCTGCTGCACGCCGAGGTCGATGATCTCGCCGTTGCGGTAGATGCCCTTGCCATAAAGAATCTGGAACTCGGCCTGACGGAACGGCGGAGCGACCTTGTTCTTCACGACCTTGACGCGGGTCTCGCTGCCCACCACTTCCTCGCCCTCTTTCACCGCGCCGATACGACGGATGTCGAGGCGGACGGAGGCGTAGAACTTCAGCGCGTTACCACCGGTGGTGGTTTCCGGGCTGCCGAACATCACGCCGATCTTCATGCGGATCTGGTTGATGAAGATGACCAGGCAGTTGGCGTTCTTGATGTTGCCGGTGATCTTGCGCAGCGCCTGGGACATCAGGCGGGCCTGCAGGCCGACGTGGGAATCACCCATCTCGCCTTCGATCTCGGCCTTGGGCACCAGGGCGGCCACGGAGTCGACGATGATCACGTCGACGGCATTGGAACGCACCAGCATGTCGGTGATCTCCAGTGCCTGCTCGCCGGTATCCGGCTGGGAAACCAGCAGGTCATCGACATTCACGCCCAGTTTGCCGGCGTAGTCGGGGTCCAGCGCGTGCTCGGCGTCGACGAATGCGCAAGTGGCACCCGCCTTCTGGGCTTCAGCGATCACGGACAGGGTCATGGTGGTCTTACCCGAGGATTCCGGACCGTAGATTTCCACGATACGGCCCTTGGGCAGGCCACCGATGCCGAGCGCGATATCCAGGCCGAGGGAGCCGGTGGAGATGGCTGGAATAGCCTGGCGATCGTGATCGCCCATGCGCATTACGGCGCCCTTGCCGAACTGTTTCTCGATCTGGCCCAGAGCAGCCGCCAAAGCACGCTTCTTGTTCTCGTCCATTGAAGTCCTCGCTAATCAAGAGGGCCTGACGGCCACCAACAACTGTATAAGTAGCCAGTATTATTCCATAGGGCAAGTCGCGCGCCTACCCCTCGGACGCTTTTTCTCCTGCAGCTAGTCGGATCACCCCATCCAGGGCCTTGGCCACCGTCTGCTGGCGGACCGACTGGCGATCACCCTCGAACTGGCAGCGGCACGACTGGATGGAGCCACCATCGGCCCAGGCCAGCCAGACGGTGCCGACCGGTTTCTCCAGCGAACCGCCATCCGGCCCAGCGACGCCGCTGACCGCCACCGCGAAACGCGCACCGCTGGCCGCCTGGGCGCCCTGGGCCATGGCTTCGACGACTTCGCGACTGACCGCGCCGACGCGACCGAACAGCTCCTGCGCAACCCCCAGCTGGCGGGACTTCTGGGCATTGGAATAGGTGATGTAGCCCGCCTCGAACCAGGCCGAGCTCCCGGGGATACGGGTGATCGCTTCGGCAATGCCCCCCCCCGTGCAGGATTCGGCGGTGGTCACCTGGGCATCGACGAGGCGTAGTAGCTCACCGAGGCGCGCGGCCAGTTCGGTCAGTCGTGAATCGATATCGGACATGTGCACTCCGGGGTTAAAGCGGGCAAGCGGGATACCGTACACTAGCGACTTTTGCGCGCAAGGCCGGGCATCTTCGCCCTCCTGCCGAACGTCCTTGCCGCCCCACTTTCAAGACAGATGCGCTGACCGATGGCCAAAGATACCCAGGACCTCTCCGACCACACCCCGATGATGCAGCAGTACTGGCGGCTGAAGAACCAGCACCCGGACCAGCTGATGTTCTATCGCATGGGTGACTTCTACGAGATCTTCTACGAAGACGCCAAGAAGGCCGCCAAGCTCCTCGACATCACCCTCACCGCACGCGGCCAATCGGCTGGCAAGGCGATCCCTATGGCAGGCATTCCCTTCCATTCGGTGGAGGGCTACCTGGCCAAGCTGGTGAAGCTCGGCGAGTCGGTGGTCATCTGCGAGCAGATCGGCGATCCGGCCACCAGCAAGGGCCCCGTGGAGCGCCAGGTGGTGCGCATCATCACCCCCGGTACCATCAGCGATGAGGCGCTGCTGGATGAGCGGCGCGACAACCTGATCGGTGCGGTACTCGGTGATGAGCGCCTGTTCGGGCTGGCGGTGCTGGACATCACCAGCGGACGCTTCAGCGTGCAGGAGATCAAGGGCTGGGAGAACCTGCTGGCCGAACTCGAGCGCATGAACCCCGCTGAGCTGCTGATCCCCGACGACTGGCCGCAGGGCCTGCCGGCCGAGAAGCGCCGTGGCGTACGTCGCCGCGCGCCCTGGGACTTCGACCGTGACTCGGCCCGCAAGAGCCTGTGCCAGCAGTTCGGCGTACAGGATCTCAAGGGCTTCGGTTGCGAGAACCTGACGCTGGCCATCGGAGCTGCCGGCTGCCTGCTCGGCTATGCCAAGGAAACCCAACGCACCGCTCTGCCGCACCTGCGCAGCCTGCGCCATGATCGTCTCGACGACACGGTGATCCTGGACGGTGCCAGCCGCCGAAACCTGGAACTGGACATCAACCTCGCAGGCGGACGCGACAACACGCTGCAATCGGTAGTCGACCGCTGCCAGACCGCCATGGGCAGCCGCCTGCTGAGCCGCTGGCTGAACCGCCCGCTGCGTGATCGCGCCGTATTGGAAGCACGCCAGGACTCCATCAGTTGCCTGCTGGAGCGCTACCGCTTCGAAGGCCTGCAGCCACAGTTGAAGGAAATCGGCGACGTAGAGCGCATTCTCGCCCGCATCGGCCTGCGCAACGCCCGTCCCCGCGACCTGGCCCGTCTGCGCGACGCCCTGGCGGCACTGCCCGAGCTGCAGAGCGCCATGACCGACCTGGAGGCGCCGCATCTGGGAACCCTGGCCACCAGCATCCGCACCTATCCGGAGCTGGCGGACCTGCTGGCCCGCGCCATTATCGAGACACCGCCTGCGGTGATCCGTGACGGTGGTGTGATCAAGACCGGCTACGACGCCGAACTGGACGAGCTGCAGGCGCTCAGCGAAAACGCCGGCCAGTACCTGATGGACCTCGAAACACGCGAGAAGGCACGCACCGGCCTGCCCAACCTCAAGGTCGGCTACAACCGTATCCACGGCTACTACATCGAACTGCCCCGGGTGCAAGCCGAGCAGGCGCCCGCCGACTACATCCGCCGCCAGACCCTCAAGGGCGCAGAGCGCTTCATCACTCCCGAGCTCAAGGCATTCGAGGACAAGGCCCTCTCCGCGAAGAGCCGCGCCCTGGCCCGCGAGAAGATGCTCTATGAGGACCTGCTGGAACAACTGATCGAGCAACTGGCGCCCCTGCAGGACACTGCGGCCGCCCTGGCCGAACTGGACGTACTGAGCAACCTCGCCGAGCGCGCCCTGAACCTGGACCTGAACCGCCCCCGCTTCGTCGAAGAACCCTGCATGCGCATCGTGCAAGGTCGCCACCCGGTGGTGGAGCAGGTGCTGGAAACCCCGTTCGTGGCCAACGACCTGTCTCTGGACGATGCCACCCGCATGCTGATCATCACCGGTCCGAACATGGGCGGTAAATCGACCTACATGCGCCAGACAGCCCTAATCGTCCTGCTGGCGCACATCGGCAGCTTCGTGCCAGCGGCCAGTTGCGAACTGTCGCCCGTGGACCGCATCTTCACCCGTATCGGCTCCAGCGACGATCTGGCCGGCGGCCGCTCCACCTTCATGGTGGAGATGAGCGAAACCGCCAACATCCTGCATAACGCGACCGACAGCAGCCTGGTGCTGATGGACGAAGTGGGCCGTGGCACCAGTACCTTCGACGGCCTGTCGCTGGCGTGGGCTGCAGCTGAGCACCTGGCACGCCTACGCGCCTATACGCTGTTCGCCACTCACTACTTCGAGCTCACCGTGCTGCCGGAAAGCGAGCCGGTGGTGGCCAACGTGCACCTCAATGCCACCGAGCACAACGAGCGCATCGTCTTCCTGCATCATGTCCTGCCCGGCCCGGCGAGCCAGAGCTACGGCCTCGCAGTGGCACAACTGGCCGGCGTCCCGGCAGACGTGATCCTCCGTGCACGCGAGCATCTGGCGCGACTGGAAACCACCAGCCTGCCCCATGAAGCACCGAAAGCCGCACCCGGCCAGCCGGCACCGCCCATGCAGAGCGACATGTTCGCAAGCCTGCCGCACCCGGTGCTCGACGAGCTGGCGAAGTTGCAACCGGACGACCTGACCCCACGCCGCGCGCTGGAGTTGTTATATACATTCAAGGCTCGAATCTAACGCCATCGCGCACAAGCTGTTAGAATCCCGCGCGCTCTGGACGAGCTCCGGCCGCCAGCCTGAGTCGGGGACGCCATCCAGAGCCGGGAAACCTCTATAGCCAGGGTTTCCGAGCCGCCGCTGAGGAGAGAACTAGAAATGACCTTCGTCGTCACCGACAACTGCATCAAATGCAAATACACCGACTGTGTGGAAGTCTGTCCGGTGGACTGCTTCTACGAAGGCCCGAACTTCCTGGTCATTCACCCGGACGAGTGCATCGACTGCGCACTCTGCGAACCCGAGTGTCCGGCCCAAGCCATCTTCTCGGAAGATGAAGTGCCGGAAGACATGCAGGAGTTCATCGAACTCAACCGCGATCTGGCGGAAGTCTGGCCGAACATCACCGAAAAGAAAGAAGCTCTGGCAGATGCCGAAGAGTGGGATGGCGTGAAAGGCAAGCTCCCCCAACTGGAGCGCTGATCGCGTATCAAGCAAAAGGCCCGCAATCGCGGGCCTTTGTTTTTTGCGGACAAAAAAAGGGGCGGTTGCCCGCCCACTCTTTTGTCCCTATCCCTTCAATTCCCTTTCATCATCCTGATGAGCCACATCCAGTGACGTTCCTGACCGATTTCCGTATAGGCCCGCAACATTCCGTGTTGCATGGGGCTGATGATAGCGATCCCCAGCCTGCCAACAAGGGCACCTACCGGAGCGGGTCCTGGTGAACTCAATCAGCAATTAAAATAAAAACCTTAAAAATCAATAATATAAAAAATCAGCTCACGCACTTTGGCCCTGATTTCCACTCACTTTTGACCTTTAACGCTTACAGCAAATGTAAGCAAATACTTACATGATCCTTTTTTCAACAAAGATGTAGCGCTTCGATTTTCCGGCTTAAGAAGTTCCATAACGAAGAAACCCGGCCTTAGCCGGGTTTCCCTTAACGACCTCCCTTACTGAAACAGCGCGTCGCTCGACAGGCCGTTCTTCTCCAGGATTTCCCGAAGCCGTTTCAAGGCCTCCACCTGGATCTGCCGCACCCGCTCCCGGGTCAGGCCTATTTCCTGGCCGACTTCCTCGAGCGTGCAGCTTTCATGGCCACGCAGACCGAAGCGACGCACCACCACTTCACGCTGTTTGTCCGTCAGCTCCGACAACCACTGATCGATGCTCTGCGACAGATCGTCGTCCTGCAGCAACTCACAGGGATCGGTCGGACGGTCGTCGGTGAGCGTATCGAGCAGCGTCTTGTCCGAATCCGGACCCAGGGAAACGTCCACCGAAGTGACCCGCTCGTTCAAGCCGAGCATCCGCTTCACCTCGTCCACCGGCTTTTCGAGCAGGTTGGCGATTTCTTCCGCAGAGGGCTCGTGGTCGAGTTTGTGGGTCAGCTCCCGCGCAGCGCGCAGATAGACGTTGAGTTCCTTGACGACGTGGATCGGCAGCCGGATTGTCCGGGTCTGATTCATGATCGCGCGTTCGATGGTCTGGCGGATCCACCAGGTAGCGTAGGTGGAGAAGCGGAAACCCCGCTCCGGGTCGAACTTTTCGACCGCCCTGATCAACCCGAGGTTGCCTTCTTCGATCAGGTCCAGCAGGGAGAGCCCCCGGTTTACGTAACGACGGGCGATCTTGACCACCAGTCGCAGGTTGCTCTCGATCATGCGTTTGCGCCCGGCAGGATCACCTCGCTGCGCCAGGCGCGCGAAATGTACTTCTTCTTCCGGAGTCAGGAGGGGGGAAAAGCCGATTTCGTTGAGGTATAGCTGGGTCGCGTCGAGGGCGCGGGTGTAGTCGATGTACTTGTGCTGTTTGAGTGAGCTTGACTGCTTGGACCTGCTGCTCGGGGCAGGTGCGTCCTGCTCCTCGGACAGCGAATCGTCCATGCCGACGCCCGGCTCCAAAAGGAGCAATTCGTCGTCGACGTCAAACTCCGGCGCTTCTTTATTGAGTGCCATTGTTGTTGTCCCTTGCTGAGTTCGACAACAAGCTCTGACGACGCCATTTCCCTGGCTACGCCTGAGCCCGTCCATCCCACGAGGGTGACGGGCTGACGTCGGATCAACGACGGGGCAGATATTGCAGGGGATCTACAGGCTTACCTTGGCGGCGAATTTCAAAGTGAAGCTTCACCCGGTCAGTACCCGTTGAGCCCATCTCTGCAATGGTCTGTCCGACCTTGACCTGCTGTCCTTCCCGTACCAGCAACCTGCGGTTGTGGCCGTAGGCGCTTACGTAGGTATCGCTGTGTTTGATGATTACCAATTCGCCGTAGCCCCGTAATCCACTTCCGGCGTATACAACCGAACCATCCGACGCAGCTAAAACAGGCTGGCCTAATTCACCTGCTATATCAATCCCTTTATTCAAACTACCGTTTGAGGAAAAACGACCGATCATCGCGCCGTTCGCAGGCCACGCCCAGCCAGTCGCAGAGCGGGTTACAGGCAGGGTCGGAGTGGTTGCCGGCGTGGTCGCGACAGGGGGTTGGGCCGGAGTGACGGGCTTGGTCGGCTGGCCTTGCACCGGTTGGCTGGTGGACGGTTGCCTGCTCGGCGGCGCGGTGACGACCGGAGCGGTAGCGACGGTACGCACCGGTGCGGAATTGGACTGGCCATCGAAACGGATGGTCTGCCCCGGACGGATCACATAGGGCGCGGGAATATTGTTTCGCGCAGCCAGGGCTTTCCAGTCCCAGCCGAAGCGGAAAGCGATGGAGTAAAGAGTGTCACCGCGCTGTACGCGGTATTGGCCAGTGCTCACCGGTTGACGTTGCTGGGTGCTCACGGCGCGGCCGTTGCGATCGACCACCTGGACACCACCGGGCGGTGAGCTCGCGCAGCCCGCCAGCAACAAGCCAACGGCCACGACGGACAGCAGTCCATGCGCGCTTCCCATGCTGATCCTCTGCCGAATGGCCAGGCTCATTCCTGTCCCCTTTCCCAATGCCCCAAGGTCGTGCGTATTGTGCCGATTATATCGTTCAGGACCAGTTACCCATTGCTCATCTCGGGTTGGCCGCCAGGGCACGAGGCCGTGGCAACGTATCGCCGTGCCTGCCAATCAGAAAGTCGATCGGCGTACAGGTTCCCCGCGGCCAGGTGGATGGTGCGCCGACGCGTCCGTCCGCTCAGGCCAGCGGCCCGTTGAGCAGCGGAACGAAACGGACGGCGTCCAGCACATGGCGCGAGAAGCCATGCTCCTCGCGGATGATCAGCATCAGTTGCTGGACATCGCCCGCGCCGACCGGGATCACCAGACGCCCGCCAGGGGCCAGTTGATCCAGCAACGCCTGCGGCACTTCGGCGGCGCCGGCAGTGACGATGATGCCGTTGTAGGGTGCCAGCGCCGACCAGCCCTCCCAGCCGTCTCCCCAGCGGAACACGACGTTGCGCAGGTTGAGTTCGACCAGGCGCTCCTTGGCGCGGTCTTGCAGGCTCTGGATGCGCTCGACGGAGAACACCCGCTCCACCAGCTGCGCCAGGATGGCGGTCTGGTAGCCGGAGCCAGTGCCGATCTCCAGCACCTTGTCCAGCGGTCCGGCAGCGAGCAGCAGCTCGCTCATCCGCGCCACCATGTAGGGCTGGGAAATGGTCTGGTTGTGGCCGATGGGCAGTGCCGTGTCTTCATAGGCGCGATGCGCCAGCGCCTCGTCGACGAACAGGTGCCGCGGCGTACGACGGATGGTTTCCAGCACATGGGCGTTGGACAGCCCCTCTTCATAGAGGCGCTGGATGAGGCGCTCACGGGTGCGCTGGGAGGTCATGCCGATGCCCCGACGCAGCAGGTCGTCCTGTTCGCGAGCCATCAGAACAGCCTCCCCAGCCAGCCCTCGAGGCTGTCGAGCCCCTGGGTGAAGGTGCGGTCCAGCTGCAACGGCGTGATCGAGACATAGCCCTGCATCACGGCATGGAAATCAGTACCCGGGCCGCCATCCTCGGCATCGCCGGCCACGGCGATCCAGTAGCCCTCCTTGCCACGCGGGTTGACCACCTTGACCGGCGCCGCAGCCCGGGCGCGATGGCCCAGGCGGGTCACCTGCACGCCACGGATATGGTCCAGCGGCAGGTTGGGGATGTTCACGTTGAGCACGGTGCGCGGCGGCAGGTCGAGCTGCGCATGGCCTTCGACCAGCTTGCGAGCGAAATGCGCAGCGGTGGCGAGGTTGTCCGACTGGCGCGAAAGCAGCGAGAAGGCGAATGCCGGCAGGTCGAGGAAGCGCCCTTCCAGCGCAGCCGCGACCGTCCCCGAATACAACACGTCGTCGCCGAGGTTGGCGCCGAGGTTGATCCCGGACACCACCATGTCGGGCGTCTGCTCCAGCAGGCCGTTGAGCCCCAGGTGGACGCAATCGGTGGGCGTGCCGTTGATGCTGATATAGCCGTTGTCCAGGCGATGCGGGCACAGCGGACGATCCAGGGTCAGCGAGCTGCTCGCGCCGCTCTTGTCCTGGTCGGGGGCGATGACCACGCACTCGGCATAATCCTCGAGCGCAGCATGCAGGGCGGCGATGCCGGGTGCATTCACCCCGTCGTCGTTGGAAATCAGAATACGCATGGGTTGTCCGTCTGCCCCGCCGGCACCAGATCGACAAGCTCGCGAACCACTGCGGTAGCGAAGCATCCAGCCGGCAGGACGAATTCCAGTTGCAGAACGTCAGGCTCGGGATAATGCCACGTAAGGCCGCCGATGGGGAGGCGGAGGATGCGCCGTTCGTGCGCCATGCCCGCATCCGCGAGCCAGTCGCGCAGCGCCGGCTCGGCATCGGCCAGCGCCTGCTCCAGGGCCCCCGTGGCGCCGCCGGCAGGGGACGGCCCGGAACCCCACAGCGCGCCGGTGGGGTGCAGGTCGAGAATCTCCAGGCGGGGGTCGCGGCACTCCTCCTCGCCCGCCATGAAGAAGCTGCGCTTGTCGGTGAAGGCCAGCAGGTCGCCGACCTCGGCACGGTTCCATTTGCCCTTGGCCACCCGCTCGGCGAGCACCCGGTTGAACAGGTAGCTGCGACCGGCCGATAGCAGCCGAGAGCGGACGTTGCGCTGTTCCGGCAATTCACGACGGCTGGCGAAAGCACGGGCATCGACGACATTGCCGCCGTCATGGCCGAAGCGCTGCGAGCCGAAGTAGTTGGGCACACCGCCGGCCGCCATCGCCTTGAGCCGGGCATCGAGCGCCTCGTGGTCGGCGACCAGGCGCGTGAGGCGCAGGGTGAAGCCATTGGCCGAATGCGCGCCCCGTTGCAGCTTGCGCTTGTGGCGCATGCTCTTGAGGATGCGCAGGCTGGGGTTCTCGGCGGCGGAGAGGTCCGGATCGGCCTTGCCCGGCAGGTGCAGGCTGAACCATTGGCGGGTCAGCGCCTGGCGGTCCTTCAGGCCGGCATAGCTGATGGTCCGGACCGGCACGCCAGCTGCACGGGCCAGGCGCCGGGCGGCTTCCTCGGTGTTCAGCTCGCGCTTCTCCACCCAGAGCCAGAGGTGCTCGCCTTCGCCGGCGAGAGGGATGTCCAGCACTTCGTCGACCTGGAAGTCCTCGGCGATCGCCTTGAGCACGGCCTGGCCGAGTGCCTCCCCGTAGGCACGTGGCCCCAGCAGTTCGAACTCGTTCATGCGCTCAGCAACAGGGCGACCGCATGCACGGCGATGCCCTCCTCGCGGCCGGTAAAGCCGAGCTTCTCGGTGGTGGTGGCCTTGACGTTGACCTGGTCCAGTTCGACACCGAGATCCTCGGCGATCAATGCACGCATGGTCTCGATGTGCGGGGCCATCTTCGGCGCCTGGGCGACGATGGTGGCGTCCACGTTGCCGACCTTCCAGCCCTTGTTGCGCACCTGCACCAGCACATGGCGCAGCAGCGCGCGGCTGTCGGCGCCCTTGAACTGCGGGTCGGTATCCGGGAAGTGCTTGCCGATGTCGCCCAGCGCAGCGGCACCCAGCAGCGCGTCGGAGAGCGCGTGCAGCAGCACGTCACCATCGGAGTGGGCGATAAGCCCGAACTTGTGAGGGATGCGCACGCCGCCCAGGGTGATGAAGTCCCCCTCGCCGAAACGATGCACGTCGTAACCGTGGCCAATTCGCATAGTCAGAAAAACGCCCTGAAAAGTCAGGGCGCGATTCTAACTGAAAGCTGGAAGCTGGAAGCCAGCAGGCAATCACGCCGGCTTCCAGGGCTCAGGCCTCAACCTCTGGTTCATCAGCCTTCAAGTGCAGCAGCGTGGTGCCGCAGGTGGTCGTCGATGAAGCTGGCGATGAAGTAATAGCTGTGGTCGTAGCCCGGCTGCATGCGCAGTGTCAGCGGGTGGCCGGCGGCCTTGGCGGCAGCCTGCAAGGCCTCGGGCTTGAGCTGGTTGACCAGGAAATCGTCACGATCACCCTGGTCCACCAGGATCGGCAGGCGCTCGCCGGCATCGGCGATAAGCGCACAGGCATCCCACTCGCGCCAGCGCGAACGGTCCTCGCCCAGATAGCGGGACAGCGCCTTCTCGCCCCAGGGGCAGGCCATCGGGTTGACGATGGGCGCGAAGGCCGACAGCGACTGGTAGCGCCCCGGGTTACGCAGCGCACAAACCAGCGCCCCGTGGCCGCCCATGGAGTGCCCGCTGATGCCGCGCTTGTCCGAGACCGGGAAATTGGCCTCGATCAACGCCGGCAGCTCCTGCACCACGTAGTCGTGCATGCGGTAGTTGCGCGCCCAGGGCTCCTGGGTGGCGTTGACGTAGAAGCCGGCGCCCAGCCCGAAGTCCCAGGCACCGTCCGGGTCGCCCGGCACATCGGCACCGCGCGGGCTGGTATCCGGGGCGACGATGATCAACCCGAGCTCGGCGGCCAGCCGATGGGCACCGGCCTTCTGCATGAAGTTCTCGTCGGTGCAGGTCAGCCCCGACAGCCAGTAGAGCACCGGCAGCTTCGCGCCCTGCTCCGCCTGGGGCGGCAGGTAGACGGCGAAGACCATGTCGCAGTTGAGCGCGTTCGAGCGATGGCGATAGCGCTTGTGCCAACCGCCGAAGCTCTTGTTGCTGGAAACGATTTCAAGGGTCATGGGGCCCTCCGGGCAGCCACAAGCCACAAGCGGCAAGAGAAGACGTGCAGCTTGCAACTTGCGGCTTGCGCTTATCAGTAATGAATGACGGTGCGGATGCTCTTGCCTTCGTGCATCAGGTCGAAGGCTTCGTTGATGCGGTCCAGCCCCATGGTGTGGGTGATGAAGGTGTCCAGCGGGATCTCGCCCTTCTCGGCCTTTTCCACATAGCTCGGCAGCTCGGTACGGCCTTTTACGCCGCCGAAGGCCGAACCGCGCCATACGCGGCCGGTCACCAATTGGAAGGGACGGGTGCTGATCTCCTGGCCGGCACCGGCGACGCCGATGATCACCGACTCGCCCCAGCCCTTGTGCGCGCATTCGAGGGCCGCGCGCATCAGTTGCACGTTGCCGACGCATTCGAAGGAGTAGTCGACGCCGCCATCGGTCAGCTCGATCACCACGTCCTGGATCGGCTTGTCGTGATCCTTCGGATTGATGAAGTCGGTCGCACCCAGCTCACGGGCCACGTCGAACTTGGCCGGGTTGATGTCGATGGCGATGATGCGCGAGGCCTTGGCCATCTTGGCGCCGATGATCGCCGCCAGGCCGATGCCGCCGAGGCCGAAGATAGCCACGGTGGCGCCCTCCTCCACCTTGGCCGTGTTGAGTACGGCACCGATACCGGTGGTGACACCGCAGCCCAGCAGGCAGACCTTCTCCAGCGGCGCTTCCTTGGGAATCTTCGCCAGGGAGATTTCCGGCACCACGGTGTACTCGGAGAAGGTCGAGGTACCCATGTAGTGGTAGATCGGCTGGCCGTTGTAGGAGAAGCGGCTGGTGCCGTCGGGCATCAGGCCCTTGCCCTGGGTGGCGCGCACCTTCTGGCACAGGTTGGTCTTGCCGGACTTGCAGAACTTGCACTCGCGGCACTCGGCCGTATAGAGCGGAATCACGTGGTCGCCCACGGCAAGGGAGGTCACGCCCTCGCCCACCGCCTCGACGATGCCACCGCCCTCATGGCCGAGGATGCAAGGGAACACGCCCTCGGAATCCGCGCCGGAGAGGGTGTAGGCATCGGTATGGCAGACACCGGTGGCGACGATACGTACCAGCACCTCGCCGGCTTTCGGCGGCGCGACGTCCACTTCGACGATCTGCAGGGGTTTGCCGGCCTCGAAGGCAACGGCGGCGCGCGACTTGATCATGGTGACTCTCCAGCGGATTTGACGATGGCCGAGAGTGTAGATGAGCCGCCAATGGTAAATAATCAGCCACAAAGCAAAACTTTATTGCTGCACAGGGATAATCCATGAGCCGTTGGGAAGGGTTGGACGAATTCGTCGCCGTGGCCGAAACCGGCCGCTTCACCGCTGCCGCCGAACGCCTGGGGCTGTCGTCGTCCCACGTGAGCCGCCAGGTGGCGCGACTGGAGGAGCGGCTGCAGACGCGCCTCTTCTACCGCAGCACGCGCAGGGTGGCACTGACCGAGGCCGGGCAGACCTTCCTGCAACACTGCCAGCGCCTAGTGGACGCGCGCGACGAAGCCCTGCGCGCGGTCAACGACCTCACCGGCGAGCCCAAGGGGCTGCTGCGCATGACCTGTGCCGTCGCCTATGGAGAGCGCTTCATCGTGCCGCTGGTGAACCAGTTCATGGCCCGCCATCCGCAGTTGCGGGTGGAGATCGAGCTGAGCAACCGGCCGCTCGACCTGGTCCACGAGGGGCTGGACCTGGCCATCCGCCTCGGTCGCCTGCAGGACTCTCGACTGGTCGCCACCCGGCTGGCTCCACGGGTCATGTACCTGTGCGCCGCCCCCTCCTATCTCGAGCGTTACGGTCGCCCCCACAGCCTCTCCGAGCTCGGCCGGCACAACTGCCTGATCGGCAGTTCGGACCAATGGGGCTTCCTCGCGGAGGGACGGGAACAGACGGTGCGGGTGCAGGGCAACTGGCGGTGCAACAGCGGCGAGGCGGTGCTGGATGCGGCGCTGCGCGGCTTCGGCCTGTGCCAGCTGCCGGACTACTACGTGCTGGAGCACCTGCGGGCCGGCAGGCTGGTCTCCCTGCTGGAACAGCACCAGCCGCCGAATACCGCGGTCTGGGCGATCTATCCACAGCAGCGCCACCTGTCACCCAAGGTGCGCCAGTTGGTGGATCTGCTGAAGGAAGGCCTGGCGAAGCACCCGGCCTATCGCGATCAGTGCCTGCCGGCCCAGCGCTGACGTAGCCAGTCGAGGTCTTCCGGGCGGGTGACCTTGAGGTTGTCGGCGCGCCCTTCGACCAGGCGTGGCGCCTGCCCCGACCACTCGATGGCCGAAGCCTCGTCGGTGATGGCGACGCCCGAGACCAGGGCATCGGCCAGGGAGCGATGCAAGGTGCCGAAGCGGAACATCTGCGGTGTATAGGCCTGCCAGATGACACTGCGGTCCACCGTCTCGGCCACACGCCCATCGGGCCCGGCGCGCTTCAGCGTGTCGCGTGCGGGCACCGCCAGCAGGCCACCGACGGCGTCATCGGCCAGTTCGGCCAGGAGCAGGTCGAGGTCGGTGCGGGCCAGGTTGGGCCGCGCCGCGTCGTGCACCAGCACCCAGTCGCTCGGGCGCGCGCCGAGTTCATCCAGGCGCAGCAGGGCCTTGAGCACCGTGTCAGCACGCTCCTTGCCGCCGTCCACGCGCTCGATACGCGGGTCTCCGGCGCAAGCCAGCGCAGGCCAGTAAGGATCGTCGACGGAGAGGCCGACCACCACGCGCCTGAGGCTGGGATGATCGAGAAAGCAGGCGAGGCTGTGTTCGAGGATGGTCCGCCCGGCCAGCTCCAGGTATTGCTTGGGGCGGTCGGCACGCATGCGGGCACCGACACCGGCGGCAGGGATCACGGCCCAGAAGGCGGGGAGCTCGGGAGTCGTCATTCGGCCAACTGATAGAGGGTCTCGCCCTCTTTGACCATGCCCAGTTCGTGGCGCGCACGCTCTTCCACGGTCTCCATGCCCTTCTTCAGCTCGGAAACCTCGGCCTCGAGGATGCGGTTGCGTTCCAGCAGGCGTTCGTTCTCGCCCTTCTGGTCGGCGATCTGCCGCTCGAGATCCGTCACCTGCGCAAGGCTGCCGTCACCCACCCACAGGCGATACTGCAACCCGGCCAGGGCCAGGATCAGTACGACGAACAACCAGTAAGGGGATTTGGCCATCGAAAGAGAAGTTTCCATACGAAAAGGGCAGCTTTCGCTGCCCTTTTTATCATCCCCGGCTTAGCCGCGGAACTCGGCACGACCACGGTAAGGCGCCTTTCCGCCCAGCTGCTCTTCAATACGCAGCAGCTGGTTGTACTTGGACACGCGATCGGAACGGCACAGGGAGCCGGTCTTGATCTGGCCGGCGGCGGTGCCAACGGCCAGGTCGGCGATGGTGCTGTCCTCGGTCTCGCCGGAGCGGTGGGAAATCACCGCGGTGAAGCCGGCGGCCTTGGCCATCTGGATGGCTTCCAGGGTCTCGGTCAGCGAGCCGATCTGGTTGAACTTGATCAGGATCGAGTTGCCGATGCCTTTCTCGATGCCTTCCTTGAGGATCTTGGTGTTGGTCACGAACAGGTCGTCACCCACCAGCTGGATCTTCTCGCCGATCTTGTCGGTGAGGATTTTCCAGCCGGCCCAATCGGACTCGTCCAGGCCGTCTTCGATCGAGATGATCGGGAAGCGCTCGGTCAGGCCTTTCAGGTAGTCGGCGAAGCCTTCGGCGTCGAACGACTTGCCTTCGCCGGACAGGTTGTACTTGCCGTCTTCGAAGAACTCGCTGGCAGCGCAGTCCAGGGCCAGGGTCACGTCGGTGCCCAGCTTGTAGCCGGCATTGGCGACGGCTTCGGCGATGGCGGCCAGGGCGTCCTCGTTGGAGGTCAGGTTCGGTGCGAAGCCGCCTTCGTCACCCACGGCGGTGTTCAGGCCACGGGCCTTCAGCACGGCCTTGAGGTGATGGAAGATCTCGGTGCCCATGCGCAGGCCGTCGGAGAAGGTCTTGGCGCCGACCGGCTGGACCATGAACTCCTGGATGTCGACGTTGTTATCGGCATGCTCGCCGCCGTTGATGATGTTCATCATCGGAACCGGCATGGAGTACTGGCCGGGAGTGCCATTGAGGTTGGCGATATGCGCGTACAGCGGCAGGTCCTGGTCCTGGGCAGCGGCCTTGGCGGCGGCGAGGGACACGGCGAGGATGGCGTTGGCACCCAGCTTGGCTTTGTTGTCGGTGCCGTCGAGGGCGATCATCGCGTGGTCGAGCGCCTTCTGGTCAACCGGGTCCTTGCCCAGCAGCAGGTCGCGGATCGGGCCGTTGATGTTGGCGACGGCCTTCAGCACGCCCTTGCCCATGTAGCGGCTCTTGTCGCCATCGCGCAGCTCGAGGGCCTCGCGGGAACCGGTGGAGGCACCGGACGGCGCGCATGCGCTGCCAACGATACCGTTGTCCAGGATCACATCCGCCTCGACGGTGGGGTTACCGCGGGAATCCAGGACTTCACGGCCCTTGATGTCGACGATCTTTGCCATTGTTGTTAGCACTCCAAAGTTGACGATGACGCTGCAGCGGAATTAGAGGGGCGGCGCGGGCAGACGTTCGATTCGGCAGGTCTCACCACAAGCCTGACTGCTCGGTCAGATTGCGCGCGCCCGGCACTTTACCGGAGATTTGCCCGTTCAGGCAGTCTCGATCGGCGGAAAACTCTTGACCAGGTCGTCCAGCTGCTTGAGCTGGCTGAGGAACGGCTCCAGCTTGTCCAGGCGCAGGGCACAAGGGCCGTCGCACTTGGCGTTGTCCGGGTCCGGGTGCGCCTCCAGGAACAGGCCGGCGAGGCCCTGGCTCATGCCGGCCTTGGCCAGGTCGGTGACCTGGGCGCGGCGGCCACCGGCGGAATCGGCGCGCCCACCCGGCATTTGCAGGGCATGGGTGACGTCGAAGAACACCGGGTACTGGAACTGTTTCATGATGCCGAAGCCGAGCATGTCCACCACCAGGTTGTTGTACCCGAAGGAGGAGCCGCGCTCGCAGAGGATCATCTGGTCATTTCCGGCTTCCTCGCACTTGGTCAGGATGTGTTTCATCTCCTGGGGCGCGAGGAACTGGGCTTTCTTGATGTTGATCACCGCACCGGTCTTCGCCATCGCCACGACCAGGTCGGTCTGGCGGGAGAGGAAGGCCGGCAGCTGGATGATGTCGCAGACCTCGGCTACCGGGGCAGCCTGGTGCGGCTCGTGCACGTCGGTGATGACCGGCACGCCGAAGGCCTTCTTCACGTCCTCGAAGATCTTCATGCCCTCTTCCAGGCCCGGGCCGCGGAAGGAGTTGATGGAGGAGCGGTTGGCCTTGTCGAAGCTGGCCTTGAACACGTAGGGGATGCCGAGCTTGTCGGTGACCTTGACGTACTCCTCGCACACCTTCATCGCCAGGTCACGGGACTCCAGCACGTTCATGCCGCCGAACAGCACGAAGGGCTTGTCGTTGGCGATCTCGATGTCGCCAACGCGGATGATCTTCTGTGCCATGGGTCAGGCCTTCTTCGCTTTCTGCGCCAGGGCGGCGTTGACGAAGCCGCTGAACAGCGGATGGCCGTAACGCGGCGTGGAGGTGAACTCCGGGTGGAACTGGCAGGCGACGAACCACGGATGGTCCGGGGACTCGACCACCTCGACCAGCGCGCCGTCGCCGGAGCGACCGGTGATCTTCAGGCCGGCTTCCTGCAGTTGCGGCAGCAGGTTGTTGTTCACTTCATAGCGATGGCGGTGGCGCTCGACGATCTCGTCCTTGCCGTAGCAGGCGTGTACCAGGGAGCCCGGCTCCAGCTGGCAGGCCTGGGCGCCCAGGCGCATGGTACCGCCGAGGTCGGAGGCTTCGGTGCGGATCTCGGTGGCGCCGGTGGCGTCTTCCCACTCGGTGATCAGGCCCACGACCGGATGGCCGCTGGCCTTGTCGAACTCGGTGGAGTTGGCGTCGGTCCAGCCCAGCACGTTGCGGGCGAACTCGATGACCGCCACCTGCATGCCGAGGCAGATGCCGAGGTAGGGGATCTTGTTCTCGCGGGCGTATTTGACGGTGGTGATCTTGCCTTCCACGCCGCGCAGGCCGAAGCCGCCCGGCACCAGGATGGCGCCGACGCCTTCCAGCAGGCTGGTGCCCTGGTTCTCGATGTCTTCGGAGTCGATGTAGCGCAGGTTCACCTTGGTGCGGTTCTGGATGCCGGCGTGGCTCATCGCCTCGATCAGCGACTTGTACGCGTCCAGCAGCTCCATGTACTTGCCGACCATGGCGATGGTGACTTCCTTCTCCGGGTTCAGCTTGGCATCGACGACGCGATCCCACTCGGAGAGGTCGGCACCGCCACACTGCAGGCCGAAACGCTCGACGACGAAGTCGTCCAGGCCCTGGGCGTGCAGCACGGAAGGAATGCGGTAGATGGTGTCGACGTCCTGCAGGGCGATGACCGCGCGCTCTTCCACGTTGGTGAACAGCGCGATCTTGCGGCGCGAGGACAGGTCGACTTCATGGTCGGAACGGCAGATCAGCACGTCGGGCTGCAGGCCGATGGAGCGCAACTCCTTCACCGAGTGCTGGGTCGGCTTGGTCTTGGTCTCGCCAGCGGTGGCGATGTAGGGGACCAGGGTCAGGTGCATCAGCATGGCGCGCTTGGCGCCCACTTCCACGCGCAATTGGCGAATGGCCTCGAGGAAGGGCTGGGACTCGATGTCGCCCACGGTACCGCCGATCTCGACCATCGCCACGTCGGCGTCGCCAGCACCCTTGATGATGCGGCGCTTGATCTCGTCGGTGATGTGCGGGATGACCTGGATCGTGGCACCCAGGTAGTCACCACGGCGCTCCTTGCGCAGCACGTCCTCGTAGACGCGGCCGGTGGTGAAGTTGTTGTTCTGGGTCATGGTGGTGCGCACGAAGCGCTCGTAGTGGCCCAGGTCGAGGTCGGTTTCGGCACCGTCCTCGGTGACGAACACTTCACCGTGCTGGAAGGGACTCATGGTGCCGGGATCGACGTTGATGTACGGATCCAGCTTGAGCATGGTGACCTTCAGCCCCCGCGCTTCCAGAATGGCGGCCAAGGATGCCGAGGCGATGCCTTTCCCCAATGAAGAAACAACACCACCCGTGACGAAGATGTAGCGCGTCATGAAAAACCCTAGAAGTCTGCGTTTAGGCGGAAGGCCGCCGGGGAGAGCGAAGTAAGGCCGAAGCCTGCAATCTGGAACAGTGCCAAAACGGCAAACTCCCGCCGACTCCGAAGGAATCGGCAAGAGCTCTGTAAGACGGGAGCGTAGTCTACCGGAAAGACCCTTTCAGCTCAAACCTTGGTCATTCGTCGGCGGTGTCCAGCGCAGTCGCCAGCGTGCATCCACAGGCCCGGCAAGGCCTGGAAGGTTGGCCACGGCGAGCAGCTCCGGGCCGCGATAGAGCAGCGGCAGACGCCCGCGCACGAAGGCCGGAAGGCCACTCTCGTTGAGCAGCCGCTTGAGCTCGCGACGCCCACGCCCCGGCACGTCCAGCACCTCTCCGCCCTGGCGGTAGCGGACCTCCAGAGGGCCTGCCGGCGGCTCGCCGGCAAGTTGCAAACGGCCGTTGCCGGGCAGTTCGAGCGCCTGCCCGGGCTCGGCCCAGCGCACGCTGCCCGCCCCGGGGCTCGACCATTGGCCGGGCAGCCACCACAGCCGTCCGTCGGCGCGCCGCAGGTCGCCCCCCGCCAGCCTCCATACGGGGCTCGCGCTGGCGCCGGCATCGCGCAGGTCGTCCCAGCCAGCCCAGTGATCGCTGTCCGGCATCGCGGTGAAGCCGGCCATCCAGTGGCGCAGGGCATTGCGCTGGCGGGCCGGCGACAGGCCCATCAACGGGGCCAGCTCCAGGGATGGCAGCCGCAGCCAGGGAAAGGCGCTGTCGGTCCGCGCGGCCTGCAAGTCCAGTTGCGCCAATTCGCCGAGCAACGCCTCGCCCTCGGCCAGGTGCTCGGCGCTGCGGGTGATGCTTTCCACGGCCCGGGGCCATCGCTGGGTGAGTGCCGGCATGATCCGGCGACGCAGGTAGTTGCGGGAGAAGTCGGTGTCGTCGTTGGACGGGTCCTCGACCCACGCCACACCCAGCTCGCGGGCGCAGGCCTCGAGTTCCGCGCGAGACACCCGCAGCAGCGGGCGCAGCAGGACGCCCTCGCCTAGCGCACGGCTGGCGGGCATGCCGGCCAGGCCACGCACCCCGGCTCCCCGCAGCAGGCGGAACAGCAGGGTTTCCGCCTGGTCGTCACGGTGCTGGGCGCTCATCAGCACCTCGTCCGCCCCAAGCCGTGCGATGAAGGCCGCGTAGCGGGCATCACGGGCGGCGCGCTCCAGGCTGTTGCCCTGGGTCACCTGAACCCGCGCCACCTGCAAGGGCACGCCGAGGCCGTTGCAGGTCCGCTGGCAATGCGCAGGCCAGGCCTCGGCAGCAGGCTGCAGGCCATGGTGGACATGGATGGCGGACAAGGGAGGCAGGCTCTCGCGCCGGGCGAGACGTACCAGGAGGTGCAGCAGGACGGTGGAATCCAGGCCTCCGGAGAAGGCCACCCGCCAGGCGGGTGCCGCACGCCAGGGAGCGACGGCGGCCAGCAAGGCGGATTCGAGCTTCAGGACGAGCGCGCGACCCGGTTCGGCCACGCGCCCGCCCCCATGGCCGTCAGGCCACGCCATAGCTCATCAGGCGCTCGTAGCGGCGAGCCAGCAGGTCGTCGGTATCGAGCTTGCCGAGGGCCTGCAGCTGCGAGGTCAGCTCGGCACGGATCGACGCAGCGGCGACGGCGGGATCGCGATGGGCACCGCCCAGCGGCTCGGCGATCACCTTGTCGACGATGCCCAGACCTTTCAGGCGCTCGGCGGTGATGCCCATGGCCTCGGCGGCATCCGGCGCCTTCTCGGCGGTCTTCCACAGGATGGAAGCGCAGCCTTCCGGCGAGATCACCGAATAGGTGGAGTACTGCAGCATGTTCAGACGGTCGCAGACGCCAATGGCCAGCGCACCGCCGGAACCGCCCTCGCCGATGACGGTGGCGATGATCGGGGTCTTCAGGCGCGCCATGACGCGCAGGTTCCAGGCGATCGCCTCGCTCTGGCCACGCTCCTCGGCATCGATGCCCGGGTAGGCGCCGGGGGTGTCGATGAAGGTGAGGATCGGCATCTTGAAGCGCTCGGCCATCTCCATCAGGCGGCAGGCCTTGCGGTAGCCCTCGGGGCGCGGCATGCCGAAGTTGCGGCGGACCTTCTCGCGCACTTCACGGCCTTTCTGGTGGCCGATGACCATCACCGGCTGGTCGTCCAGGCGGGCAACGCCACCGACCAGGGCCGCGTCGTCGGAGAAGTGGCGGTCGCCATGCAGCTCGTCGAACTCGGTGAAGATGTGCTCGATGTAGTCGAGGGTGTAGGGGCGGCGCGGATGGCGTGCCAGCTGGGCGATCTGCCAGCTGGTCAGGTTGCCGAAGATGCTTTCGGTGAGCGCGCTGCTCTTCTCCTGCAGGCGGGAGATCTCGTCGGTGATGTTCAGCGCGTTGTCGTTGCCGACCAGGCGCAGCTCCTCGATCTTGGCTTGCAGGTCAGCGATCGGCTGTTCGAAATCCAGAAAATTCGGGTTCATAGGCTTCCGTCGTGCGCGTGGGGCCAGGCGGCTGGTTCCATTTGGCGCCCTACCTTAAAGGAAGGGCGCGTGTGGGTCGAGAAACGGGAGCGGCGATGCGCTCCTCGCTTCAGCGGTAGTGCAGGAAGACGTTGTCGCGCCCGAACTGGTCACGCAATGCCTGAATCAAAGCGTCAGCGGGATCGATCCGCCACTGCTCGCCGAACTGCAGCAACGCCTTGGCACTCGCTCCACTGTAGTCCAGCGTGATCGGGCAGGAGCCGCGATGGCGGTTGCACAGCTCGGCCAGCCAGCGCAGGCGGTCACCCTGGAGAGCGCTGTGGTCGACCTTCATGCGCAGGCTCTCGGCCAGCCCTGTGCGGGCCTCTTCCAGGCTCATCACGCGTTTGGCGCGCAGGCGCAGGCCGCCGGAGAAGTCGTCGTGGCTGACCTCGCCCTCGACCACCACCAGCGCATCGGTCTGCAGCAGCGCGCTGGCGGAGTTGAAGGCATCGGCGAACAGCGACGCCTCGATGCGACCGGAGCGGTCGTCGAGGGTGATGAAGCCCATCTTGTCGCCCTTCTTGTTCTTCATCACCCGCAGGTTGACGATCAGGCCGGCGATGGTCTGGGTGTCACGCGCGGGCTTCAGCTCGACGATGCGCTGGCGGGCGAAGCGACGCACCTCGCCCTCGTACTCGTCGATCGGGTGCCCGGTGAGGTAGATCCCCAGGGCATCCTTCTCGCCCTTGAGCCGCTCCTTAAGGGACAGCTCCTTGGCGTTGCGGTGGTTGGCGTACATGTCCGCCTCGGGCTCGGCGAACAGGCCGCCGAACAGGTCCATGTGCCCGCTGTCGTGGCTGCGCGCGGTCTGCTCCGCGGCCTGGATGGCCTCCTCCATGGACGCCAGGAGCACCGCCCGGTTGCGGTCGATGCCGGCCTGGTAGGCCTTGGGCTCTTCGCTGAAGAACGGGCCCAGGCGATCCAGTGCACCACCGCGGATCAGGGCGTCCAGGGTGCGCTTGTTGACGCGCTTGAGGTCGATGCGGTTGCAGAAGTCGAAGAGATCCTTGAACGGGCCACCTTCGGCGCGGCATTCGGTGATCGCCTCCACCGGGCCCTCGCCCACGCCCTTGATCGCGCCAAGGCCATAGATGATCTGTCCGGCGTCATCGACGGTGAAGCGGTATTCGGAGTTGTTCACATCCGGCGCCACGATCCGCAGCTTCATGTTCCGGCACTCTTCGATCAGCGTCACCACCTTGTCGGTGTTGTGCATGTCCGCCGTGAGTACCGCGGCCATGAAGGGCGACGGGAAGTGCGCCTTGAGCCAGGCGGTCTGGTAGGAGACCCAGCCGTAGGCGGCGGAGTGGGACTTGTTGAAGCCGTAGCCGGCGAACTTCTCCACCAGGTCGAAGATGTTGCCCGACAGGTTCGGGTCGATGCCGTTGCTGGAGCAGCCCTCGATGAAGCCGCCACGCTGCTTGGCCATCTCCTCGGGCTTCTTCTTGCCCATCGCGCGGCGCAGCATGTCTGCGCCGCCAAGGGTGTAGCCCGCCATCACCTGGGCGATCTGCATCACCTGCTCCTGGTACAGGATGATGCCGTAGGTAGGCTTGAGCACCGGCTCGAGGCCGGCGTACTGGTAGTCCGGGTGCGGGTAGGAGAGCTCGGCACGGCCGTGCTTGCGGTTGATGAAGTCGTCCACCATGCCCGATTGCAGCGGCCCCGGACGGAACAGCGCCACGAGGGCGATCATGTCCTCCAGGCAGTCGGGCTTGAGCTTCTTGATCAGCTCCTTCATGCCGCGGGATTCGAGCTGGAAGACCGCGGTGGTCTCCGCCTTCTGCAGCATGTCGTAGGTTTTCTTGTCATCCAGGGGGATGCGGTCGATGTCCACCAGCGGCAGGCCTTTCTTCTCCTGCTCGCGGTTGATCATCTCCATGGCCCACTTGATGATCGTCAGCGTCCGCAGGCCGAGGAAGTCGAACTTCACCAGGCCGGCCGCCTCCACGTCATCCTTGTCGAACTGGGTCACCAGGCCACCGCCCTCCTCGTCGCACGCGATGGGCGAGAAGTCGGTGAGCTTGGTCGGGGCGATCACCACGCCGCCGGCGTGCTTGCCGGTACCGCGGGTGATGCCTTCGAGCTTCAGGGCCATGTCCCAGATTTCCTGGGCTTCCTCGTCGGCCTTGAGGAAGTCGCGCAGTGCCTCCTCCTGGTTGTAGGCCGCCTCCAGGGTCATGCCCACTTCGAACGGGATCATCTTCGAGAGGCGATCGGCCAGGCCGTAGGACTTGCCCTGCACCCGCGCCACGTCGCGCACCACCGCCTTCGCCGCCATGGAGCCGAAGGTGATGATCTGGCTCACCGCATTGCGCCCGTACTTGTCAGCCACGTAGTCGATCACGCGGTCACGGCCGTCCATGCAGAAGTCGACGTCGAAGTCGGGCATGGAGACCCGTTCGGGGTTGAGGAAGCGTTCGAACAGCAGGTCGTAGGCCAGCGGGTCGAGGTCGGTGATCTTCAGCACGTAGGCGACCAGCGAACCGGCGCCCGAGCCGCGCCCCGGGCCCACCGGCACGCCGTTGTTCTTCGCCCACTGGATGAAGTCGGCAACGATCAGGAAGTAGCCGGGGAAGCCCATCTGGATGATGGTGCCCAGCTCGAACTCCAGGCGGTCGATGTAGAGCTGGCGCTTCTCCTCGTAGTCCGGAGTCGTCTCCTTCGGCCAGAGCACCGCCAGGCGCTCCTCCAGGCCTTCATAGGAAGCGTGGCGCAGGTAGTCATCGATACCCATGCCGTTGGGCGTCGGGAAGTCGGGCAGGAAGTGCTTGCCCAGCTGGACTTCGATGTTGCAGCGCTTGGCGATCTCGACGGTGTTCTGCAGCGCCTCGGGGATGTCGGCGAACAGCTCGGCCATCTCCTCGGGGGTCTTCAGGTACTGCTGGTCGGAGAAGTTGCGCGGGCGGCGCGGGTCGTCGAGGACACGGCCCTCGCCGATGCATACGCGGGTCTCGTGGGCCTCGAAATCGCCCGGCTTGATGAAGCGCACGTCGTTGGTGGCCACCAGTGCCGCGCCGCAACGATCGGCCAGGGCGACGGCGGCATGCACGTGCTCCTCGTCGTTGACCCGGGCGGTGCGCTGCAGCTCCAGGTAGAAGCGATCGGGGAAGACGGCCTGCCACTCGGCCAGCAGCGCCTCGGCGCCGGCCTGGTCGCCGCTGAGCAAGGCCATGCCGATCTCGCCTTCCTTGGAGCCCGACAGGGCGATCAGGCCTTCGGCGGCCTCCTTCACCCATTCGCGCTGGATGATCACCAGGTCATTGCTCTGGCCTTCGGACCAGCCCCGGGACACCAGCTCGGTGAGGTTGCGGTAGCCCTTGGCATTCATCACCAGCAGGGTCATGCGCGTCAGTGGCCCATCCTCATAGGGGCTGGCAAGCCAGATGTCGGCACCGCAGATGGGCTTGACGCCCCCGCCCATGGCGGCCTTGTAGAACTTCACCAGCGAGCACATGTTGCTCTGGTCGGTGATCGCCACGGCGGGCATCCCGGCGCTCGCCACGGCCTTGATCAGCGGCTTGACCCGCACCAGGCCGTCGACGAGTGAATATTCGGAATGCAGACGGAGATGGACGAAGGCGACAGTCATGGCGGTCCTATAGAAAACGCAAAAACGGCAAGGCCGGGATTGTACAGCGGAAGCGGCAGCTGGCTTCAAGTCGGGAACGGCCGGTCGCCGGCACGAACGCCGGCAGGCCGATGAAACGGTGCCCGGGAGGGCCGGAAGGAATCAGTCGACGCCTTCGATCACCGCACGGACCGGGGCGAAGGAGCGCCTGTGGATGGGCGTCGCGCCCAGGCGTCGCAAGGCTTCCAGGTGCACCGGCGTCGGGTAGCCCTTGTGCCCGCCCATGCCGTAGCCCGGGTAGATCGCGTCGAGCGCCTGCATCTCGCGGTCGCGGCTGACCTTGGCCAGGATCGACGCAGCGGCGATGGCCGGCACCTTGGCGTCACCCTGGATCACCGGCGCGCTGGGCACCGCCAGTTTCGGGCAGCGGTTGCCGTCGATCAGCGCCAGCTTCGGCGTGACAGCGAGGCCTTCGACCGCGCGCTGCATGGCCAGCATGGTCGCGTGGAGGATGTTGAGGCGGTCGATCTCCTCCACCTCGGCGCGAGCGATGCACCAGGCGAGGGCCTTCTCGCGGATCTCGTCGAACAGCGCCTCGCGACGCGCTTCGCTGAGCTTCTTGGAATCGTTGAGGCCGAGGATAGGGCGGGCCGGATCGAGGATCACCGCGGCGGTGACCACCGGACCACAGAGCGGGCCGCGACCGACCTCGTCGACGCCGGCCACCAGTTCCTCCACCAGGGTGAAATCCAGTCCGAGCTGCATCAGCGACTCCCTATCAGGTCGAGCACCGCGCCCGCGGCTTCCTTGGAAGCATCGAGACGCAAGGTACGGTGGATGCGGTCGAAGCCTTCGGTCTGCACGTCCCCGCCGTCGAGCAGCGGCACCAGGGTCTGGGCCAGCGCCTCGGGCGTCGCGGCGTCCTGCAGCAGTTCGGGCACCAGCAGGCGCTGGGCCAGCAGGTTGGGCAAGGACACGTAGGGGCTTTTCACCAGGCGCTTGAGAATCCGATAAGTCATGGGCGCGACCTTGTAGGCCACCACCATGGGGCGCTTGTACAGCAGCGCTTCCAGGGTCGCCGTGCCCGAGGCGATCAGCACCGCGTCGCAGGCAGCAAGGGCTTGGTGCGAACGACCGTCCAGCAGGGTCAGCGGCAGGTTGCGGCCGGCGAGCATCTGCTCCAGCTGCTGGCGCCGCGCGGGGCTGGCGCAGGGCAGCACGAAATGCAGGCCCGGGCGCATCGAGCGCATGCGCTCGGCGGCGTCGAGGAACAGGCTGCCGAGGCGACCGACCTCGCCACCGCGGCTGCCGGGCATCAGCGCCACCAAGGCGGCGCCGTCCGGCACCCCGATGGCGGCGCGAGCCGCAGCGCGGTCGGCTTCCAGCGGAATGGTGTCCGCCAGCGGATGGCCGACGAAGCGCACCGGCACCTGGTGGGCCTCATAGAACTGCGCCTCGAAGGGGAACAGGGTGAGCATCAGGTCGCAGCCTTCGCGGATCTTCAGCACGCGCTTCTGCCGCCAGGCCCAGACGGAGGGGCTGACGTAATGCACGGTGCGGATGCCGGCGCGGCGCAGCTTGAGTTCGACGCCCAGGTTGAAATCCGGGGCGTCGATACCGATGAAGACGTCCGGGCGGGCGTCGATCAGGGTGGCGATCAGGCGCTTGCGGCGACTCAGCAGTTCGGGCAGGCGGCCGAGCACTTCGACCAGCCCCATCACCGCGAGACGCTCCATGGGGAAATAGGAAGCCAGGCCCTCCGCCTCCATCAGCGGACCACCCACGCCAATGAACTCGGCATCGGGATGACGGGCCTTGAGGGCTTGCATGAGGCCGGAGCCTAGGATGTCGCCGGACGCCTCGCCGGCGACCAGCGCGATGCGCAATGGACGGGTCATGAGATCAGCGCGTGATGCCGCGGGTCGAGGACTGGATCGAGTCGCGGAACACCGCGACCTCGGGGAATTGCGCGGAGGATTCGGCGAGTTCGGCCAGTGCCTGCTCGACGGTCAGGCCCTGGCGGTAGACGACCTTGTAGGCCCGACGCAGGGCCTGGATCGCCTCGGCGGAAAAACCACGGCGGCGCATGCCTTCGAAGTTCATGCTGCGCGCCTCGGCCGGGTTGCCGAAGACGGTCACGTAGGCAGGTACGTCCTTGCCGATGGCGGTACCCATGCCGGAGAAGCTGTGGGCGCCGATGCGGCAGAACTGGTGCACCAGGGTGAAGCCGGAGAGGATCGCCCAGTCGTCCACGTGGACATGGCCCGCCAGCGCCGTGTTGTTGACCAGGATGCAGTGGTTGGCGATGACGCTGTCATGACCGATATGCACGTAGGCCATCAGCAGGTTGTGGTCGCCGATGGTGGTCTCGGAGCGATCCTGGACGGTTCCACGGTGGATGGTCACACCTTCGCGGATCACATTGTGGTCACCGATGACCAGGCGGGTGGGCTCACCCTTGTACTTCAGGTCAGGCGTGTCCTCACCTACCGAGGAGAACTGGTAGATGCGGTTGTGCCTGCCGATGCGCGTGGGGCCCTTGATGACCACATGGGGGCCGACCACGCTACCCTCGCCGATTTCCACATCGGGTCCGATGATCGACCAGGGGCCGACCTGGACGTCATCCGCCAGCCGGGCTGACGGATCGATGATGGCGCGAGGGTCGATCAAACTCATAATTTGCGTTCCGCACAGATGATTTCAGCCGAGCAGACTTCCTTGCCATCGACGCTGGCCTGGCACTCGAACTTCCAGATGCTGCGCTTTACGCTGCGGAAGCTGGCTTCGAGGATCAACTGGTCACCCGGCAGCACAGGCTGGCGGAAGCGCAGCTTGTCCGAGCCGACGAAGTAGTACAGGGTGCCGTCGGCAGGCTTCACGTCGAGCATCTTGAAGCCGAGGATGCCGGCGGCCTGGGCCATCGCTTCGATGATCAGCACACCCGGCATGATCGGGTGTTCGGGGAAGTGGCCGTTGAAGAATGGCTCGTTGATGCTGACATTCTTGTAGGCGCGAATGCGCTTGCCCTCGATATCCAGATCCACGACCCGATCCACAAGAAGGAAAGGGTAGCGGTGCGGCAGGTATTCGCGAATCTCGTTGATGTCCATCATTTTCCTGGAGCCTTAAAAGGGGATTGGGGATGCGCGGCGCTGCGCGGGTCACGCATCAGATGAAGCATCCCCGCCCGGGGTCACTGACGCCAGGCGCTTTTCCAGCTGCTGCAGACGACGCGCCATGTCATCCAGCTGGCGAATTCTGGCTGCGCTCTTCTTCCATTCCGCCGCGGGTTGCATGGCGGTACCGGAGGAATAGGCACCAGGCTCGGTAATGGAACGGGTCACCATGGTCATGCCGGTGACGAACACGCCATCGCAGACCTCGATATGCCCGACCATGCCGACGCCGCCTGCAATCATGCAGTTGCGGCCGATCTTGGTACTGCCGGAAATACCCACGCAGCCGGCCATGGCGGTGTTGTCACCGACCTGGACGTTGTGGGCGATCATGATCTGGTTGTCCAGCTTCACGCCGTTGCCGATCAGGGTGTCGGCCAGGGCGCCACGGTCGATGGTGGTGTTGGCACCGACCTCGACATCGTCGCCCAGGGTGACACCGCCGATCTGCGCGATCTTCTGCCAGACACCCTTCTCGTTGGCGAAGCCAAAGCCCTCGCCACCGATCACGGCACCCGACTGGATGACCACGCGTTTGCCGATACGCACGTCGTGGTAGAGCGTCACGCGGGGCGCCAGCCAGCCGCCCTCGCCTATCACGCTGCGTGCGCCCACGACGCTGTACGCGCCGATGGTGACACCGGCGCCGATCTGTGCACCGGACTCGATCACCACGCCAGGCCCGATGCTTGCCGACGGATCGACCTTGGCATCGGGGGCGACCACTGCACTCGGATGGATGCCAGGCGCGGCGACGGGCCTGGGATCGAACAGGTGGGAGAGCCGGGCATAGGCCAGGTAGGGATTGGGCACCAGCAGCGCATCACCGGCGAAGCCTTCGGCATCGGCCGGAGTCAGCAGCACGGCGGCGGCACGGGTATCGGCGAGGAACTTGCGGTACTGCGGGTTGGCCAGGAAGGTCAACTGGTCGGGACCAGCGTCCTGCAGCGTAGCCAACCCGGAGACAACCCTGGTCTCGTCGCCACGCAGGGTGGCGTCGAGACGCTCGGCCAACTGGCCGAGGGTGAAGGTCGCGACGGTCATATCAGCGCAGTTGGTTCATGCGCTCGATGACCTGGCGAGTGATGTCGTACTGAGGCTTGACATCGATCACCGCACCGCGCTCCAGCACCAGGTCGTAGCTGCCCTTCTTCAGGACTTCTTCGACGGCCTGGTCCAGCTTCGGCTTCAGTTGCTTGAGCATTTCGCGGTCGGCAACGGCCTTGGCTTCGTTCAGTTCCTTGGACTGGAACTGGAAGTCACGGGCTTTCTGCTTGAACTCGAGCTCCAGGCGCTCACGCTCGGCCTGCTGCATCTTCTCGCCTTCCTTGACCAGGCGATCCTGGATGCGCTTGGCATCGCTTTCCAGGGTCTTGAGCTTGGTCAGCTGGGGGCCGAACTTCTTCTCGGCATCCACGGCGTACTTCTTCGCCGAATCCGATTCGAGGAGCGCCATCTGATAGTTCAGTACCGCAACTTTCATCTCGGCAAAAGCCGGAGAGGCCATCAGGGCCGCGGCAACCAGAACGATTTGAGTCAACTTACGCACGATGCACTCCTGCAACAAACACTGTTGTCTTCTTGATCAGCAATTAGAAGGTCTGGCCCAGGGAGAACTGGAATACCTGGGTGTCGGCATTGTCCGGCTTCTTCACCGGCATGCCCAGGCTGAAGCTCAACGGCCCCAGCGCGGTGATCCAGGTCAGCCCCACACCCACGGAGCTGGCGAGATCGCCTGCGTTGATGCTGCTGCAGTTGGTCGCGGTGGACGAGCAACTGGTGTCGAACACATTACCCACATCCCAGAACAGCACGGTACGCAACTGGCGCTGGTCCTTGACGAAGGGCAGCGGGAACAGCAGCTCTACACCGCCCTGCACCAGAACGTTGCCACCGAAGGGCAGCGGATCCTGGTCCGGGTCGGCGATGGTGCCGGGGTTGCGACCGGTACTCGGGGTGCTGCGCGGGCCCAGGCTGCTGTCCTCGAAGCCACGCACCGAGTTGAAGCCGCCGGCGAAGTAGTGCTCGTAGAACGGCAGCTCGGAGGTGGAGCCGTAGCTGTCGCCGTAGCCCAGCTCGGTGTGCCAGCGCAGCGCGGTGCTCTGGCTCAGCGGGGTGAAGAGCTGGGCACGGTAGTCGAGCTTGAAGAACGACAGGTCGCTGCCCGGCAGCGTGCTTTCCAGCACCAGGCTCTGGGAATGGCCACGGTTGGCCAGCACGCCACGGTTCAGGGTCGATTCGGACCAGCCGATGGAACCCTTGAAGTTCAGGTACTTGTCGCCTTCCTGACGGATGAAGTCGAAGATCTCGTCGACGGTGTAGCGACCAGTGCCGATCTCGTCCTGCTGCACGGTCAGGCCGAAGGTCAGGCGCGAGGTCTCGTTGATCGGATAGCCGACGCTCACGCCACCACCGAGGCTGTCCACCGAGTAGCTGGATACGTCGACATCGAGGTCGTCGTAGTCGGTGGTGCGGTAGAAGGCGTTGTAGCCCAGGCTCACGCCGTCGACGGTCCAGTAGGGGTCCACGAAGCCGAAGTTGTAGCGGGTCTGGTACTCGGAACGGGTCAGGCCGATGCTGACCTTGTTGCCGGTACCGAGGAAGTTGTTCTGGCTGATCGAGCCGCCGAGGATCAGGCCCGCGCTCTGCGCGAAGCCGACACTGGCGGTGATGGAGCCGGAAGGCTGCTCTTCGACGCTGTAGTTGACGTCGACCTGGTCGTCGGTGCCCGGCACCTGCGGGGTCTCGACGTTGACTTCCTTGAAGAAGCCCAGGCGTTCCAGGCGGGTCTTGGACTGGTCGATCAGGTAGGTCGAGGCCCAGCCACCTTCCATCTGGCGCATCTCGCGGCGCAGCACTTCGTCCTCGGACTTGGTGTTGCCACGGAAGTTGATGCGGTTGACGTAGGCACGCTTGCCCGGATCGACGGCGAAGGTCACGGAGACGGTGTGATCCTCGTCGTGAGCCTGGGGCACGCCGTTGACGTTGGCGAAGGTGTAGCCCTCGTTGCCCAGGCGGCGGGTGATCAGCTCGGAGGTGGTGGTCATGATCTTGCGGGAGAAGACCTGGCCTTCCTTCACCAGTAGCAGCGACTTGACCTCTTCTTCCGGCACCTTCAGGTCGCCGGAGAGCTTCACGTCGCGGATGGTGTATTTCTCGCCTTCGTCGACGTTGACGGTGACGTAGACGTGCTTCTTGTCCGGGGTGATGGATACCTGGGTGGAGGAGATATCCATGTTGATGTAGCCGCGGTCCAGGTAGTAGGAGCGCAGGCGCTCAAGGTCACCGGAAAGCTTCTCGCGGGCGTACTTGTCATCGTTCTTGAAGAACGACAGCCAGTTGGTGGTCTTCAGCTCGAAGAGGCCAATCAGGTCCTCATCGGGGAATACGGTGTTGCCCACCACGTTGATGTGCTGGATGGCAGCGACCGTGCCTTCGTTGATGTTGATCTTCAGCGCGACGCGGTTGCGCGGTTGCGGGATCACCTCGGCTTCGATCTCGGCGGAGTAGCGGCCCTGGGCCACGTACTGGCGCTGCAGCTCGTTGCGCACGCCTTCGAGGGTCGCGCGCTGGAAGATCTCGCCTTCGGAGAGGCCGGACTGCTTCAGGCCCTTGAGCAGGTCTTCGCTGGTGATGGCCTTGTTGCCTTCGATCTCGATGCTGGAAATCGACGGGCGCTCGACCACACTGATCACCAGGACACCACCATCGCGGCCGAGCTGGATGTCCTGGAAGAAACCGGTCTTGAACAGGGCGCGAGTGGCTTCAACCAAGCGGCGGTCATCCGCCTGATCGCCGACGTTGAGCGGCAGAGCACCGAACACGCTGCCGGCGGATACCCGCTGCAGGCCGTTTACGCGGATGTCGGAGATGGTGAAGGACTCGGCGTGAACTTCGCCGATCATGAGTGCGGCGAGCACCGCAGTTAGCAACAGGCGTTTCATGAAGTCCTTTTTTATTCCAACTGATAATAAGGAATCTGCCGCGAAGGGCGGCAGATCCGGAATTCAGCGACGCGTTACAGACGGCCCAGATCGTTCACCAGGGCCAATAGCATGACCCCGACGACAAGACTGATGCCGATCTGTACCCCCCAAGCTTGCACCCGCTCTGACAGTGGTCGTCCACGCGCCCATTCGATCAGGTAGAACAGCAGGTGCCCCCCGTCCAGGACGGGAATTGGCAACAGATTGAGAACCCCCAGGCTTATGCTCAGGTAGGCCAGGAAATTCAGGAAATCCCCCACGCCGGACTGGGCTGAAGCGCCCGCCACTTTAGCAATGGTTATCGGCCCGCTCAAGTTTTTTACCGAGAGCTCGCCGAGCAACATTTTCTTTAGGGAATCCAGAGTTAGCAGGCTCATGGACCAGGTCCGCGCCGCTGCCTCGCCGACCGCATCGAGCGGGCCGAAGCTCACCTCGCGCAGCATCTCGGCCGGCCACTCACCCGCCTTTACGCCGGCGCCGAGGAAGCCGCTGCGGGCGTCACCCTCGCCGCGCGCCCCCAGGGTGACGGGCATTTCGGCGACCTGCCCGTCACGCTCGTAGCTCACCGTGATGCGCTGGCCCGGGCGGCTGCGGACGAAATCCACCAACTGCTGCCAGTCATCCATCGCCTGCCCATCGAGGGCCCGGATGCGATCGCCCGGGCGCAGCCCAGCGGCCTGGGCCGGACCTTCCGGCACCTCGTCCAGCAGCGGCGGCATGGCTGGACGCCACGGCCGGATGCCCAGCGAACCGATGGGATCTGGTTCGTCAGCGCCTTTCAGCCAGTCGTTGAGCTGCAGGCGCAGCGGGGTCTCGGCAGTCGAGCCCTGGCTGCGCACCACCAGGTTGAGGTCGCCGCTCTCGCCGAGACGACGCACCAACTGCAGGTTGACGCCGCCCCAGCCGGTGACGGCCTTGCCATCGACGGAAAGGATTTCCTGCCCGACCTGCAGGCCGGCCTGCGCGGCGATGCTGTCGGCGGCAACGGAGCCCACTACCGGACGCACCTGCTGCGTGCCCAGCATGGCCAGGATCCAGAAGAACAGCAGCGCGAGGAGGAAGTTGGCGATGGGCCCGGCGGCGACGATGGCGATGCGCTGCCCCACGGGCTTGCGATTGAACGAACGGTCGAGCTCCGCAGCGGGCACTTCAGCCTCGCGCTCGTCGAGCATCTTCACGTAGCCACCCAGGGGGATGGCGGCGATCACGAACTCGGTGCCATGGCGGTCATGCCAGCGGACCAGCGGGGTGCCGAAACCGACGGAGAACCGCAGCACCTTGACGCCGCAGCGACGAGCGACCCAGAAGTGGCCGAACTCGTGGAAGGTGACCAGCACCCCCAATGCCACCAGGGTACCCAAGACCATGTATAGCGCGCTCATCGAGAACCTCCGGGCTCAACGCCCGTGACGGGCCAACCAATCCTGCGCCGCAGCGCGTGCACGGGCGTCCGCGAGCAGCACGGCGTCCAGCGTTTCGACCGCCAGCACCGATTCGCGGTTCAGCACCTCGTCGATGATACTCGCGATCTCCGTGAAGCGAATGCGCCGCTCGAGGAAGGCCGCGACAGCCACCTCGTTGGCGGCATTGAGCATCGCCGGGGCACTGCCACCCGCCTCCGCCGCCTGTCGCGCCAGGCGCAGGCAGGGGAACCGCGTCTCGTCAGGCTCATGGAAATCCAGCCGACCGATACGGAAAAGGTCCAGCGCAGAGACACCCGAATCGATGCGCTCCGGCCAGGCCAGGGCGTGGGCGATGGGCGTGCGCATGTCGGGGTTGCCCAATTGGGCGAGCACCGAGCCATCGACATAATCGACCAGAGAGTGAATGACGCTCTGGGGGTGGATCACCACCTCGACCTGGGACGGGCTCGCATCGAACAGCCAGCAGGCTTCGATCAGCTCGAGCCCCTTGTTCATCATGCTCGCCGAATCCACGGAGATCTTCCGCCCCATGGACCAGTTGGGATGGGCGCAGGCCTGTTCGGGGCTCACCTCATGCAGCACATCCAGCGAGGTTTCGCGGAACGGGCCGCCGGATGCGGTGAGGAGGATGCGCCGCACGCCGACCTGCGCGAGGCCACGGGAATAGTCCCCCGGCAGGCACTGGAAGATCGCGTTGTGCTCGCTGTCGATGGGTAGCAGCACCGCACCACTGTGCCGCACCGCCTGGATGAACAGCGCCCCGGACATCACCAGGGCTTCCTTGTTGGCCAGCAGCACGCGCTTTCCGGCCTCGACGGCAGCCAGGGTCGGCTTGAGGCCGGCCGCGCCGACGATGGCGGCCATGACCGCATCGACCTCGGGATGAGACGCGACCTCACAAAGCCCGCCCTCCCCCACCAACACCTCCGTGGTCAGGCCGGCACCCTGGAGCCCGGCCTGCAGGTGGCGGGCGGACTCCTGGTCAGGCACCACGGCATAGCGCGGACGGTGCCGCAGGCACAGGGCCTGCAATTCGGACAGGCGGGAGAAACCGCTCAGGGCGAAAGCCTCATAGCGCAGAGGATGGCGCGCGATGACATCCAGGGTGCTGAGGCCGATGGAACCGGTGGCTCCCAGCACGGTGATGCGTTGCGGACGGCTCACAGACTGCCCCAGCCGGCGACCCACAGCAGCGCGGCGAACATCGGGATGGCGGCGGTGAGGCTGTCGATACGGTCGAGCACGCCACCATGGCCAGGCAGCAGGTTGCTGCTGTCCTTGATGCCGGACTGGCGCTTGAACATGCTTTCGGTGAGGTCGCCCACCACCGAGATCAGCACCACCAGCGCAGCGCCGAGCAACCCGGCGAGCAGCACGCCGCCGTCCCAGCCGCGGAAGATGCCCACGCCCAGGGTGATCAGCAGGCTTGTGCACAGGCCGCCAATGAGGCCTTCCCAGCTCTTGCCGGGGCTGACCGCAGGGGCCAGCTTGCGCTTGCCGAAGGCCTTGCCGGAAAAATAGGCGCCGATATCAGCGGCCCAGACCAGCACCATCACGGCGAGGATCAGCCAGTTCGCCAGCGGCCACTGCTTGAACAGCACCAGCCCCTGCCAGGCCGGCAGGAGGATCAGCAGGCCGATCGCCAGCTTGCCGGCGGAGCCACCCCAATAGCGGCTGGAGCCCGGATAGCCGAGCACCAGCAAGGTCGCGGCCAGCCACCAGAGGATGCCGACGGCCAGGACCCAGGGCGCCAGGGCCGGCACCTGGTAGAGACCGAACAGCAGGGCCGCGACCAGCGCGGCGTAGCCGACACGGGCCGACTGGGCGTCGAAGCCGGCGAGGCGCGCCCATTCCCAGCCTCCGAGGCTGACCACCAGGCCGATGAACAGCGCGAAAGCGCCGCCGTCGAGCAGGAAGAAACCTCCCAGCGCGATGGGCAGGAGCACCAGCGCGGTGATGATTCGTTGTTTGAGCATCGTTAACGGGCCTCGGCTTCTATCTGTTCGCTGGTCTTGCCGAAGCGGCGCTGGCGCGTGGCGTAGTCGCCCAGGGCCTTGCGCATGGCTTCGTGCTTGAAGTCGGGCCAGAACAGATCGGAGAAATACAGCTCGGCATAGGCCAGCTGCCAGAGCAGGAAGTTACTGATGCGATGCTCGCCCCCGGTGCGGATGCACAGATCGGGCAGCGGCAGGTCGCCAGTGGCCAGGCAGTTCTGCAGCAGCCCGGGCGTGATCTCGTCCACCTGCAGGTGCCCGGCCTGGACTTCACGGGCCAGGCGCTGGGCGGCCTGGGTGATGTCCCATTGGCCACCGTAGTTGGCGGCGATCTGCAGGGTGAAGCGGTGCTCGCCAGCGGTCAGTAACTCGGCTTCGCGCATGGCGGCCTGCAACTCGGGATGGAACCGCGAACGGTCACCGATGATGCGCAGGCGGATCTGGTTGTCGTTCAGGCGCCGCGCCTCCCGGCGCAGGGCCGAGAGGAACAGCTCCATCAGCGCGCCGACCTCCTCGGCCGGACGCTGCCAGTTCTCACTGGAGAAAGCGAAGAGCGTGAGCACCTCGACACCCGCCTCGGCGCACACCTCGATCACCGCACGGACGGCATCGACACCGGCCTTGTGACCGGCGACGCCCGGCAGCAGGCGCTTCTTGGCCCAGCGATTGTTGCCATCCATGATGATCGCCACATGACGCGGGATCGCTGGAGAAACGCCTTTCTTGTCCATATGGGGGTGCCGTCAGACAGCCATCAGGTCGTTTTCTTTGGCTTCCAGGCCCTTGTCGACCTCAGCGACGAACTTGTCGGTCAGCTTCTGCACATCATCGGCAGCGCGACGCTCGTCGTCCTCGCTGATTTCCTTTTCCTTCACCAGGTCCTTCAGCTGCGCCAGGGCATCGCGGCGGATGTTGCGCACGGCGATACGGGCGTTCTCGGCTTCAGCGCGGGCCTGCTTGGTGTAGCCCTTGCGGGTTTCCTCGGTCAGGGCCGGCATCGGGACGCGGATGGTGGTACCGGCGGTGGCCGGGTTGAGGCCGAGGTCGGAGGTCATGATGGCCTTCTCGACCGCCTGGATCATGCTCTTGTCGAACACGGTCAGGGCCAGGGTGCGGGAGTCCTCGGCGGTCACGTTGGCCACCTGGCGCAGCGGGGTATCGACGCCGTAGTAGGACACCATCACGCTGTCCAGGATGCTCGGATGTGCACGGCCGGTACGGATCTTGGCGAAGGCATGGCCCAGGGACTCCAGGGTCTTGGTCATGCGCTCCTGCGCGTCCTTCTTGATCTCGTTGATCATTGCTCGCCCTCCTCGATCAGGGTTCCTTCGGCGCCACCCACAACGATGTTCAGCAGGGCACCGGGTTTGTTCATGTTGAAGACCCGCAGCGGCATCTTCTGGTCACGGCACAGGCAAATCGCCGTCAAGTCCATCACGCCCAGCTTGCGATCCAGCACCTCGTCATAGGTGAGGTGCTCGAACTTCTCGGCGTTCGGGTCCTTGAAGGGGTCGGCAGTGTACACGCCATCCACCTTGGTGGCTTTCAATACCACGTCGGCGTCGATCTCGATCGCACGCAGGCAGGCGGCCGAGTCGGTGGTGAAGAACGGGTTGCCGGTACCGGCGGAGAAGATCACCACTTCGCCGCTCTTGAGGTGGCGCATGGCCTTGCGGCGGTCGTAGTGGTCGGTCACGCCGACCATGGAAATGGCCGACATCACCAGCGCGGGGATATTGGAACGCTCAAGCGCGTCGCGCATGGCCAGGCCGTTCATCACGGTGGCCAGCATGCCCATGTGGTCGCCGGTGACCCGATCCATGCCGGCCGCGCTGAGGGCCGCGCCACGGAACAGGTTGCCGCCGCCGATGACCAGGCCGACCTGGACGCCGATGCCGACCAGTTGACCGATTTCCAGAGCCATGCGGTCCAGGACCTTCGGGTCGATCCCGAACTCCTCGGACCCCATCAGGGCTTCGCCGCTGAGTTTGAGCAGAATGCGTTTATAGCGAGGTTGGCGACCACTCACCTGCTGAGCCATTACGAGTTCTCCTGCGGCGCATTGAATTCATGGAGCACGGGGCTCCGCTGTCCTGGAGCGTAGCTTCGACTACGCACGCGGCACTTGGTGCCCGCCTGGCGGACATGGCCACGGAAACCGCCCCGAAAGGGTTCCCCAGTTTGACGAAGAGGCCGCGCGCGTTAGCGGGCAGCCTCTTGCGGGGCGACAGCCTAGGCCGTCTTACTGCTTGGTTGCAGCGACTTGTGCAGCAACTTCGGCAGCGAAGTCCACTTCGACCTTCTCGATGCCTTCGCCTACTTCGTAGCGAACGAAGGAAACGATTTCGGCACCGGCTTTCTTGGCCAGGTCACCGACCTTGACTTCCGGATCCTTGACGAACGGCTGCTCGACCAGGCTGGCTTCGGCGAGGAACTTGGCGATACGGCCCTTGACCATGTTCTCGACGATGTTTTCCGGCTTGCCGGCGATCTTGTCGGCGTTCAGGGCCAGGAAGATTTCCTTTTCCTTGGCAACGGCTTCTTCGGAGACCTGGGAAGCGTTGAGGAACTGCGGGTTGCTGGCAGCCACGTGCATGGCGATGTCACGAGCCAGCTCGACGCTGCCGCCTTTCAGGCTGACCAGGACGCCAATGCGGTGGCCGTGCAGGTAGGCACCCACGACATCACCCTCGACGCGGGTCAGGCGACGGATGTTGACGTTTTCGCCAGTCTTGGAAACCAGGGCCAGGCGAGCTTCTTCGCGGGAGGCAACCAGCGGAGCGGCGTCGGTCAGCTTCTCTTCGAAAGCCTGCTCGATGGTGGCGGCGACGAAGTTCTTGAAGTCGTCCTGCAGAGCCAGGAAGTCGGTCTGGGAGTTGACTTCGATGATCACGGCGGCCTTGTTGTCGGCAGCGACCTTGACGGCGATGGCGCCTTCGGCGGCGATGTTGCCGGACTTCTTGGCGGCCTTGATGGCACCAGCGGCGCGCATGTCGTCGATGGCCTTCTCGATGTCGCCATCGGCGGCGGTCAGGGCCTTCTTGCAATCCATCATGCCCAGGCCGGTACGCTCGCGCAGTTCTTTAACCAGGGCTGCAGTAATCTCTGCCATGTTCGCAATCCTCTTGAATAGGTTTTCAACCATTCAGCCCGGCATTCCGGGCAGACAATATCGGAGGTGGCAAAAAGGGGGCCTAGCCCCCTTCTTGCGCACCGGGTAACGCTAAGCGCGCCGGCCTCAGCCTTCGGCAGCCTCGGAAGCGGCAGCTTCTTCGACGAACTCGTCAGCACCGCCGTTGGCGTTCTGACGGCCACGCAGCACGGCGTCGGCCATGGCACCCAGGTACAGCTGAACGGCGCGAATGGCGTCGTCGTTACCCGGGATGATGTAGTCAACGCCTTCCGGGCTGCTGTTGGTATCGACAACGCCGATGACCGGGATGCCCAGCTTGTTGGCTTCGGTGATAGCGATGCGCTCGTGGTCGACGTCGATCACGAACAAAGCGTCCGGCAGGCCGCCCATGTCCTTGATGCCACCCAGGCTGCGTTCCAGTTTTTCCAGATCGCGGGTGCGCATCAGCGCTTCTTTCTTGGTCAGCTTGGTGAAAGTGCCGTCCTGAGCCTGGGTTTCCAGGTCGCGCAGGCGCTTGATCGACTGACGGATGGTCTTGTAGTTGGTCAGCATGCCGCCGAGCCAGCGGTGATCGACGTACGGGGAGCCGCAACGAGCAGCTTCTTCGCGGACGATCTTGCCAGCGGAACGCTTGGTGCCGACGAACAGAACCTTGTTCTTGCCTGCAGCCAGTTTTTCAACGAAGGACAGGGCCTCGTTGAACATCGGCAGGGTTTTTTCCAGGTTGATGATGTGGATCTTGTTACGCGCGCCGAAAATGAACTTGCCCATTTTCGGGTTCCAGTAACGGGTCTGGTGGCCGAAGTGCACACCGGCCTTCAGCATATCGCGCATGTTGACTTGGGACATGATAGTTCCTTGATAAGTCGGGTTAGGCCTCCACGCATCCCAATCTCCAACCCTTGCGGGCACCCAGGAAATCGTGTCGATACGTGTGTGGGTTTGAGCCTTGCGGGCAGAGTGCCCGTAAAGCGGCGCGTTTTATAGCACAAAAAACTACTCGAAGCTATAAGCTCAAAACCCGAAGCGGGACTCGCCGAGCGCTCTTGCGGCTTCAAGCTTCGGGCTTCCAGCTGTTAAGATTGCGCTCTTTATATAGAAACGCTCGAGAACCGCCATGACCGTGACCATCAAGACGCCCGCAGAAATCGAAAAGATGCGCGTGGCAGGCCGCCTGGCCGCCGAAGTCCTGGAGATGATCGGCGAGCACGTCAAACCCGGTGTCACCACCGAAGAGCTCGACCGTATCTGCCACGACTACATCGTCAACGTGCAGAAGGCGATTCCCGCCCCGCTCAACTACAAGGGCTTCCCCAAGTCCATCTGCACCTCGATCAACCACGTGGTCTGCCACGGCATCCCCAACGAGAAGCCGCTGAAGGATGGCGACACGCTGAACATCGACGTGACCGTCATCAAGGACGGCTACCACGGCGACACCAGCCGCATGTTCCATGTCGGCAAGGTACCGGTCTGGGCCGAGCGCCTGTCCCAGGTGACCCAGGAGTGCATGTACAAGGCCATCCAGCTGGTCAGGCCGGGCTGCCGCCTGGGCGATATCGGCGAAGTGATCCAGAAGCACGCCGAGAAGAACGGCTTCTCGGTGGTCCGCGAATTCTGCGGCCACGGCATCGGTGCGGTGTTCCATGAAGAGCCGCAGATCCTCCACTACGGTCGCGCCGGCACCGGGATGGAACTCAAGGCCGGGATGACCTTCACCATCGAGCCGATGATCAACCAGGGCCGTGCCGAGACCAAGGTACTGGGCGACGGCTGGACCGCCATCACCAAGGACCGCAAGCTCTCCGCGCAGTGGGAACACACGCTGATGGTGACCGAGACCGGCTACGAGATCTTCACCCTGCGCAGCGACGACACCATTCCCCGGGTTTCCGCCTGAGTCCCGACAACGCCCCACAGATATAAGGAAGGCGACCGATGCCGCAGGTGGATCCCGAACTGTTCGACCGCGGCCAGTTCCAGGCCGAACTGGCGCTGAAATCCAGCCCCATCGCCGCCTTCAAGAAAGCCATCCGCCAGGCCAAGGAAGTCCTCGACACCCGCTTCGCCAATGGCCGCGACATCCGCCGCCTGGTCGAGGACCGCGCCTGGTTCGTCGACCAGATCCTGCGCGCCGCCTGGGAGCGCTTCGACTGGAGCGAGGACGCCGACATCGCCCTGCTGGCGGTAGGCGGCTACGGCCGTGGCGAGTTGCACCCCTACTCGGACATCGATCTGCTGATCCTCCTGGACAGCGCCGACCACGAGACCTTCCGTGAATCCATCGAAGGCTTCCTCACCCTGCTCTGGGACATCGGCCTGGAAGTCGGGCAGAGCGTGCGCTCGGTGGACGAATGCGCCGAGGAGGCCCGCGCCGACCTGACGGTGGTCACCAACCTGATGGAAAGCCGCACCATCGCCGGCCCGGAAAGCCTGCGCAGGCGCATGCAGGACGTCACCAGCCCCGAGCGCATGTGGCCGAGCAAGGACTTCTTCCTCGCCAAGCGCCAGGAGCGCAAGGCCCGCCACGCCAAGTACAACGACACCGAATACAACCTGGAACCCAACGTGAAGGGTTCCCCCGGCGGCCTGCGCGACATCCAGACCATCCTCTGGGTCGCCCGCCGGCAGTTCGGCAGCCTCAACCTGCACGCCCTGGTCAAGGAAGGCTTCCTCGTGGAGAGCGAATGCAGCGTGCTCGCCTCCAGCCAGGAGTTCCTCTGGAAGGTGCGCTACGCCCTGCACATGCTCGCCGGCCGCGCCGAGGACCGCCTGCTGTTCGACCACCAGCGCAAGCTGGCCGGCCTGCTGGGCTTCCAGGGCGACGACGCCAAGCAGGCCATCGAGCACTTCATGCAGAAGTACTACCGCGTGGTGATGGGCGTCGCCGAGCTCAGCGACCTGATCAACCAGCACTTCGAGGAAGTCATCCTGCGCAGCGCCGGCTCCTCGCCCGCGCAACCGCTGAACAGCCGCTTCCAGCTGCGCGACGGCTACATCGAAGTCACCCATCCCAACGTCTTCAAGCGCACCCCCTTCGCCCTGCTGGAGATCTTCGTGCTGATGGCCCAGCACCCGGATATCAAGGGCGTGCGCGCCGACACCATCCGCCTGCTGCGCGACAGCCGCCATCTCATCGACGACGACTTCCGCAGCGACATCCGCAACACCAGCCTGTTCATCGAGCTGTTCAAGTCGTCCCAGGGCATCCACCGCAACCTGCGGCGGATGAACCGCTACGGCATCCTCGGCCGCTACCTGCCGGAGTTCGGCCACATCATCGGGCAGATGCAGCACGACCTGTTCCACATCTATACCGTCGACGCCCACACGCTCAACCTGATCAAGCACCTGCGCAAGCTGAAGTGGCCGGAGCTGGCGGAGAAGTTCCCGCTCGCCAGCAAGGTCATCGACAAGCTGCCCAAGCCCGAGCTGATCTACATCGCCGGCCTCTACCACGACATCGGCAAGGGCCGCGGCGGCGACCATTCCGAGCTCGGCGCCGTCGACGCCGAAGCCTTCTGCGCCCGCCACCAGCTGCCGGCCTGGGACTCGCGCCTGGTCACCTGGCTGGTGCAGAACCACCTGGTGATGTCCACCACCGCCCAGCGCAAGGACCTCTCCGACCCGCAGGTGATCTTCGACTTCGCCCAGCTGGTGGGCGACCAGACCCACCTCGACTACCTCTACGTGCTCACCGTGGCCGACATCAACGCCACCAACCCGAGCCTGTGGAACTCCTGGCGCGCCAGCCTGCTGCGCCAGCTCTACACCGAGACCAAGCGCGCCCTGCGCCGCGGCCTGGAGAACCCGCTGGACCGCGAAGAGCAGATCCGCCAGACCCAGACCGCCGCCATCGACATACTCGTGCGCAACGGCATCGACCAGGACGACGCCGAGCAGCTCTGGTCCCAGCTCGGCGACGACTACTTCCTGCGCCATACCGCCAACGACGTCGCCTGGCACACCGAGGCCATCCTCCAGCACCCGGCCGGCAACGACCCGCTGGTGCTGATCAAGGAAACCGCCCAGCGCGAGTTCGAGGGCGCCACCCAGATCTTCATCTACGCCCCCGACCAGCACGACTTCTTCGCCGTGACGGTGGCCGCGATGAGCCAGCTCAACCTCAACATCCACGACGCGCGGATCATCACCTCCACCAGCCAGTTCACCCTCGACACCTACATCGTGCTCGACACCGCCGGCGGCTCCATCGGCGACAACCCGGCCCGGGTGAAGGAAATCCGCGAGGGCCTGATCGAAGCGCTGAAGAACCCCGACGAGTACCCGGCCATCATCCAGCGCCGCGTGCCGCGCCAGCTCAAGCACTTCGCCTTCCCGCCCCAGGTGACCATCTCCAACGATGCCCAGCGCCCGGTCACCGTGCTCGAAGTGATCGCACCCGACCGCCCCGGCCTGCTGGCGCGCATCGGGCGCATCTTCCTCGACTTCGACCTGTCGCTGCAGAACGCCAAGATCGCCACCCTCGGCGAGCGGGTGGAAGACGTGTTCTTCGTCACCGACGCCGACAACCAGCCCCTGGCCGACCCCGAACTCTGCCAGCGCCTGCAGGCGGCCATCGTCTCGCAGCTGTCCGAAGCCAACGCCCAGGGCGTTGACCCCACCCGAATCAGTATCTGAGCGCGCCCGTGCAGCCGCTCGCAGTAGCCAGGAACGACGCATGAACGACGCTCTGAACCACCTGCAGCCCTACCCCTTCGAGAAGCTCCGCGCCCTGCTCGGCGGCGTGCAACCGGCCGACAAGAAGGCCATCGCCCTGTCCATCGGCGAACCCAAGCACCGCTCGCCGGACTTCGTCGCCAAGGCCCTGGCCGACAGCCTCGACCAGATGGCCGTGTACCCCACCACCCTGGGCATCCCCGCCCTGCGCGAAGCCATCGCCGCCTGGTGCGAGCGGCGCTTCAAGGTGCCCGCCGGCTGGCTCGACGCCGCCCGCCACGTGCTGCCGGTCAACGGCACCCGCGAGGCGCTGTTCGCCTTCACCCAGACCGTGGTCAACCGCGCCGACCAGGGCCTGGTCGTCAGCCCGAACCCCTTCTACCAGATCTACGAAGGCGCGGCCCTGCTGGCCGGCGCCGAGCCGCACTACCTGCCGTGCCTCGCCGAGAACGGCTTCAACCCCGACTTCGACGCCGTACCGGCCGAGGTCTGGCAGCGCTGCCAGATCCTCTTCCTCTGCTCCCCGGGCAACCCCACCGGCGCCCTGGTCCCGGTCGAACAACTGAAGAAACTGATCGCCCTGGCCGACGAGCATGACTTCGTCATCGCCGCCGACGAGTGCTACAGCGAGCTGTACTTCGACGAAGCCAACCCGCCGGCCGGCCTGCTCACCGCCTGCGCCGAACTGGGCCGCAGCGACTTCGCCCGCTGCGTGGTGTTCCACAGCCTGTCCAAGCGCTCCAACCTGCCGGGCCTGCGCTCCGGCTTCGTCGCCGGTGACGCCGCCATCCTCAAGGCCTTCCTGCTGTACCGCACCTACCACGGCTGCGCCATGCCCGTGCAGACCCAGCTGGCCAGCATCGCCGCCTGGAACGACGAAGCCCACGTGCGCGCCAACCGTGACCTGTACCGCGAGAAATACGACGCCGTGCTCGACATCCTCGGCGGCGTGCTCGACGTGCAACGCCCGGACGGCGGCTTCTACCTGTGGGCCAAGACCCCGGTGGACGACCAGACCTTCACCCGCGACCTCTTCGCCCGCGAGCACGTCACCGTGGTGCCGGGCTCCTACCTCTCCCGCGAAGTGGACGGCTTCAACCCGGGCGCAGGCCGCGTGCGCATGGCCCTGGTCGCACCGCTCGCCGAGTGCATCGAAGCCGCCGAGCGCATCCGCGACTTCGTCCGCAGCCTCTGACCCCACGGCCCGCCAGGCGGGCCCTTCGACCCTGACGACACGGGGCGCCGCGCCGGCGCCCCATCGGGCAATCCCGCGTGGCATAATCGCCGACCGACGTCGCGCGGCCCCTGGCTGCGCGGCCCTTGCCTCACGTGAATCCGAGCTGCCCCATGACCATCACCCTCTACGGCATCAAGGCCTGGGATACCGTAGCGAATCAGTAATTCTCCTTTCAGATCAAAGTCTTGCAGCTGAAAACGACGCCTCGCAACGGGGCGTTTTGCATGACTTCCCACCTCAATAAAATCAGATACTTAGGGATGTGTTTTGGGGAAGATTTACGGCGATTTCGTCGTGACTTCTCGGACCCACGCCTGCAGACTCTTGAGCCTCACGGCGCAGCGGTCTGCATCTCCGGCGAGGGCGGCAAGATCTGCTGCAGTCGCTGGGTGAAGCTCGGCGTACTGGGCTCCATCATCCACGCCGGAGGCACCGGTGGCGGCGGGCACGCCACCGCAACTGGCCGGACCTCGGACCTTGACGAGCAGCCGCTGGCGATCAGCAGCGAGATCAGCGCGCAGCCGATCAGTGTTTTCCTGGGCATGTGCCAGCTCCTGGTAGTGCTGTTGCTCGGTGAGTTCAAGGCGGCGCTGCAGGTCCGCCTGCTGTTCCTGGTGGACCTGCAGCTGCTTGGCCGTGGCGCGGTCGATCTCGGCCAGGGTGTCGGCGTGCACCTGGTTGGCCATGGCCAGCCGGGCCTCCCAGCGCCAGCCGTTGACCAGCGCGCCGGCGGCAGCAGACAGCGCGGCAGCTATAACCAGCACCAGCAGGCGAACCTGCAGGGCGGTCACTGCACCGCCTCCACGGCCTGCTGGTAGAGCGCGGGCCAGGTATCAGGGTGCGGCTTCCCGGGTCGCCAGGTGCGCAGGTACATCTCCCAGGCCGCCCGCGGCGCCCCGATCTCCGGCAAGGCCATGGGGTCAGTGATGAGCAGCAGGCGCGCCAGGCAGCAGGCCAGGATGTCGTCGGTCTCGATAGCGGCGTAGATGGCGTCATCGGTCGGGGGAACGCCCCGGGCCTCTAGCACCTTCGCGGCGGTGCGCATGGTGGCCACGTGGCGCGGTACGCCGTGGACCATGCCGCCGCCCTTCTCCCCCTGCCAGAAGCTCCGCGCAGGCCCGTTGATCTGCCGGCGGTGGAGGAAGCGGCTCTCCTGCAGCCCGATGGCCAGCAGCATCACCTCGGCCTTTTTCCCTGCCATACGGTCAGGCAGCAGCAAAAACGCCGGGGCAATGATTTCCCGGCGGACCTGTTGTAGATCCATGGTGATCTCCAGAAAGAAGAAGCCCCGCTCGGTAGCGGGGCTCAGTCGGCTTCGGTGGTTGGCCACTTCATCGGCGGCAGCATGGCCAGCAGCTCCGCCTCAGTGGGGATGGGCGCCGCGCCGGCGCGCACACGGGCGATGAGGTCGTAGCCCAGCTGCCAGCATGCATCACGCCACACGACACCAGCCTGGCCTTCGGCCTGGAACCTGGGGACAGTGCTGGTGGCGTAGGTGCAGAGGCTGAGGATGGAGTCGTAGCCACGCGTGCGGGTCTCTGCATCCATGTGGGCTTGGACTACTGCCGTGAGCAGGGACTGGATCTGTTCCAGACTCAAGGCTGGCCTCAACCTGACGTTAATCTCTTCTTCAGTCAGGCGGATATAGCCAGAAGGGATTTCCTCTGGATCGTCATATCCGAAGACGTCAGAGGTCGCAGGATTACGTGCCTGGATATGCATCAACGTAACTCCATCCACTTGTTTATCGGTGCAGTGCCGCCCTGGCTGACGCTGTACGTGGAGCCAGGCGGGACCGCAAACGAAACACATGCAACAGCCCCCGCAACATGCGCCTGATTCCCCAGGGCGATAGTCACCCCTCCCACTGCAGCGGATAGGTTGCCATTCAGGCCGGTAGCTGTAGCCCAGACACTCACCGCAATCGGCCTGCTAGTGCCATTCGTGTATGTGGTTGACAGAGCACGGCTAGCCGTCATGTCCTGCCAGGACTGGTTGTAGCCGAACCCGTTCTCAGCGATAGGCCAGCCAATTACACGGTTGTAAGAAAGGCATCGCCAGTTACCACCGCCTAAGGATACGAACGTCGCTGTATCTCCAGGCGCCGTCCAGATGCTGCTCAGCGTGGGCAGAATCATCGCCGTCGCGTTGTAGGTGATCGACATCATCCCGTCGAACCATATCCATCGCATCGTGCCCGATGGAGCACTGCCGAACGAGGCGATGGCGGCGCTTCCGGTGAGCCGGAGCATGTTTGCCCGGGCCGCGCCGATGTCCGTCGTCGCGGCCGATGCAATAGTGAGGATGGGCGCCTCATCGACTGCGCCGGTGAAGCGCATCAGCCTATCACCGTGGCCCGGTACTGCCCGGAGGTTGGGGCCGTACCGAAGGTCAGCTGCACGGTGTTGGCGGTGTTGGCGACCCAGTCCGTGATCACGCCGGCATTGGTTGCGGTTTCGCGCACGCTGACGACGACGTCCTGGGTGTTCAGGTTGTGGGTGACGGTGATGGTAGTGGCCGTGCCGTCGCCAATGGTGGCCGACATCTTGCGCGCAGTGACGGAGGTATCGACCGCGATGACGCCGCCGGTAATGGTTATGCCGTTGCCGGCGGTGTAGCTCGAACCGCCTCCGACCTGCTCCCATACGATGGCCGTGGTGCCTACCGTGATGGGGGCGTCGGTGGTCATCTTCCATTGCTGGTTTCCCTGAGTGGCACCCTCGCTCACGAAAACAGCAGCGCCCAGCATCTCGGCGGCAGTGTCGAAATCGGTCGAACGGGTCCAGCTGCCGGAGGCCACCAGGTAGATGCCGTTACCCGATGCGGTCGACTGGTTCTTTACCAGCACGCGATCGCCGGCCACCAGGGCGACGCCGTCGATTGTCTGGGTGCCGGACAGCGTGATGTTCGCCGTGGTGGCCGCGCGCACCGGAGCTTTCCAGGCAAAGCCCTGGATTGCCGCATCCAGCTGGGAGCGGGTCACCGCGTCCTGCGGATTCACCCCGTCGGCGAGGTTGATGGCCTTGAAGCCGTTGAGGTCTAGCGTGTTCGTATGCTTCATAAGGTGCTCCTAGTTGAAATACGCTCGGCCGATCTCCGGCCGCCCGTGGGTGATCTGGACAATGTTGTCGTCGATGTAGGTGACGTCTGGCTCTACCCGGTTGCCGAGATGGTCCACGACGGTGACGCTGGGGAATCTCTGCAGGTTGTGGGGGACGGTCCACACCGCCAGAGCGATGGTCTGATCCCACTGGAAGGTCGTTCCGCCAGGGGCGCCGTCACGGCCGGATGGACCTTGCGGCCCGGTAGCAACAACCGCGACCGGGGCTCGCCGGGGCTCGGTGACGATCACCACCGGCTGCGCCACCACTACAGCGGGCGAGGTGTCAGCCATGGCAGCACCCTCCCCCGCTGCTGACGACCACCTCGCCGCGCAGCCAGCGCTCCACGCGGCCGTCGGTGTAGGTGAGGTCCAGATCCCATTCGCCCCGCGTCCAGGTGATGGCGGCGGTCTGCTCGGGGGTTAGCACCATCATCAGCTGGCCCAGGCCGGTTACGGTCAGCCCAGCGCCCAGCGTGAGCACGATCGGATCTGCGCCCTCCCCCCGGATCTCGACTTGCGGCACCATGCCGGTGAGGTCCACCGGCAGCTGGAAGACCAGCACGCCGCCAGACGCCCTCAGCGCCAGGCCGTTGATGTCGTTGAACTCGACCGTATCGGCGTCGACCACCCGGGTCATACGACCCACGGTGGTGGCCTTGTCCAGATTCAGGCCCTGGCCCTGCTGGATGCCCTCGCACCAGGTCATCCATTCCCCGGGCAGGCCGTGGCCAGGCACCGTCATACGCAGCGGCGCGCTCTGCTGAATTTCCGCGATCGGCTTGTAGGTGTAGGTCGGCTGCATCAGCAGGAGCGGCTGCTGCAGGGTAGCGCCCGGAATGATGTCCAGGACTAAGCGGGCCGGCGTCATGCTGGCTACTCCTCGTGTCAGGGGTGTCAGGCGCCGGCGGCGCGGTGCAGGCGGATGAGCGGCGGGTTGGTAGTGGAAAGGTCGGTGCGGACAAATTCCCAAGTGTCCGGCGCCCCCGTAGCCCAGGACACCGAACGCGATAGTGAGCAATAGCGGCTGTTGCCGTCGGCGCTCACGCCCAGCACCGGAGCGCCGACAGTAGAGGCGCGCAGCTGGGGCATGCCGTTGGTGTGCACTGCCAACCAGTAGCGCCGGCCGCCTAACAGCTCGGCCGGAATGCTGAGGGTGGCTACGGCCTGGCCGGTGCTGCCCATCGAGGCCAACCCGTTTGCGCTTGGGAGCCCAGAGCCGGGCCAGCCATTGATGTCCGATTCATAGACCTTCAGCATCGCCGACGTACCCGCCGCAGCGCTTGTGACGATCACCGACATCTGGTCGACCGTCATATCGTGAGGCGCCACATAGGGGACCATCACCAGCGTGCCGCTCATGATCAGCGCGGTGGAACTGGTGAAGGTAACCGGCATGCTATCGGTCCAGCCGTCCTCTGGGATCTCGAACACCGGTACCGGCACCCACTCCTCGAAGCGCCGCACGTTGAGGCGGCCATCGTCGTTCACGTCCTCGATGCCACCACCGGGCCCCGTGCCACCGCCGGCGTCACGGAGCTGAGCGAGCAGGCCAGCAGTCACGCGGCCGCTCACGACCGTACCGGTCGGCCAGAGCCTGGCCGCGGTCCCTTCCTGGGCGCGGACGATGGTCAGCACGCCCGATGCGTTAGCGGTGATCTTCACGATCTCCCAGGCGTTTTCCTGGCCCGCCACATCGACGCCCACCAGGGTCGCCATGTAGTAGTCGCCCACGGCCAACCCGGAGAGAAGCGCGGCACGGTCGGTCTCGATAATCATGCTGGTGGCGTCGCTCGCCAGCTCGGCCTGCAGCGACGCAGTCCAGTTGTTCACGAACTGGGGTTTGGCCATCAGATCCATCCTACGATCCCTGCCGACAGGGCAGAGGCTTCATGGGTTACAGGGTTCCAGGCGCAGTAGGGCCTGGGCCCATACAGGCGGTTCCGGTCGGGGAACGTGACGATCGTCCCCTGGTGGTTCTCGTTCATCAGCAGCGGCGCCAGTGGCGTCGTCGGGCAGGCCGCGCCGATGTAGCGGTGCTCGGGCTGCGCCGAACCGGTCTCCTGCAGGCGCACGTACAGGCCTACCAGGTTGTTGCTGTAGGCGACGATGTCCGAGTTATCCCCGGCCAGGACGCCGCCGATGGAGTCGCGTGGCATCAGGCGTTCGCGCAGGGTCAGCGGCCCGACCGCGTCCACCGGCGACTCCTCGCCGGAGAAGGTCTGGCTGTAGATCGTCTCCCCGTTGAGGGTGCCAAAGGCTGTGATGCTCCCCGGCGGCGACTCATTGAACAGGCTGGCCAGGTCCGCCTCGCAGGCCAGTGTGCTGTCGACCTTCAGCTGCCAGAGGAAGCGCGACCGCTTCGTGCCGCCGTCGACGGTCATGTGCTGCTCCGCCTCCTCGCGCCGGTACAGCAGGCACGGAATCGGTAGCCCTGACTCGTTGAACCAGGCCGCCCAGATCCGATCGATGATCTCCCGCGTCTCCGTGCCGTTCGCCGAGATGGGGTTGCCAGTGCCGTCGTGCTCCACCACCAAGTCGGAGGTGTAGCCAGAGGTACCCAGCGTCTCGGCCCGGGTGAAGAGCACGGTGATGTTGGCGGCGAACGGCGTAGCGGCGCCGCCGGTGACCTCCACCAGCAGGAACCCAACCGGCATGGGCCGTTCGAGCGGGCCGTAGGCCACGTCGCGCATGTACAGCATCAGGATGGCCTTGCGCCCATCGCTGCTGATGTCGATCGGCACCGGCCACTGAAACACCGGAGCTTCGCCCTCGCCGAAATCCAGGCTCGGGGTGCTCTGCCCGTTGTCCGCCGGCCAGGTCACCGTTATGGCCTTGGTCTGCGGAGGCTTGCCGAACTCGCCCATGCGGCGCGCCTGGGCGCCCTCCAGGTTGATGATCCAGCGCGTCCCGTCCGGCGAGCAGTAGAGCCAGCCACCCAGGTCCTGGCCGTAGAGGCCGGTTCCGCTCAGGATCGCCTCGTTCCACCATTGCCGCCCTGCTGCCTCATCTGCTGCCTGTTGCTCCGGGGTGCGCACCACTGCGGGCGTGCCGGGAACGTAGATGCGGTAGTTCGTGCTGCCGGTGAGAGGGTGCTCCTTGGTCTGGCCGTTGGGCAGAACGATCTCACCCTGGCTCGGGTTGTCGGCCGGCCGGATCAGTCCATGCCAGCACCAGCCCCACACGTTGACCTTGTCGGTAGGGACGCCTCCGATGTTGATCATCGCTTCGGCTCCGCCAGGATCACCTGGTGATCCGCCACGTTGTCCGCGTCGCGGAACTTCATGATGTGCACCGGCGGAATCTCCAAGGTGAAAATCCCTTCGCTGGTTGTCAGCACCAGGTCGGCGTAATAGGTGCGGTCCGGCACCGTGTCGCCGTCGACATCCACCGTGGTCTGTTCGGTCAGGGGCCAGGCCACGCCCTCCCCTGTTCCGCCGGTAGCAGCAGGCTCAACCCAGACCCCACGGCCCCGTGTCGCCGGGCGCAGGCCCTTGCGCTCGAGCGTGTTGAGCTCCTGCGTGCGGCGGCGGCTGGTTTCCAGGCTGTTCAGGTCGCGCTTCAGCGAGCTCGCTCGGGACGAGCTCACCCCCGCGCGGATAGCGGCGCGTTCTTGGGCAAGGGTCATTCAAAGCTCCAGGAGGTCGGTGGGCACGCCGACGCGGTAGGTCTGCGCCTGCTCCACCTCGTATTCGTCACGGTGGTCGGCAGGCTGTTCCGGCGCCTCAAGGTCGAAGCGCCGCTCGAACTTGTCCTGTGTCGAGTTGTAGTTGGTGTAGTTGCCGGAGAACCCGAGCAGGTCCTCGTCGTAGGGTGGGCTGTCGACGTGGCCGGAGAGCTGGGTCGGCAGTTGGATCAACACCGGCACATCCCCGGATGGGGTGCTGGCCGGGGCGCCCGGAACGGTGAGCGGGTCGGTCTCATCCCCGCCGCCCTGGCTCACCGCGAACTGAATCGAGGTGATGGCCGAGCCGCTATCCAGGTCCCACTGGTGCGCGATGCTGAACATCCGGGCCTGGCAGACGATGTTGCGACCCAGGATCACGTCCTCTACCCGTCCGGTGTGCTCCAGGCGAATATCCAGGCAGTCCGCCGTGGGGAGCTGGTAGGCGAACCGGTTGCCGCGGTGGGCGCCGAGGATCTTCACTCGCCCGACGTGCATCAGACAGCTCAGGGCCTGGGCCCGTCTCTCGTCCTCGCGAAGGTCCACCACCCAGTCGCCCAGGGCGTCCTGCACTGCATCGGCATCCGGGCCGGTAAAGGTCGCATCCTCGAAGGACTCGGCGCGGTCGCTCTCGGTCTCGATCGCCACCCGCTCACGGTCGATCACCTCGCCCGCTTGGGTCACGCTGGCCGGCGCCTCGATGCGGAGCTTGTACTGCTCCGTCACCGGCTGGACCCAGCGCATGGCGCTGTCCCAGGTGGCCCGCACCAGCAGGTCAGGGTAGGGGTTGGTCCAGCCCGACGGCGGGTCACACAGAGCCCCGGAGCCAGTTGGCGGAAGCCGTTCCCAAACGACGTTGATGATCGCCTGGTAGCCGGCATCCTCGCTGGCCTGAGTGACCATCGCGATATCGGGCAACTCGGTTCCGTCCTCGCGATGGTTGAAGCAGAAGCCGTCGATAACGGTCAGGCCAACCCAGGAGGGATGCTCCCAGAAGAAGGGCTGGTGGCGCTCCCGCAGCCGCGGGAATCGGTAGTCACCCTCGATCTCCACGACGTTGATCCGCTCGCTCAGCTCCACCGGTATCCACTCGATGGACTCGAACAGCACCGTGCCGGCCGGGACGATGAAGTGCGGCTCAGGGGTCGGCGCCCACTCGGTCACCTGCAGAGCGCCCTCCAGGCTGAGCTGCAGGCTCGCCGGGCGGGTGCTCATCCGCTCGGACGCATAGTCCCAGCGCGAGCGCCCCTCGACCTCCTCGAACACATCCGCCGACCACAGGCCGCCGGTGATGGCGTCGATACCGGCCACGTCCATGGCCTCGACGATCTCGTTGAGGCGGTCGCTGCACTCGCAGGACAGCACCCGGGTCTGCAGATTGAACTGCGGGCCGGTGATCTGCCCCCGGAAGCACAGCGCCACATCCCAGCCGGAGCCGTTCCAGACCATGAAGGACAGCTCCACCCGCTGCCCCTGGTAGCTGGCCGGGTTCACCGCCTCGCCCAGGAACTGTAGGTCGAAGTCGGCGATGCAGCGGGCGCCCTCCTCCCTCTGGATGCTGATGGAGCCCGCCAGCAGGTGGCTGGAGTCCACGCCGTTGAGCATCAGCCGAACCGACCACAGCACCGACACCACAGGATCAATCGTCACTGGCGCCGGCGGAGCGCCCACACCAAGGCCGCCGTTCAGCGGAGCCCCGTTGAGCGGCGAGCCATTCAGTTGCATCAGACTTCCTCGGCGTTGATGGTCCAGTCGTGGGTGTTGGCCTGCGGGTCCATGGACTCCGGCGGCGGTTCGCAGAACACCATGAATTGCGGCATCCAGCAGACCTGGTAGAGCGTGGCACCCGGTACTTCTGTGATGGCGAAGGCGTTGCCGGTCATGGCCACCGGGGTTTTCACCCAGTCGCGGCCCAGCAGCGCCAACGCCCAGGGCTCCATGTCCGGCCTGACGGTGCCGACGATGGTGCCGGTCAGCGAGGTGGTACTTATCGAGAGCTGCTTCGTGCAGCGCAGCTCCAGTGGCTGGCTGAAGTCCAAGGCCGAAAGCCCCGGGCCCATCCAGCCGCTGCCGCGCAGGCTGACGCTCATCTTCCGCCAGTGCTGCATCTTCACCGCCGCACCGCCGGAGCGGCGCACCACAGTCGATCCGCCAATCGGCGAATACTCCTGCGACACAGGCCCGCTCCAGCCCTTCAGCGGAATACCGCCGAGCATGACGTCAGGGATCATGGTTGGTCCTTATCGGGTAGAGGATTTGCCGCGCATACGTGCCTGGCGGCGAATTTCCTTGGCGGTGTCGTGCTGCACCATGGCTGGGAACGCGGTGCCGTCCGGCAGGTTGATCTGAAGCGAGCCGTAGTCGGCCAGCGAGTTGCCAGAGCCAGCCAGCGACGAAGGCGAGATCAACGGAATGCTCGGCCTGGCGCCGGCCGTTGCCAGGCCGCCCTCAGCGAACCCTCGGCGCAGCCTGGCGGTGAGCGACGACATCGTGTTCTGGAAGCCGTTGCGGCGGATAGTCTCCAGGAACGAAAGCGCCCCTGGCTCGTTGACCACTTCCTTCGGCTGCACGTGCTCGTCGGCGTGCACCACGCCCACCGGCAGATACTTCCCACCAGGACCCGTCCAGCCGCCGGCGGAATAGCCCTCCGGGAACTGGCTGTAGCCGGTGCCGTCAGCGCTGACGTAGTACTTCCCGCTCTTCTCCAGCACCGGCGTAACCGGAACCGTGAGTTGCTGCTGGAACTGCTGCGCCAGCGTGGCGATCTGGCTCTGCACGACAGTAGCCGCTTCCGCATTGAGCTCGGGCGTCACCTCGGTGGGCGGGAACTGGCTGAAGCTGGTCCCGTCCTGGAACGCCTGCGGCTTCTTGAGCTGCGGCTCGACGACCATCTCCTTGCTGACGTCAGCGCCGAGCTTCTCCGCCTCCTTCTTGGTGGTTTCGCTCTCCGTCGGGAACGACACCTTGCTGTCGCCCTGCAGCGCCATGGCCTGCTGCTGATCCGTGCCTGTGATCAGTGGGTTTAGCTGGACCTGGAAGATCTTCCCGGCCTTGGTTGCCAGGTCCTGCATCTGAGCGAGGACCTTGTTGGCCTCCTCGTCGGACATCGAAACGGTGATCTGGACGTTCTTCAGCTCATCCAGTCCCTGCTGCAGGTCGGAGATTTTGGCGCGGATTTCCTCCAGCGACTTGTCGGCCTTGGCCTTCTCCAGGTCCGTAGCCGCGAGCTCGATCTTCTCGAGCTCCTTGGCGAAACCGCGAAGCCCCAGCGTATTGCCGCCGGCCTCCTCGATGGCGAGGATCACCTTCAGGGCTTCGTCGGCCCGCTTCTTCGCCGTGGCGAAGTCACCCTTCTGCAGGGCCTGGCTGGCGGACACCTTCAGGCGCTGGGCGGTGCCGTAGGTGTTCTTCGCCTCGGGCGCGCCGCTGAGAGCGGTCTGCGCATCGGCATACTTCTTCTCGATCGAGGCGCGCTCGTCGCGGATCTTGCCGAGCCGGGCAAGCGCATCCTTTTCCAGCTTCTCCTGGGCCTTGATGTTCTTTTCCAGGCCTTTGACGAACTCGGCTCGCTCGCCCTCCGCCTCGGTGCGCGACTTGCGCAGCTCCTCCATGTACTCGGCGTTCGCGGCCTTGGTGTCGGCGTTGCGTTGCTCCTGGAGCTTCCGCTCTTCCTCCGTAGATCCGGTCATCTCCTTGATGAGCTTGGCGCGGTAGTCCTGCCACTCTTTCAGCTTCTGCTTTAGCTCATCGTCGGTGTACAGCAGGTCCAGCACACCGATCCCTTCAATCGCGTTCTCAAGCCTGCGGATCTCCTGTTCCGCGCGATCTACCTCAGAAATCTGGCCAAAGAGGCGAGCGACGCTATAGGTCGCACCGTTGATTCCCTCGGTCACGTTGGACAGGGCAATAGTCCCCCAGCTTCCGAGGCGGATAAAGGCCGCACCAATCGTGTTCAGATTCTCAGCGGTCTTCGGCTCACTAATCGTGTCCCCCAACTCCTTCATCTGATCGATCAGCGGCTTGGTCTTAACCCCCCCAAGCGCCAGATTAATGCGGTCTTTCAGCACCACAAATTGACCGCCAACGGTTTGCGGAAGCTGCTGAGCCTCGTCGGTGAGCCTCTGCCATTGCGGCAACAAAGCATCAACGATCACCGAGGCAGTCAACTTTCCCTCGGCCGCCATATCGCGCAGAGACTGGACCGGGACTTTCATTCCATCAGCCAGAGCCTTCAGGAGACGCTGCGAGTTCTCCGAAACCGCGTTGAACTCCTCCCCCCTGAGTACGCCTGAACCGAGAGCCTGCGAAAACTGCTGGATTGTTGACGAGGCTTCGCTAGCGGTTGCGCCACTGATCCGGAGCGACTTCGCAACAATATCGATCACCCTCCCAGTGTCTTCTTGGCTCCGCCCCATAGCCTTCAGGGGTACGTTTAGGCGCGCATAGAGCTTCACGGTGTCTTCGAGCGGAACCATGTTCGTAGTTGCGATTTCCCGGGTGATTTCCTGGGCTCGGTTGAATTCCTCTTGGCTCGATGTTGCCAGTCGCAGCTGGGCGTTCATGTTTTGCACGCTGTCAGCAGCCTGGACGTAGGCACGGAAGGTCTGTGTTGCAGCAAGCCCAGCACCAGCAAGGCCTGCATATTGCCCAAGCGAGACGCCAGACAGGCGACTCGAGGCGCCCTTTTGTTGCTCGCCATTCAGGCGCGCCAGCTCTCGACGAGCCTCCTCCACCTGGTTGGTGTAGTTCCGTTGTGCAATGGCCAACTCGTTGGCCGTCAGGGTGCCCGAGGCCTTGAGAAGGCGGAATTGCTGTTCCAGCTTCTGGATGGCTGTAGTTGCCTCGCGAGCTCGGTTTACGCCGAAGTCTGCACGGGCAGCATCGATAGAGTTCTGGCGCTGAACCACCTGCAGGCGCTTCTGCTCAGCCGCAAGGGCGCGAATCCCATTCCGGGCAGCGTCGGCACGTCCAGCAGACAGGTTGGTGGCCAGTTCTTGAGACAGGCGGCGCTGCTCGCGCACAAGATTCGTTGTGTCGACGCCGGCGGCTTTCAGCTCCTTCTGCATAACCCTCAGACGGTTGGTCTGGACTGCCTCCTGGCGCTCCAGCTTCTTCAGCTCAGCAGTAGCAACGCGGTAGGAGTTCTGCAGTTGCTCGGACGGGTACTCGGTGCGAATCAGTTCAGCGCCAAGCTCCCGCACCCGCGCACGGGCGTCGGCAGTCGCCTTGCCCATGGCTTCCAGGCCATCTTCCAGGCCGCGAAAGGCATTCACCTGTCTCAGAGGCTTCTCCACCGCCTTGACGAGCTCGGCGTACTCCTTCCGGAAGACGGCCACTTCCTTCACGGCCGAATCAAGGTCGGCCGTCAGCCGGAATTCGATCTCGGTAGTCATTTATCAACCTTCAAGGCGCGGAGAAACAGGCCCCATGGATACCGGAGCACGTCGTGGTGGCCGATACGAACCAGGGCGCAGATGAGGGAGTCGAGTTGCTTTACCGGGCTTCCATGCGCTTCTGCTGCCGGGCCAGCATTCCGAAAAAATCCGGATTGGCCTCCTTGCAGGCGCTGATCACCTGGCGCAGCTCACTTGGGCGCATCAGTTCGATCTTCTCGGCGGTCAGGTTGGTAAAGACCGGCAAGTCCACCAGGGCGATCTCCTCAAAAAGCGCCGCACCGAGAAGGTCGTTGTCCGGGGCGCGCCCCATCAGCGCTCGCACATCAGCAACGGTGAGCTCGCGCACAATGACCTCGTGCTCGCCAAATTTGCGGGCCACAAGCCCAGGCTGTTCCGACATTCTTTTCTCCAGAAAACAAAAAACCCGCCGAAGCGGGTTTGCGGTGTGCGTTGATCAGTAGATCTTTTTTCGGACCTTCAGGAACCAAGGCTCCTTGGTCAATTCGTAAGACCCAACGTAGAACCTGTTCTTATTCTCGCAGTCGACGTACACCACAATTTCATTAGGAGGAGAGCTCTCCTGCTCCGAAAGACCTACGTAGGTGACGCGATCGCACTGACCTGACCTTGCGACCTGATTTGCGGCGGCTCTCTCGCGCTCCTTGATTCGGTCGACACCATCCTCTCCCCACGTGTCATAGGTCCGAGGGTAATTAGCGCGGCTGTAGTTGCTGAGAGCGGCCTCATCAATCGGCGCGGCCTGAGACTCTGAAGTAACGGCTAAAGACCCCGAGTTGCCGTAGTAAGCCTTCACTGCGAAAAGCCCAACAGCCACGAACGCGGCCAATCCAATCCATTCCTTGATAGACCTACCGGCAAGCATGGTTCTCTCCTGTTCAATTTGACAGGAATGTAGCAGAGCTGATCCAAAGGCTCCCAGATCCACAGGCTCACTGTTCAAAACCACAGCTTCACAGCGCGCTACCGCTACCGATAGATTCAGATCACCATTGAATGGCAGGGACAGCCAATGTCAAACCGCCCTCCGAACACAATAACGACGCTCACCATCTGTTACGAGGACTACGGTGGGGAGATCACTCAGCGCGGCGTATCCGTAACAGACTTCGACGAAGAGCAAATGGATGGGTTCTGCCATCTGCGCGAGCAACGCCGGACCTTCCGGTATGACAGGGTGCTCTCCTGCGTAAACGCGAACACAGGCGAAGCTGTTAACAACATCAACGTGCACCTGATGTCGCACTACAAGCAGACACTGAGGTACACGCTCGACCTGCTGTATCGCAATCACCCTGACGCTCTGAAGGTCCTCCTGTACGTAGCCAAAGCCGACGGCCAGGTGCGTGCACCCGAACTGAAGGTAATAGCCGGCTTCCTCAAGGTGCTCACGCGAGACTTCCGAATAGACGAAAGCGCCGCAAGGGAACTGCTATACGCTTTCGATGCGCCAAGCCTGCACGGTTTCAAGGTCTCCACCGGCAAGGTTGCTTCACGCGGAAACGCATCAACAACCAGAAGCTTGCTGCTTGCCTGCAGAGCCATCGTAAACACCGGGAAGACTGTAACGGCGGTCGAACAAGAAGCACTCGACTATTTGAGCAAGCGTCTTCCGCTGGAGTAACAGGGCTCCCACCCAAAACCCAGCACCACCATTGAAAGCCCCGCCCTTGAGCGGGGCTTTTCGTTTCCGCCAATCAGGCCGCCGGAAGCTCCTTCTTGATGCGGAAGTACTTCGAAGTGCCAGCGCCGATCTTGGTGCCGTCGCGCAGCACCTTGGCCGTGGCCTCGAAGCCGCCGAAGTCCTCGGTGTTGATCCAGTCCATGGTGGTGGCCAGGTTGAGGCGGCACTGGAAGAAGCGAGCCTCGACGCGCTTCTGGGTGCCGGCGGCGTTCTCGCCCTCGAAGAGGAACTCGAAGGTCTTGCCGCTGTTGGTCAGGGCCTCGATCACGTCCACCGCAGCAGAGCTGTAGTCGACGCTGACCTTGTACGGCGTGCCGGACGGCGATGCCTTGATGGCAGTCTCCAGCGCGCCACCGGCCACGACCTCGATGCCGGAGCCGGTCATAACCCAGTCGTCGAACTCGTTGAAGTCGGTGGTGCCGGCCTCGTTGCTCACACCGGAGATGGTCAGCGGCATCTGCGCCAGGGCAATGGTGCCATCGACGGTTGCGGTGTGGACTTCGCCGGTGATGGTGGTAGCGGCCACGCTGGTGGCGCTACCCCATACCAGGGCGGCCAGCACCCAGGTGTAGATCTCGCGGAAGTTGATGCTGAGGCCCACGGAAGTAACGCGGTCCAGGCTGTCGTACTCGCCACCCTGCGGGGTAGTGGTGTCGGGCAGCGTCAGGCTGTTGGTTTCGGTGGTGTGCTGAATCGTCGAGACCAGGCCGACCTTCTGGAAGGGCAGGCCAGAACCAACCTCGCGCGCCTTCAGGTAGCCGCCGATGACGACCGTCTCTTTGTAGATAGCCATGGCTTACTCCTTGCTGGTGGCCGGGGCGGCCTGGTTGAGGACGACGGCGCCGATCTTCCCGGACTGCTCCAGGAACAGCTTCTGGCGCTTCGTGACCTTGATCGTGTCGCCGGCGCTGTAGCCGACGCCCTTGTGGGTGTGTTCGCCGGCGAGCTCTACCTCGACCAGCTGCACGGGTTTTTCAGTGCTCATCGGCGGATTCGCTCCTGGATGATGGTGGTGATGTGGATGGGGACCAGGACGCCGGCATAGCGCTGTCCATCGCCTGGCGGGAAGGGCTCCGAGGCACCCAGCGACAGCCCAGTGACGCCCGAAGGGAATCCCTGCGGGAACACGCCGGATGCCGGCAGCAGGGCCTGGCAGATATCCAGTTCCATGGCGTCGAGGGCGTCCTCGTAGGTGGCCAGGTCGCACTTGACCAGGCCGATCACGAAGAACCCCGGGTAGGCCTTGATCGCCGCTGGTCCGCGCTCGGGCGGCCGGTTCGGTGCCTTCTGGATCAGGGCGAACAGCTCAGGTAGTCCGCTCAGCGGCGGCCCTTTCGGTGGCAGCACCTCGTTCAGCCATCCGGTTTTCACCTGATGGCCGAGGTTGGTGTTGAAGCCGTTGTCGGTGGTGATGCCCTGGACCTTCGTGATCAGCGCCCGGCGGACGGCGGTGAGGATGTTGCTCATGCGTCCTCCATGCAGGCGGCGGTCACCATGTGCCCGTCGTCCGCGATGACGTCCTCGACGATCAGCCGGCGACCGCAGTGCAGAAAGATCCCGCCCCGCTCTGCCGTCTCCAGCAGCGGCTTGCGCCAGCTCACGCCGATCATGTCCGAGCGCATCAGGCCCTCGGGGCCGTTCTGCATCAGGTTGTTGTCGACGATCACCGGCAGGCAGCGCACCGGGGGCGCTCCATTGAGGCCCCGGTACTCGGCCGTACCGTCGTTGAGGTGCGCGACCACACGGTTGTGCATGCGGTCGCGCATGTCGGCCCAGGCCATGGATTAGGCCACGGCGGCCGGGGCGGAAACGCCGTTGAGGCGAACACGGCCAACGGCGGAGGGGTTGGCGGCCACTTCGGTGGCGGCGCCGACCAGCACCAGGCCGGTAGCCGAGACGTTGGTCAGGGCGCGGCTGGTGGTGTTCATGAACACCTGATCACCGACTGCCCAGGCCTGGGCGCTGATCTTGGTGAGCTCGAACACGCCGTCGAGCTTCAGGACAACGGGGTCGCCCTGGGCTTCGGTGGTGGCGGCCACGCCGACGAAGGCGCCGACCTTGTAGAGCTGGCCGGACAGGGTGCCGCCGGTGGGCGCGGGTACGGTGATGCAGTCGCCGTGCTGGATGAACGATTTCATGGGTCACCTCGAGAGGGGAATGGGTTGGCGATTCAGGCGAAGGGGTCAGCCGGACGGGCGATGGCGCGAACGAAGCGCATGAAGCCGTCCTGCAGCTTGGTGCGAGCCAGAGCCAGCTCGCGCTGGTCGACGCCTTCCACCTGCTGGATCTGCTTGAACAGCGCACCGGCGTCGGCCTCAAGGGCCTTGATGGAATTCATGCCGTCGATCTCGGCTTGGGTCAGATCCCGGTATCCGGTGATCTTCTTGTGCTGGTTGTCCATGGAGTCTCCTGAAACAGAAAGGGCGCCCGAAGGCGCCCTGCTGGGAGTGGTGAAGGATCAGTTGCCGGGGTTCAGGTATGCGCCGCGGAAGTCGATCCAGCCGGCGCCGAAGACCAGCCGCGCCTTGACTTCCAGTCCGTCCACCTCGAAGCCCTCTCTGGTCTCAGTGAACACGCCTTCTTCGCCTTCCAGGTAGGCGTACTCGAAGGTGTCGATCAGACCCGGCTCAGTGAACAGGAACCACTGGTTGCCGGTGATACGGGCGTCGACGATCACGGTCAGCGAGGCGTTGCGGACGTCGTTGATGTCGGAGTTCTTGGCAGGGACGTACTGGGAGCTGGTGTACTGGAAGGCCTCCAGTTCCTTGTCCGGGCCAACCACCAGGTAGCGGGGCTCGGGGTTGAGGAACGCGCCAGCCTTGGACTTCTGCTTGCGCATGGCGGCGCGGGCAGCCCCCAAGGTGGTGGTGTTGATCGCGCCGCCGCTGGCCGCGATGTTGCCGTGGTCTGCCACGAAGATGGCCTTGCCATCGGTGAAGTTCGGGTTGGAAAGGATCAGGTTCCAGACCAGGTTGGACTCGGTCTGAGCCGCAGCCGCGCCGTATGCCTGGGGGATGCGAGTGAACGCGCTCAGGTCATCGTTGATGATGGCTTCCCAGGTGATCGCGATGATCTTGCCGAACTTGGTGACGCGGATCGGCGCACCCTCTTCTTCCAGCTTGCCGTACTTGTACTCGCCGTGCTCCTTCACTTCTTCCAGCGCGGCGATATCGCCCAGCGCAGCACGGGTGACAGCGCGGAAGTCGGAAACGGTGGTCTTGCGGCCCAGGGGGCGCCAGGTCTGCGGGGCCTGGGCATAGGCGTCGCGCAGAGTGCGGTTGACGGCGTTGCCGAGCAGGATCGGGAAGTCACTGGTGGAGTGCATGCCTGCAGTTCGGAAAGCCTGGCGATCGCAGCCCAGGGCCGCGCGGGCGATCTCGTGAGGCATCATGCCGCGAGTGGAACCGCCGACCGCCTCAATGGATTCGCGCGCCATGTCGAGCAGGCGCATGCCACGGAACTCGCGTCCCGTATCTTCCAGCTTGATGGCCGAGTTGCAGCGGTGCAGCAGGGCGTTCAGCATCGCGGCGCGTTTGGCGTCGATCAGATCTTGGTCGCGGGTGCCGGTGGGCAGAGTGTTGCGGGTGTCGGGCTGGTTCTTCTGCTGACGCTCGGCCAGCTTGTCGATCATGGCAGTGCTGGCGTCGGCCGGCGATACGCCGCGCTCGATCAGGTCTTCGGCGAAGTCGTCGTCCAGGCCGACTTTCTTGGCCATGGCGCGGATGGTGGTGCCGCGCTTGCGCTCGGCCTCGGCGGCCTCACGGCGGATCAGCTCTTCGGCCGCGCGTTTCTCTTCTTCGGTCATTTCGGTTTCCTCTTGGGGGTTGGCCACGGCGGCCGGTTGGGCGGCAGGCTCTTCAGCCTCCCGAGTTTCGAACAGGGTGTTGAAGCGCTGGCCTTCGTACTCGGCCGGGGTCTTGGCGCTGCGGATCTTGGCGCCGTCGTCGAAGCCGATCGGCACGATGGAGAGCTCCATGGGCTCCCAGTCCACCGCGCGGTAGATCGGCATGGTGTCGTCGCCGCCCTCGACCAGGACGTAGCGGTGCACGGTGTAGCCCACGCTGATGTTGCGCAGGATTCCGTCCTTCACGTCGCGGAACACCTCGTCGGCGTCCTCGCGCTTGCTGAAGCGCACCAGGGCGTGGCCTTCACCGTTCTCGAGCCAGGCCTTCTCGACCACGGCCAGCACGGAGCGCAGCTCCCACTGGTTGTGGGCGTTGAGGAGAGGGGCACCGTTGTTGAGGCGCTCCATCTTCACGGCCGAGTCGCTGACTTCCAGCTCCTCGAGGTAGTAACCCACGTCCCAGTTCCAGCGCCGGCCCTGGGCGCCGGTGGTCCACACCAGCTCAGCCGTGCGGGCCTCGATGTCGACCGTCTCCGGGCGCACCGCGGCGCGCAGCGTGAGCATGGGGGTCTCATGCGTCTTGTTCGTCGCCGGCTGCATCTTCCGGTTTCTCCTTGGTGGTGTTGGTGGCAGCCGCTGCCGAACCGGCCGCGAGCACCTTGCGGGGGTCGCAGTCGAGGATCAGCCCGAGGTCGTCGAGCAGGGCGTTGGCGTCCTGGATGTTCTTGGCATGTGCCTGCGGGTCGGTGATGCCGAGCTCGCGCAGGGCATCCGGCCAGGTGACCAGGCCATTGCGCAGGCGCTGCTTCACGGCCTCGATCTCCGACTTCGGATCGACCATCTCGCGGCGCGGTGGCGTCCACTCGGCTTTCACGTCCTCGAGCACGCCACCCGGCAGCAGGGCCTGAGCCTCCATGAACCAGGACCAAACGCCGACACAGAGCTGAGGGATCAGCATCCGCCACTGCCACACGTCCACCCGGCGCGCGAAGTGCAGCCAGCCCATCCGGCCGCTGGAGAAGTTCACCCCCTTCAGGTCGCCGGTGGTGAGCTCGTAGGGAACCCCCAGGCCGACGGAGATGGCGTGAAGGCCTTGCCAGGCGTAGGAGTCGTAGCCGTTGAACGTTGGCGGCGTGCCGAAGCTGACGCTTTCGCCCTGCCCCAACTCCTGGATGATCCCTGGCTCTACCCGCTCAACCAGAGGCGGCGGCTTTCCGGTGCTCGCAGCATCATCCTTGTTGATGAAGGCGGCGAAGCAAGCGGCGATCTTCGCCTGCTCCATCACCGCATCTTCCATCTCGTCGAAGTTGCGCAGGCGCTGCATCACCGGCGCGAACCAGCTGTAGCCACGGGCCTGGCCAGGGCGCTTCGGCAGAAAGATGTGGATCACGTCCTCGGCCGGGATGCGGCGGGAGGTCGATGTGCGCCAGGCGTTGTTGGCGCCTGGGTGCTGATCGAAAAGCCAGTAGGCGACGCGCTTGCCGATGGGGCTGAACTCGATGCCCTGGATAATCTCGTTGGCGCCGTTGGGGCCGTGCTTCTCCTCGTCGAGGAAGTCGGCCTCCAGCACCTGCAGCTGCATCGGCACCGGCAGGCCATCCGAGGACTTGCGCCAGCGCCGGCGCACCAGCACCTCGCCGCCCTCGGGCACCGCTTCCATGATCTTGTGCTGAAGCCCATAGAAGTTCTCCAGGCCGTCGGCGTCGCAGAGCGTCTCCTCCCCCCAGGCCTTCCACAGGTCCATCAGCTTCTTGTTGGCGCGACCGGACTTCGCCATGGGGCGCGGGACGATGCCCGCGCCCACTACGTTGTCGGCGATGCCGGTGACGGCACGTTCGGCATAGGGGTTGTTCCGGCGAAGGTCGCGCGCGCGGTTGCGCAGGCGGGCCAGGGCCGGTCCGATCTCAGCGTTGGCGTCGGTGCTACTACTGCGCCAGCCATCGTTGCGACGGCCCTTGGCAGCCCCTTCGAAGCGGCGCTCGAAGATGTCGATCTGCAGGTCGATCTTCTTTTTCCGCAGGCGAGCTTCTGCGCGTTTCGCGGCACGGCCGGGAAACAGGTTGTCCATGAAGCCCATGTCAGTAGCCTTTCGAGAAGGAGGCGTAGCGCCTGCCGCCGTTGTTATGGGAGTTCATGCCGAGCTCACCCTCCATCTGGCGGAGGATGCGCATCATCTCGTCCACGCTGCGGTAGGTAACGGCGCGATCGGCGTAACGCACCTGAAGCTCGCCGCCGGCCAGGGCGGCCTTCAGGGCTTCGTACTGCTCCAGGGTGTAGGCCATCAGTTCTTCTTCCAGTAGGAGGATTTGGCACGAGGCCGTTCTTCGGAGGTGTCCACTGCGGTCGCGCCACCGGGTTCGGGTTTAACGGCCAGAGCCTCAAGGTCCAAGCCGAAGCGCTGCTGGCTGATACGCAGAGCGGCGACAGCCAGGACAAAGCAGTCCAGCGCTTCGTTGCGCTTACCGCCGGCGTCCCAGCGAAGAACTCGCTTGCCCTTCGAAATCACAGCCTTCTTCTTCTCGGCGGTGAGCTGCTTCAACTCGTCTTCGTCGCAGATGTCGTCGTTTGCGGGGAAGTGCACAGCTCCAGGTTGAGCCTCGCCGCTCCTCGACTTCGCCACGTCGATGGCGATACGCAGGCGGCTGTAGATCAGCTCCTTGGCGTTGTCGGTCCCGATCTCCGTCTTGTAGATGCGGTCCTTCTTCTTCCTTGGGAAGTTGGCGATCATCTTCCCGTAGGTGCTTGCGCCGAAGGTCGGGATTACCCACATGGCGCCATGCTTGCGGCTCTCTGCGGCAACCTCGTCGGAGTAGTGGCCGCCGGCGTCCCAGCACCAGCGCTCCACGCGCATCACCAGGCCGTCGGCTCGGGTGAACTGCTTGTGGATCTGAAGGCCGACCTTCCGGCGCAACTCCTCGCTGCCCGGGTCTCCGTTCAGGATGAAGCGGTGCACCAGCCAAGATTCCTCGCCGGGCCCGAATGCCCACACCCGTCCTTCAAGGCGGTCGTCCTGGGTGTCGATTCCGCCCATGAGCGCAGTGGCCGCCATGGGAACCTCGGGGTACACCTCGCGGCGCCCATAGAGGAGCTCCCAATCAACCTTCTCGCCCTGGTCTTCCTCCCACACCTCGCCCAGCACGGTGTTGACGAAGGTGATCAGCTTCTCGCGATCACCCTTGACCTTGAGCCAGTCCTCGACGATCTCGAGCCAGGTGGTGCGAGTGCTGTAGGCGGTCCAGATGTGGAAGCTCACCGACTGCGGGGTGCCGCATGGCTCGTCGTCCTGGTCAAACCAGTCCATGCCGTCGCGGGTCCAGATGCCGGTCTTCTCGCAGATCCAGCGGCCTTTCTCGGAAGCCACCACCATCTGGTGGTGGTAGAACTCGCAGCCCTTGTGGGCGCACACGTACCAGGCCTTGCTGGCCTGGCCGAGCTTGTCGGTTTCCCACTTGATGCCGAAGGCGCAATCCTTGCCGCCCCACAGCAGCACCTGCTCACCGCCGCAGCATGGGCAGGCGATGTTGTAGCGCAGCAGGTGCGGCGACTCTTCAACGGCCTTGGTGATCTGGCACGGCCCGGCAATGCCCGGGGTCGAGCCACGGATGGACTTCGGGTTCGTCGCGCCCTGCAGGCGCCGGTCTCCGAGAGAAGTCGGAGAGCCCTCGCCCTCAATGCTGGCGTCGAACTTCGACAGCTCGTCGTAGATGACCTCGTCGGCCGACTTCTCGCGGTAGTTCCGCGCAGCCTTTCCGCCCAGGCACCACAGCATCTTCCGGTTTGCGAACCGCTTGGCATTGATGGTGTTGTCCGCATGCTTGCGGCCGAACCACGGAGCCAGCTCCAGAAGCAGGGGGGCGTCACGGATCAGGCCGTTGATGTGGCGCTTCGAGAACTCTTCGGAGTCAGGGTCGGTCGGGGTGTACGCCAGCACGTTGCGGCGCTTGTGCTGGATCTTGTAGCCGATATTCGCCACGAGCAGCTTGGTATAGCCGACGCGGGCGGACTTGATCAGGTTCAGCGTCCGGATCAGGTCGTTGCCCATGCAGTTCAGGATCGCCCGCTGCACGGGGTCGGTGATCCACTTGCCCTCCTGATAGGACGATTCGGCCGACATGTAGAAGCCGTTGTCGGCATCGGCCCATTCCACCGCAGTCTGAGGTGGCTCCTTGTAGAGCGGAGCGAGCCCGAGCTTGATCGCCTTGCGGAAGTTACTCAGCCAGGGACTCGAGGTACTCATCAAGATATTCCGGGAGGTGCTCGCCAAGTTCGGCGGCAGCGTTGCGCGCCATGGCTAGCTCCCGCTCGAGCGACTCGAGGTGCCGGGAATCCATATCGGGGTGCTTGCGCCGCAACGTCTTGCTGACGGTATCCAGGATCGAACCGACCTGGGCGGCCAGCTTGACCAAGGCGAACGTGGCAAATGGGGCCGGGACAAGTTGCTTGTCCGTGACCAAGTTTTCCTTCTCTTTGGCGTCGGCCTGGGCGGCGGTAAGTCGCAACCGCTCGACGTTCAGTTTGTACTCGATCAGCGGATCTACACCTTCGCCATCGACATGGCCAGGTTGTTGTTTCCGCAGTGCGTGTTGAACGCGGTTTTCAACCACATCTTGCACCAGATAGAAGGCCTCACGACCCATCCGGGCAACTGGCTCGACGCCCCATTTATCAAAGGCTTGCGGAGAAATCCCGAGGCTTGAAGCCATCTCGGATTTGTTCAAGCAGCCCCGAGGCTTGGTTGTTTCGTTTTTGGCCATGACTAAACAACAACCAACCTCTGATTTTCGGTCATACATAGTGTGAAAGCGGGGCTCGAATTACCCTCATAGGCCACCCCGTCCGGGAGGACCCAAGACCCATAGGCCCAGCCTATCGACGCCGGGTGGCCATGGCCTGCGCCATCGCGAGTTCGAACTGTCGAGGCAACTCGCGCTGAGCCGTTCGCTCTGCGATCTCGAAGAAGTCGAGGGTCTTGCGATAGCGCGGCGTGCGCCCCGCGAAGGCCAGCACTACACGCAGCCCTGACCTGCCCGAGCCTGTGCGCTCCGCTACTGCAAACGGCTCACGCTTGGCGTTGTGCATGACGAAGTAGCGCTTGGCGTTGCCCTTGGCCCTGCTGCGCTTGCTGCCTGTGGCGTTGGCGCTGTAGCCCTCCTCAGTGAAGAGCGAGGCGCCGGAAATGATCTTGTTCAGCGTGCCCTTGGGGATGTTGCCGTAGGCATCCAGCTCCATTCGGTTTCCCGGAACGATGTACTGGCCCTGCTTCAGCACTCCCTTACGCCTGAGCATCTTCTCGATGCCCTTGTCGCTGCGAGGGCCGCCGTAGATCTCAGGGGTGAGCCAGGTTGATGCTGCCCTACCCTTACCCCATGCACCTTCACGTCCGACCACGTTGCCCTTGCCGTTCACGCCGCGGCCATCCTTGATCCATACCCGAGCCTCGAGCTTCTGCTTGGTGGCGGACTGAATGTAGAGGCTGTTGAGCGTGGCTGGCGTGGGCCTATCGAAAACCACACCCATCTCGGCGCGGATGTCCTCGGCCACCACTTGGGCGGTACGCGTCAGGGCGAGAGCAGTGGCGAACGGGAGTTGATTGCGCTCCAGGTCCGTGAGCCGAGCCATCGCCTGGTCGAGACCAGTCGGCTTGACCGAAATCATGGCCTACTCGATCTCCCGGCCAACCAGAAACATGAAGGTCGGCTCGGTACCCCGCATGGCATGGCACAGGCCTTCGACGTGATGCCACAGACTCATGAGCAGCTCGAGCGGCGCCCACTTGGTGGCGACCATGCAATTCCCATGAGGATCACCTACCCACACCGGGATGCCGTAGTACTTGCCGTGGTGGGTGAAACCAAGGCGCTTTGCCTCTTGGGCAGTCATATAGCCAAGCATGATCAGCTCCTTCTGCGTTCAGCACCGGTCCATCCCCACTCGTCGCGGAAGATGTGCCGGCGCTTAACGAACGCGAAGAGCAGCAGCCCCGAATGCACCAGGGCGCTATAGGGGTCGAAGTGCCAGGTTTTGATTGTCACGACCAGTCCGCCGAACGCACCGATGGCCACCAGGTAGAACGACAGGCACAGCACAGGATGCTCGTAGACGCTCACGGCGCGCAGGTAATCCAGCGCAGCCAGTACGACCAGGATGCACAGCAGCGCAGCCAGGCCGATCAGCAAGGAGTTGATCATGGTCAGGTGCCTCTGGTGGGCGTGAACCGCTCCGCCGCGGCCTTGATGGCTGGGATGATGTTCATCGCCAGCAGGCCGATCAGAAAGGCCACACCGTTGCGGGAATCGGCGTCTGCCGGAAGCCCGAAGTAGTTGATGACGAAGTGCGTAGTGAATACAGCAGAGCCGAAGCCGGTGAGAACGGCCAGCCCAGCCTCCTTGCGAGTGAGCCCCTTCAGGAAGCTCAGCGAGAGCACGGCGCCAGCGAAGCCGGCGATCGCGACGCCATACTTGGCGAATACCGCACCCGCCGCAGTCGACGTCGGTTCCATAGGTCTCTCCATGAATAAAAGGCCCCGGGCGGGGCAAGGGCGCTGCTGCTGATGAGGGGAGCAGCGCAGAGCAAGATGGGCGCTATGCGCCAGAAACGAAAAAGCCCCGGCAGGATGGCCAGGGCTTTGTCGGAGTCGGTCCTCGCAACGCGTAAGATCGACAGGATGGGTTTAATATCGCTCATGCGCTCACGGGTTGCAACCCACTACGCAGCTTCCGTGAACAGCACCCCTTCTGCCTCCAGAATCTCACCTGCGGCGATGAGCGCCTCCTCCACCATCTCATCCAGACGCTTGCGGACATCTCCCCTCCAGCGCCGGCGAGTTTGCTCGGGCCTGGCGTCCAGATCCCAAGTGTTCATGTCGTAGAAGCTCTTGGGCAGCACGATCATGTCGCACGAACGCTTACCATCCACACCTTTCATTTGCGGGATGGCCCATGCCGTCACCGCCTTCTGAACGAACAGCTTCGGCGCGTGGCTCGGGATCAGCGGGCAGAGCCGCCCGATAGCAGCCACCTTCCTTCCCTTGTGGGTGCCGTACCGAGCGGCAAGTACATCCCAGTGTCTGGGTTTGAGCTGACTGTGCAGGCGGGCAAATACCCAGCAGTCCACGTCGGTTCGGTTCAGGCCAGCTCCATCGGTGCCCATCAGCGTGGCGAAGTCGTGCCCATCCTCGTGGCCAGGCCTATAGAGCTTCTGCCATGCCTGTTTGGCCGTGTTGTCGATCGTTTCAGCCGCGAGAGCGGAAACCACCGCGGCGAGTACTGATGCGTAAACCATGGTCTTCCCCCTTAATCTCCGGTCCAATTGCCGCCGCCGATCCCGGCGGGGTTCCTCTTTCCTCTGTAATCATCGTGCGGGCCGCCCTTGCTCTGCTGAGTGCCTTCAAGCTGCGCCAGGCGGCGGTCACGCTGGTTGAGGCGAAGGCGCAGTTGCAGCACCAACACCTCGGCGGGCAGTGCCTCGCCTGTTTCCTTGCTCACCATCCCCGACGCGCCGCAGGTGTTGCACTGGAGGTCGTGAAACAGGCCTTTGGTCCATCCCTGCCCTGCGCAATCGGGGCAGGCCGCCAGGTCGATAACCTCCAACCTCCTGCCTGGCCCGTGACGCTTCGGAATCACCCCTTCACCGCCTGAGTGGGCGGCATGGCCATGTAGCCGTTGATGACCTCGATCGCCTCGTTGATCCCTCTGCACACCAGGGCCATGTATCCCTGCAGCTCTACGCTCATCAGGTACGACTGCTGGCTCTCAGTCACGGGTGAGTCGTGAGGAGGGGTCGCTTTGAATTCGATGTACAGGCCGAAGTAGCCGCCCCTGGCCATCGGCAGCACGATGTCGCTGACGCCGGCCTTCACGCCCTGCCCTTTCAGCTTCGCGGCGACTGCCTTGACGCGATGGCCGCCGTTCGGGACGTGATAGGCCAGCTTGAAAGCCTGCGGGTGCTGGAGGGCCAGCCACTTGAACAGGGAGGCCTGCTCCTTCCCCTCGTAGTCCACGGAGGGGCGGCGGAAGGCGTGGGTCGATACCAGGCGCTTACCCGACATGGGCCACCTCCCGCGCCAGCTCGCGCTCGATCCACTTGGCCGCGCCAATGGCGGTGGGGAAGACGCCGAAGCTCCGGCCGTCCGCCATTCGGGTCCTGTACATCCAGCACGGGAAGCCGTCCTGGGTGCCGAACTCGGCGATCACCGCGTGGCCACCCTTCTCGTGCCGGTACTGCTCCACCCGCACCCAGCCCATCGCCACCAGCTCTGGGTCGTGCATCTTCAGGTTCACCGTGTAGCCGTCCGGGTGGCGCTTGTGGGTAAGCGGGCTGATCCCGCGCCCGCGCCTCACGCCATCACCTCGTCGCCATCCAGCCAGGCCAGGAAGCCGGCGGGGATGTCGTGACCTTCGGTGGCGAGGATCTTGGCGCACTCGGCGAGGAGGTCGTCCTCTCGACCGTAGCGCGCTACGAATCGCGCTTTGTTGTGATGTAGCGCGACACCCTCGCCACCGGTCTGGTGGTGCGGCCCGCACAGGGGGATGACGTTCCAGTGCGCGCCCCGCTTCGTGCGCCCGCCGATGTGGTGGATGCTGCAGTGAGTGTTGCCCAGGCGCCCGTCCGCGCGGCAGGCGATGCAGCCGACCTCGCTCACGAGCTTGTCGTGCCAGCGCTTCTGTTCGGCGGTTACTGCTCTTCCCTGCATCATGCCGGCACCGCCTGGGCTTCCTTGTGAGCCAGGATCAGCGGGGTGATGTCGTCACGCTCATTGGTGTAGGCGAACGGAGCGCTGCCGCCCGGGGCGGTGATCGTGTAGCGGTTGTTCGGCAGCCGGCAGATAGCGATAGTGTAGCCGCATTCGGTCACCCAGCAGTCGTTGATCAGCTTGTGGTCGCGGTCGCGCTTCTGGCGCCAGCGCAGATTGTCAGCCATGGTCGGCTCCTTGTGCTTCAGCCATCCGGGCCGCGTGCCGGGCCTTCAGGCGTTCGTCGTACTGGTTGAGCTCTTCGCGGCGCGCTCGGGCGCGGGCGCCCTTCTGTTCTGCCAGGGACTTCTTCAGTTCCAGGAGGCGCTCACGGAGCTGGGGGGATGGGTTTCCGGTGCGCCCGGTGAGCAGGCCAGCAATGGCGGCTCCGTCCTGGCTCACCGGTACGCCTTGTTCGCGAAGGTCGGCGAGCAGCTGCTGGCCAACCGGCGCGGGAAGACGCTGCAGCAGTACCGCCTGCTCCACCGCCAAGGCCCGACGCTGCAGGTCGTAGCCGATGGAGAGCGACCACTTGACCGGCTTGCCCTCTCGGCGCGCCGTCTCCACCAGGCGGTCGTAGGCGCTGAGGAACGACATCCGGGCGCCGACCTTGTCCCGCATATCCAGGCTGGGCTTGGCCACCTGCAGCGCTGCCAGGATCTCCTCGGTCAGCATCACCGACTCGAACTCGTCGGAGGCGGCCAGGGCGATGGACCAGGCTTCATCCCGCCCAGGGCGGCCATCTGCGGCCTGCACACGCTGCAGGATCGCTCCGATGGTGAGCTTGCCGGTCAGTTCCCTGCGGCAGGCCTGCAGCGCCGCGACCACCACCGGCTCCGGGTAGCCCTTCAGGTCGTCGATCATCATCAGGCCGGCGGCTTGGGTCAGCTCTTGCCCCATCGCCTCAGCGGTGGCGAACAGCGACACCAGCAGTTGGTCTTCCTGGTCAGGCGTTAGCACTGGCTGCCCTCCTCTCGCGCTGGACCTGCAGGGCAGCCTGGGCTGCGCTCAGGTTGGCCTGGGTCTTCTCGGCCTGCTGGGCGGTACGGCCGGTGACCTGGGTCTGGGTAGCCCAGGCGGTGCGGTAGGCCTCGGCCTTGGCCAGCAGTTGGCCGAACTCGTGGTAGCTGCGGATCAGGTAGGCGTCGTTGATCCCGACGAAGTAGGCGGCCACCGCCGGGGCTTCCTCGGCGCCGAGGCGCTTCAGCAGGGCCGGCACTTGGGCGTTGACCTTGGCGTTGCGCACCGGCTTGGCGCCGTAGCGATCGAAGTAGGCCATGGCGTAGGCATTCCAGATCGCCCTGCAGGCTTCCTGGCGAGCCAGCTCCGCTTCCTGGCTCTGAGCCTTGGTCGGCCGCTTGGCCTTCCGCTGGCCGGCCGGGACGGTCGGCAAAGAGGATTGCGGTTCTTCTGACGGTTCTCTTTTGGTTCTATTACGGTTCTGGGTGCAGCTGCTGCGGGGGTGGGGTGCAGTATCTGCGGGGGTGGGGTGCAGCTCCTGCGGGGGTAGACCCGCACCATATGCGGGGGTGCATTTGCTGCGGGGGTGCAGCTCCTGCGGGGGTGCATATGCTTCGGGGGTAACCGTGTACACAGTGGAGCGGCCGGTGCGGTCACTGGTGGCCAGGGCCCCCACGCTGCACAACCACTTGATAGCCCCCTGCACCGCACGCTCCGACAGGCAAGTGCGCAGCGATATGTTCGACACCGAAGGCCAGCACACTCCTTCGTCATTGGCGTTGTCCGCCAGCGAGATCAGCACAGCCTTCTGGGTTGCGGTCATCCCCTGGAGCGGCCAGCAGGCCGACATGATTACGGTGCTCACGAGACCACCTTCAGGTTGGCCTGGCGAAGGTCGGCGATCACGTTCTCAGCCACCCGACGCAACTCGGCGCAGCGGCTTTCAGCAGCCAGGAGCGACTCGACCATCTGCGGGAGGTGCTGGTGGTCCAGTGCATCGATCTTGCCGTCAGCCAGAACTACGCCGCAGGCTTCAACGGTCGAGCCCAGGTGGCCTACTAGTTGACCGAAGGCCATCACTGGGCAGGCGTCCCCGCTCTGCTGGCGGACAGCAACCAGGCCGTGGCGGGCGGCCAGTTCATTGGTGCAGCGCTCGCGATACTCGGGCTCCAGCGCATCGACCCAGGGCTCTTCGAGCCAGGAAGGGAAGTCGACCGAGCCATCCAGCCAGCGCTGGACCCGCTTGAGCCAGGTATCCGCCTGCTTGAGAAACTCAGCGCCGTCGCCACCGGCTATCGACTCCAGATCCGGCACCTTTCGGTCTTGGGCCTGGGCGCCAAGCGCCTCTACAACCAAGCGATTCAGGCGGTGGGCGAATTTCGGGCTCTTGAACCCGGTCCGCGTGATCATCTCGTTGGCATGCGCCACCAGAACCTGGTCCCGGCTGCAGCCGTGTCGCTCATTGGACAGTGTCATCTTGCTCTCCCGCTCTTATCGTGGAGCCATGAACGAACACGACCCCATCTTCGAATCCCTTACTGCCTACGCAGCTTTCGCCGGCTTGGCGTTCTTCAGCAGCCACTCGCGTTCAAACGGCTCGCCCCGAGCAGCCGCTGCTGCGGCGAGGCAGCCCGCGTAGTCGGTCTCTCCAGAAAAATCCGTGCGAGGCAAAGCTCCTGCGGCGAGCCACTTGTAGATGGCTCTTGCGCTCTTGCCGCAGGCCTTGGCCGCTGCCGCCGGGCCGCCTGCTTTGTTGATGGCATTCTTCAATTCGCTCATACGGCCTCCGGGGCCAGAATCTGAACCTGAAGTACATATTATGTCGGAACTGAAAGTACAGGCAAGGGAATGCGATAGTGAACCTATGGTTCAGACAGAAGATCTCCGCGCAGGCTTTGCCGAGCGCCTCAAGAAAGCCATGGCAGACAAGGGCCTTCCCGAATGGGGGGCAGGCGCTCGCTTGGCAAAAATCACTGGAGTGACCCCGAAAGCTACCAGTAAGTGGCTGAACGGCGAGGCAGTTCCAGGCCCAGCAAATCTGCTCGCAATAGCTGAGGAGCTATGCGTACGGCGGGAGTGGCTCGAGTACGGCGAAGGCCTTCCCCAGGCGATCGATAACGCTGAGCTGGTGCCGCAGCCAAGCCGCTACTACCGCTTCCCTGTGGTCAGCAGCGTCGTTGCCGGTGGCTGGGGTGATGCGATCCAGGCCTACGAACCAGGCGCAGAAGATCGCTTCGAGAAGACCGACACCAAGGTGAAGGGCCCGGCGTTTTGGCTGGAGGTGGAGGGCGACTCCATGACCTCCCTTTCCGGACCCAGCATCCCCGAAGGCATGCTGATCCTCGTCGACACCGGCATCGAGCCGCAGCCAGGCCACCTGGTGGTCGCCAAGCTGGATACCGAAGAGAAGGCTACCTTCAAGAAGCTGGTGCAGGACGGCGGAAAGCTGTACCTGAAGCCGCTGAATACCGGATACAACCCCATCGAGATCAACGGCAACTGCAGGATCATCGGTGTGGTGCGCGAAGCGAAGATGAAGCTGCTGTAACAAACAAAATTCAACTACAACAAACTATCAGAGAGCAATTACATGGAAGTTCAAAAACAGCCAGACATCCAAGAAACTGTCTTCACAATCTCCTACGATGCCAAGGGAGATTTAGCCAGTCATACCATTGACGCTCGAGACCTTGGAATGGCGATTATAGGTATGAACGACCTAATAACAAAGGCCGCCGATATCGTTAGCAATGGCTCCTCTGAGGCAGACTTGAAAGTGGTTGCGCCGGCAAAGGAAGGTTCCCTAGAGATTGTTTTTGCCCTTCTCGCTGATCCAGTAACAACAGTAGCTGTTCTCAAGAGCATCGGAATCGGCGCCGGAGCCATTGTTGCAGGCGCCGCCTCAGCGATTGGAATTATGGATCGCGTCAAGGACAAGAAAATCGACAGAGTGATAATTGACAAGGCGACAAATACGGCAACTGTATATGTTGGCGATGAGCAAATTCAAACTTCAGACAAAGTTGCTCAGCTAGTTGCGAGCCGAGAAATTCGACAGGCACTACACAACGTAATCCAGGCCCCATTAGCTGGCCGCGAGGACGCCTCGATAAAGTTCGAGGCGGAGGGTGTTACTGTAAAGCTTGATGATCAAGAAATACGTAACTTCACCCCTATCCGCGCTGACATTGTGGACAAAGAAGAGAAGAGAGAATTCCAGAAAGTTGTGCAGTTTACTAAGATTAACTTTAGAGGGCGTCGAGGCTGGCAGGTGCTGAGTAACGACGGACAGGAATACGGCGTCACAATTAGAGACGCTGACTTTCTCAACAAAATCTCTTCCAACGAAGAGCAGTTCCAGAAAGATAAATCATACACCGTTCAAATAGAACAAACTGATATAACAACAGTTAGTGGAACAAGCACCAGATATGCTATCGTTAGAGTAATTAACGAATTCAATCCTTAACGCAAATAGCCACCATGTGGAATATATTTTATATTGTTCAAGCACTGGCGTGGGCAGTATTGATTTTTACCTTGCCATTCGCATTTGTGTTTTTGAGGAAGACCGTTTCGTATATTTCGTACAAGGTACTTCCCAGGGACACCATTATTCAAATTAATGACAACGGAAAAATTGAATCCGCATATTATGTGAAGTTTAGTATTTTCAGGAAGGCTTCAATAAGGGAATTAAGTAAGAAAGAACTGGACAGGCTAGGGGCTAGCACTTGAAAAACAATATGTTCATGGCGCTGGCAACTAGCTCACTAAACGCACTAGCAGTAGTCATTGGCACATTTATTGAAAGCCCAAAGGCCAGCCAGGCACTACTTGCGGCAGTTAGCCTTCTTTCCCCTTTTCTTGCAATCTATCTTTTGAGATTCTATATAAAGATTGCTCACCCAGCTGAGCTAATCCGTCAAATATCAGCTCTAGAGGCTTCTATAGCGATTTGCAAGTCACATCTCAAAGACAAAAACGCAAGCGACGAGTTTAAGCAAAAGACTCGGCGGCAGATGGAAAAATTCCAAACTCAGCTGCAGAATATACGATCAACTTTTGAGGCTGGCCGGACACACGTTACAACTTCAATTGATAGTAATTCTGAGTAGATTCGCAGCCCCCTCCCAGTGCGGGGCTTTTTCTATCCGCCTTACACCTCATCCGGCTCCGCATTCGCATCCTCTTCGTCCACGTTCTCCCAGTAGGCCCAGGCCGCCTGATCCGCCGCTGATTGCAGCCTGAACAGCAGGTCCTGGTTTTTCACATCGCCCATGTCCGGGTCCTTCGCCATGAAGTCGTGCACCTCCTTCCACGCCGCTGCAGCGGACAGCGACAGGCGCATATGGCGTTCTCTACTCGTCTCGTACATCGTGACCTCCGGCGGTGGTAGCTCCCCGGTAGACAGGTAGGCCAGGTGCACGTTCACGTCGTCCGCTGGTCTACCCTTCCAGCACCTGATGAAGGGGAATCCCATGTGCGGACGCGTCGCCCAGTTCATGTCCTGGGCCGAGATCTACCACCTCCTGAACATCCACAACCTCCCGCCAGGGGCGCCGCTGGAGCCGCGCTACAACGTCGCGCCCACCACCCAGGTGCAGGTCGTACTGCCTCTCGAGGACGATGCGCGGGTAGCGCCGGCACGGTGGGGATGGAGGCCGCACTGGGCCCAGGATAGAGCGGCGCCGATCAACGCACGAGCCGAGAAAGTGGCGCATGGCCCGTTCTTCAGGTCCATCTGGCCCAACCGGATGCTCTGCCCGGTGTCAGGGTGGTTCGAATGGGTCGACGAGGGCGAGAAGCGGAAACAGCCGTACTTCATCCGGCGGCGGGATGGCACCCCTACCCTCTGCGCCTCGATCGGCCAGGTGCACGACGAGCCGCAAGATTCCGACGGCTTCGTGATCATCACTGCCGACGCCCTGGGCGGCATGGTCGATGTGCATGACCGCAGGCCCGTGGCGTTCTCCCCTGCCCTCGCCCGGGAATGGCTGGACCCGGCTACACCTCGCGAGCGCGCCGAGGAGATGCTGGCCGCCGGCGAGGGGCCCGATGTGTTCGAGTGGTATCGGGTGGATCGTGCCGTGGGCAACGTGCGCAACCAGGGGCCGCAGCTGGTGGATCCCCTTCCCGCGCAGCTGATCTAGGGGCGGTTGACCTCGCGCTCAACCATCGAGCGGTACTGATCAGGCTGGAGGGCTGCGATCTCGGCACGCGCCCACTCCGCCCATTTCCCCTTCTTGCGGTCCTTCTCGCCCCTGATCTTCGCCGCCTCCCCCTTCGCGCGCTCCAGGTTCTGCTGCCAGAACAGGTAGCTCTGGGCCTTCTCGTGCTCCATGGCGGCACGCTCATCAGGGTGGAGCTCGGCGAGGTTGCGGATCATGGCGTCACCTACTACTGAATGGAGCGGGCATTGTAGGGCCTGGGTGATCAGGCGGAGGCGCTGCCCGTCGGGTGAGAGTGGCTGAACTGCGGCGGCGGGCGGATACTGTATATTCATACAGTTATCCATTCCGCATCATGAACAAACGCCACCTTGAAGAACGTCGTCGATTCCTGCTCGACCAATGGAATGGTGCCCTCGATGACGATCACACCTTCCGCTACAGCCCTGACGCTCACTACCAGGCCCTGCTCGAGATCATTGATGAGTTCTACCACTCCGGCGTGATCGGCCTTGGGCATCGCCAGGAGCTGGTCACGCGCGCCCTGGGCGCTTACTCGTTCCACGTCGAGGAAGGGATCGCCGCGGATGTCTACTTCAACCCCAACTTCTACTACGAGTTGCTGGACGGTGACCAGTTGCTGGGCACCGTCCTGGAAGGCTACATCACGGGCCTGACCTACAACCGCCTCGGCGTCATCTGGCACGATTGGGTCGACGGAGCCTGGCACTACCAGATGAAGGACGCCGACCTGAATGTGGTTGGCCGAGTCGAGAAACTGCAGGTCATTCGCCCCGGCCTGGCTCCGCTAACCCTTCGCTGCGTCGTCCCGCCCAAATACGAATTCCGGGACTGGCGCGAGACCGTTCTCGCGCCAGAGCGGGACTGAACCTGTCAAAAAAGTTTACACGTGTACCAAGGTGGAACCCTGCCCCGTATTGAAAGGCCATCATCTGCCGAAATACTGTATGTATATACAGCCAAGGAGCAGTAACGATGGCAGAAGAAGCGCTTCAGCGCCCTGAACAGAGCAGCTACTACCACCTCACCCGCCGTGTTCAGCTCCTGCTGAGCACCCCGCGCGCCCAGGTCGAGCACCAGGCAGTGATCTATCGCGAGCCCTCAGACAGTTCTTCCGACTGGGATCGCCTCCTCGAAGAAATCCGCGACACCGAGGGCGTAGCCCTCACCCACCGCCCAGACGGCAGCATCCATGTTGCCTGGTTCAGCAATCACTGCTGATAACTCCCTCTCCCTCTAAGCCCCTCAGTTTGAGAAATATGTACTTTTGGTTCTTGACTCAATATGAACCATTGGTACATATTTAGCTCACGCCAGCAGAACACCGCCGGCACACAAGCCGGAGTCTCACCGGCTACCACGGCCCAGGGGAATCGAGGCCCAGGCCCCGAAGAGGGATCGACCTGCTCCATACCGGAGAGCTCTCAACCATCAAGCCAAAGGAGGAAACAGCCAATGCAGCAATAAGCCCTGCCGACAGATCGGGTCGGCCAGAACGCATACCGGAAAGCATCACTGAAGCCGCTTCGCTGAGGCGGCTTTGGGATGAACACCACCGCCCGATCGGGCGCAACCAAGACGGAGAATCCAAATGATCGAACTCGGCAAGTTGGCCAAAGACAAGGTGACGGGCTTCCAGGGCGTCATCACTGGGCGCGCCCAGTATCTGACCGGATGCAACCAGTACGTGCTCGTCCCGCCGGTCAAGGAGGGTGGCAGCTTCCAGCACGGCGAATGGTTCGATGAAGGGCGCCTGGAAGTAGTCGGCGAAGGCATCAGTGTCGCCGAGGTGGCCGGCCCCACCGCCGGCGGGCCGCAACGGGACGCACCGCGCCGCTAGCGGCAAGCCAGGGCAACCGCCCTGGCTGCATGGGTGGGTGATCTGAGGTCGCGGAGTCGCGATGTGCAGCTGATGCACCAGGAGGCATAGGCCGTCCAAACGCCTCGTCATACCGGACGGCAAGCCGGGTTCAGAACCGGCCAGATCACCCAACCCATGCAGCCACACCAACCAGGAGTTCGGCCATGTACGAACTGTTCGAAACGATCAAGCACACCGGAAGCAGCGCCGGCATTACCACCGCCTGCTACGTCGATGGCGAGGTGATTGGAGAGGTTGTCTTCTGTGCCTGGCCTGACCGCACCTCTGTGGCCAGCTCTATCGGGCCGGATGAAGCAATCCGCCAGTGCGCTTTCGTTCACCGCTACAGCGGCCCCCTGAGGCGCCACAAGGCGCACGCCAGCGACGAGGTCAACAGCTACGCATAGCCCCAGTTCCCCGAACCGACACGGGGCGCCACCGCGCAACGCATGACGCCGCGCGCGGCAACGACCGGCTGGCCACCGGGGCATCCGGCCACCCATCAACCCAACATCCAGGAGAGCGACGTGCTGACCGCCACCTCGATCATGAACCCCGTTTTCCTGGCCAAGGTGCGCGCCGCCATGGCCCAGGCTTTCCGCGACAGGAAGCCGGTGCGCGTGCGCAACCGCCACGGGCTCACCGTGCTCTGCATCGAGTGGGCCGCCGGCACCTGGCGGGCCTGGGCCGACTTCGGTCGCGAGGTCACCAACTCCCTTCGCAACGCCTTCCACTTCACCCAACTGCTTCGCCAAGGAGAATGACATGCAGCAGCGCCAGCAACCCGCCGCCGACATCGAAGAGTTCGCCGGCAAGAACATCCGCGCCACCGCCGCCCTCGCCCGCCGCTACGGCTATACCGATCCGATCTTCGCCAAGCTCTGTGGCAACCTGTGTGTCCTCGGCTTCAAGCGCCGCCAGGCGCAGCAGGTGGCGTGATGCTCTCCACAGGATGCATCCGCAGCCACGAGCAGCAGGTGGCCATGCTGGGGAGCGCAGCCGGGATCGACCCCGAGCGATTTCCGCGGCGCTACGAATTGGCCAGGGCCCGAGGCGAGCTGAAAGAACTCGAGAAGGCAGAGCGTGAGCGCACCAAGCAGGAGAAGCGTGCGGAGGAAGATCGCGCTCTGGTGGTCGAGCTGCGCAGGCTCGCTCAGAGCTACCACAACGCAGAAGTGGCCAGACTTCTAGGAATAGACAGGAAACGCCTGGCTCGCCTCGCCGAGGAGTATGGAATTTGCTTTCCCGATGGCCGTACCGGTCAGCTGTTGATCAAGTACGAAGTGCATGCGGAGAAGCTGAAGGCCTATCTGGCCATAGGACTTACAAAGCATGAGGCCAGACGGGCGTCGGGCCTCAGCTTCGGGATGTTCAAGCGGGTGTGTTCCAGATTCAACATCAAATTTCCGGAGGGGCGGTAATTATCCAGGGAAAACGCTGCTCTCCGGAACTTCCCAGGTGCCTTTGCGGCTACCATCCGCCGAAACAATCAGGTTTTCACCGACAACTTCAATCACTACGCCGAAGCGCTCTTTCCCCGTGAGCATGTCGCCCACAAAGTCGTCTACCTCAAAGGTGACGGTACCGTCGCTGTTGTGTCGCATCTTCGCTCCTTGATCCGGCTCCACGCCGAGCATCCGAACCTAGCTTACTTCAGGCCAGCAAGCCAGTGTCGCGACTGCAAACTAGGGAAGCACGACCTGAACCGCCTGCAGCAGAGCGGCGATTGATGCGAAAACAGCCGCGATTTTGTTCCACTTCGACTGCATCTCGATTGTGGCCGGGAGGTCAGTTTCCTTGCCGTCTTTGCCGGTCCAAACGATGCGTGTCCCGGGGATAACGGGGGGCACATGAGCTGTAGCCGACCGTGCCCAGCACGCGCATGAAACTATCGAGCTAACGCATACCCCAGCAGTTAAAGCGCCCTTCAATGTTTCCATAAATCAGTTCCGTACCAGCAGTGAGCTCTCATTTATCTCACATGCGGAACTGCCCGTCACAACCCCTCCCATACCCACCCCATCCATCCGCACCAGCGGAATGGAGTAGGACGACCTGGAGAAAGCATGAATCCCTATAAGCTGACGGGGCCGACCTGCCTCAGCTTCAGCGGCGGACGCACCAGCGCCTATATGCTCTGGATGGTGCTCCAGTCGAATACCGCAGAGGATATCGCGCGCTGGCTGATCATCTGCTTCGCCAACACTGGCAAGGAGCGTGAGGAGACTCTCGAGTTTGTCCGGCGTTGCGGCGAGGTCTGGGGTATCACCATCGTGTGGCTGGAGTTTCGAGACACGGAGCCGGGCTACCACGTTGTGGACTTCGCCAGCGCCAGTCGCGACGGCGAACCATTCGAGGCCGCCATCCGCAAACGCCAGTACCTGCCGAACCCGGTCACTCGCTACTGCACAGTCGAGCTGAAGATCCGCACCATGCACCGCTATCTGCGGGC